>JBCCWG010000060.1:0-18248 GCA_039193985.1 Pseudomonadota bacterium
CGAGCTTGATCTCTTCGTACTCGCGACCCTCGTACATGCGGATGACGGCGTCGGTTGACGGACCGGCCGGCGCTGCGGCTGGAGCCGCGGTGGCGGCAGGGGCAGCAGCGGCGGCTGGCGCGGCGCCGGGCTTGGCGTTTTCGACGTCGGCCTTGACGATGCGGCCTTTGGGGCCGGTGCCCTTGATCTGGCTCAGGTCGAGGCCCTTGTCCTTGGCGATACGGCGGGCGAGGGGGGATGCGAAGATCCGTTTGCCGTCAGCAGCGGCTGGCGCGGCCGGTGCAGGGGCCGGTGCGGCGGTTTGAGGTTCCGGCTCGGCGGCCGGAGCAGGCGCACTTTCAGAGGCAGCAGGCGCGCTCGCTACCTCACCGATGTCGTCAGCGCTTTCACCGTCGTCCAGCAGGACGGCAATCGGCGCGTTGACCTTCACGCCTTCCGAGCCTTCGGCGACGAGAATTTTCCCGACCACGCCTTCGTCGACAGCCTCGAACTCCATTGTCGCCTTGTCCGTCTCGATCTCGGCGAGGAGGTCGCCGGACGACACGGTGTCACCCTCTTTGACGAGCCACTTGGCGAGCGTGCCTTCCTCCATCGTGGGGGAGAGCGCTGGCATCAGGATCTCGGTGGGCATCAGAATTCCTCCGCAATATCAATCCGGTCATAGGGCGCTTTCGGCACGCCGCCGGATGTCTTCGTCTTCAGGGCAGCCGAAATGGCTGCCGAATGTTTCTCAAGCCAGGCGTAAACCTCGCCGTGGCCGGGCCGACGGTTGATCCCCAGTGCTTCCATGACCACGCCTTCCGGCAGGAAGCCTTTGACCTCGACCCCATTAACCGGGGCCGAGATGCGATAGGCTTCGCGGGTCATATCGACACCGTGGACTTCCATCACTTGTAGGTCACCGCCTTGACGGCATCGATGACTTCTTTCGTGCTGGTTAGCGCCAGTTTCTCGTGGTTCGCCGCGTAGGGCATGGGCACGTCCTTGCCCGTGCACTTCAGGACCGGCGCGTCGAGGTAGTCGAACGCTTCGCGCATGATTTCCGAGCCGATGTGGTCGGACATGCTGGCCACGGGCCAGGCTTCTTCGACGGTCACACAGCGGTTCGTCTTCTTCACGCTCTCAATTACAGTTGCCATGTCGAGCGGACGCAGCGTGCGAAGGTCAATGACTTCGGCGGCGATACACTCTTTCGCAAGCTCATCAGCGGCCTCGAGCGCGTAGTTCATGCCGATACCCCAGCTGACGATGGTGACGTCTTCACCCTCGCGCCAGATGCGGGCCTTGCCGAAGGGAATGGTGAAATCGTCGAGCTTGGGCACGTCGAAGGACTGACCGTAGAGAATCTCATTCTCAAGGAACACGACCGGGTTTGGGTCGCGGATCGCCTGTTTCAGCAATCCCTTCGCGTCCGCCGCCGAGTAAGGCTGCACGACGCGGAGGCCGGGCACGCTGGCGTACCACGCTGCATAGTCCTGGCTGTGCTGGGCGGCGACGCGGGCCGCCGCACCGTTCGGGCCGCGGAACACGATGGGCGAGCCCATCTGGCCACCTGACATATAGAGCGTCTTAGCGGCAGAGTTGATAATGTGGTCAATAGCTTGCATCGCGAAGTTCCAGGTCATGAACTCGACGATGGGCTTCAGACCACCCCAGCTTGCGCCGACGCCGATCCCGGCAAAGCCATGCTCGGTGATCGGCGTGTCGACCACGCGACGGGCGCCGAACTCATCAAGCAGGCCCTGGCTGACCTTGTAGGCGCCCTGATACTCGGCAACCTCTTCGCCCATCAGCATCACCATGTCGTCGGCGCGCATTTCTTCGGCCATCGCGTCACGCAGCGCTTCGCGGACTGTGGTCGAGACCATTTCGGTGCCTTCGGGGTAATCCGGCGTGCGGTCTACGCTTGCAACTGCGGCAGGGGCGGTGGCCGGTGCGGCGGCATGCGGAGCCTCTTCAACCGGCGCGGCGTTCGGTGCGGCAGCGGGTGCTGCAACATCGTCAGCGCTTTCGCCGTCTTCGACGAGCACAGCGATGGGCGTGTTCACTTTCACGCCTTCAGTGCCCTCGCCGATCAGGATCTTGCCGACGATACCTTCATCGACGGCTTCGAACTCCATTGTCGCCTTGTCGGTTTCAATCTCGGCCATAATGTCGCCCGACGACACAGTGTCGCCTTCCTTGACGAGCCATTTGGCGAGCGTGCCTTCTTCCATTGTCGGAGAGAGGGCGGGCATGAGAATTTCAGTTGCCATGGTTAAACCCTTGCGAGCTTTGAGTGATTGTCAGGTGAAGGGCCACAGGCCCAGATAGAATGAAGCGCTGCGTGCTGCGAGGATGATCACAACCTTGAGGGCCACGATTGTCAGCCACGGAAAAATTAGAATGCGACCGCTTTCTGGTTCCCGGATAAAAACAACGTAGGCCGCAAGGAGAGCGGCGTGATACGCCAGCATGTCGGTTACGCCCGTTGCAACGTCGAACATGCTGACCCACGCGCCGAAGTCGAAGGTCAGTTTGCCAGCCAGTGCAACGAGCCCCAGGATGGCGTTGACCAGGTAGATCCACAGAAACTGTACCTGGTGCCGAAACGCCTGCCGCATGACCAGAGTCGCGAAGAGGGCTGGCACCAAACAGACGGCCAATGTGGCCGCTGCCAGGACAGGAAGAATGCCCTCGATCATGCATTTTCTTCAATCACGATGTCGGTCCAAAGCTCGCTTAGCGCGGGCTCGGGGCTTTCCTTGGAGAAGTCGGCGGCTTCGTTGACCACGTCCTTGATTTCTTTGTCGATGGCTTTGAGTTCGTCCTCGGACGCGCCGGTGTCGAGCAGGCGTTTGCGCACCTGTTCGATGGCGTCGCGTTCCTCGCGCATCTTCTGCACTTCGTCGCGGGTCCGGTACTTGGCTGGGTCCGACATCGAGTGACCGCGGTAGCGATACGTCATGACCTCGAGGATGTAGGGGCCTTTGCCCGCACGGCAGTGCTCAATCGCGCGCGCGCCGGCCTCTTTCACGGCCAGCACGTCCATGCCGTCAACTTCTTCGCCTTTGATCCCGTAGGCGGCACCCCGTTCCCAGAGGCTGGGCGATTTGGTGGCGCGCTGGACAGAGGTGCCCATGGCGTAGCGGTTGTTCTCGATGACGAAGACCACGGGCAAATCCCACAGCTGGGCCATGTTGTAGGTCTCATAGACCTGGCCCTGGTTGGCCGCACCGTCGCCGAAATAGGTGAAGGTCACGCGGTCATTGCCCTTGTATTTGTCGGCGAAGGCGAGACCGGCACCAAGTGGCACGTTGGCCCCCACGATGCCGTGGCCACCGTAGAAATGCGCCTCTTTCGAGAACATGTGCATCGAGCCGCCCTTGCCCTTGGACAATCCGCCTTCGCGGCCTGTCAGCTCGGCCATCACCCCCTTGGGGTCCATCCCGCAGGCCAGCATGTGGCCGTGGTCACGGTAGGTCGTGATACGTTTGTCGCCGTCCTCGGTGTTGGCCTCGAGGCCGACCACCACGGCTTCTTGTCCAATATAGAGGTGACAGAACCCGCCAATGAGACCCATGCCGTACAACTGACCGGCCTTTTCCTCGAACCGGCGGATCAGCAGCATTTCCCGATAGTATTTGAGCAGTTCTTCTTTCGACGCGTTTGACTTGCGCGTCGATCGCGTGGCGCGTTTGGCGGCCATAGGGTCTTTCCTCCCGTCGTGCGAAAATAGTTCAGCGTTAAACTACCTCCTAACGGAATGGTCGTCACTTTGCACGTGGTAAGTCGTCGCGGGGCCGCAAATCTGCTATGCAGTGGGCGCAAGCTTGCCTTGGTACGACGCTGAGAATGGCGCGATCGTCAGATCAAGAGCGCCATGCCACCGGTCATCACCGGGATCGGCACGGTGACGAGAACGCGCCGCACCAAGAACCGGGGTCCGAGAAAAGCCATCTCCTCGGCCACAACTTTCGTCAGTGCGAAAAGCGCCCAGGACGCCAGGTAGGCCACCAAAGCAGGCGTTGTCGCACCGGCCTGTGTAGCGCCGGCAGCAAGAGCGAAGCTGACAAATGCGCCGCCGGGTGTGACAACGCCCAGAAAAGTGCCCAGCAGGACACCGCCAAAACCGGAGGTTTCGCCCAAGTATTTTCGCACGACATCCTCGGGCAGGAGTTCGGCAAAGAGCCCAGCACTGATAAGCGCGATCACCAGCCGGGGTGCGTTCGTCACGATCATCCGCCTGACACCTGAATAAGCCTCTGCGCGATTGGCATCCGTTCCGAGGCGTCGCCAGACCCATCCGGCCAGCATCATCAAGACCAGTGTTCCAACGAGGATGTTCATCTGAAAACCCTCGACGCCAACCAGCCCGCCAACACTGGAAAGGGCAGGCAAAGCGCGACCCTCAAAAGCACGAAGTCGATGTGCAGGAACGACATCTCCCAGATTATGGTGCGGTTTAGACCGTAAAGGCTCCAGGCGGTCACGAAACTGATGACCACCGCCACCGTCGCACCCGAGGCCAGCAGACTTGCGGCAAGCGGAAAGATCATCATCGGTCCGCCGGGCACAAGCGCACCTGCGATGCTTGCCGCGAGAAGCCCACGTAGTCCGCTTTCGCGTCCGAGCCAGCGGGTCAATGCTTCTCTCGGAACAAGGATGGGAATCGACGCCGCAACGAAAAACCCGCAGAGGATCTTGGGCGTAAGGATCGCGAGGAATCCGAGATACGCCACGGCGATTTCGGCCACCCGCCATGGCCCTTTCAGCCAGGCGACAGCGGCTGCGGCAAACACAGAGATGGCCAGTAGGATCAGGAATGACGTGTCAAAGGCACGCTGCCTGCTGAACGCGCTTGCCCTGTCGGCTGTATCTTTCGGTGAACGCATCGGGTCCCAGCTTGCGCAAGTTCGGCGGAACGGCCCTCCGGGTATCACGCGGTAAGCCCGAAACGGCAACCGACTTTCGCGTCTTTGTTGCGGCGCGCTTAGAAGTACGCGCAGAACGTAAACCAAACATAGGTGCTATGGTGGGCGATGAGAGACTCGAACTCCCGACATCTTCGGTGTAAACGAAGCGCTCTACCAACTGAGCTAATCGCCCGCCGCGCATCGTGTAACCGGTCGCTCGCAGCCGGGCAAGAGGCTATGCGCGTTCACCTGCCGCTCCGATCCATCGGCGCGCGCCGGCACCGTTCCGGCCAAGCGCGTCGTCGGCGTTGTAAAGCGGGCAACTCTCCAGCGAGAGACACCCGCAACCGATGCAATAGCCCATCTGGTCCCGAAGCCGCTGCAAGAGCATGATCTTCTCTTCGAGCAGTCCAGCCCAGGGCTCGGCCGCGCGCGCCCAGTCGTCCTTACTGACCGCCTTATCACGCGGCACGCGTTCCAAAACCTCGCGCACCTCTTTCAGCGATACGCCAACGGTAAGGGCCACGCGCGCAATGGCCACGCGGCGCAACTCGCGCCGGTCATAGCGGCGGTGGTTCGCGGGCGTTCGCCAGCTTTCGATCAGCCCCTCGGCCTCATAAAAATGGATAGTCGACACGGGCACGCCGGACCGCGCTGCCATCTCACCCACAGTCAGATCAGTCATTTTCATAGCTGGATTGACATTTTTTCATTTACCTCAAGTTCACTTGAGGTCGTACGGTGACAGCTAAGATGAACCGAATCAAGGAGAACCGACATGTTCAGATCTCTTCACAGCCTCGCCAAACGGCTACAGGACGACACAAAACAGCGTCGGACATGGCGCGCGATCGCCGAGGCGCAAAGCGACCCTCACCTCGCGCGCGACATGGGCCTGCCCCATCGCCCAAAACCCACTCGGAGGACCGACCTATGGTAATGCTGAGACTGAAAAAACTAGCGCGGCGCAACCTGCCGCAAGGGTACCTCAAGCAATCGGTGCGCGACGAAGTTGCCAGCATCGGCCGGGCCGACGCGTTGGAGGCTTACATTTGTGGCAAGCGTCGAAAGCTGCCGTAAGGTATGAGGTTGGAGTGTTTTGCGGACCTCAACATGCCCGTGTCGTCCTGCGCCACGGGCTATGCAGTGAAACGGTTGTCGCTGCAAAAACAGCGACAGCCGATGTGAGGCGGATCAGCTTGCCGGCATTTCAGGTTTGAAGATGGCAAACTGCATCAGGCGGCACTGGTTCGGGCCAGCTTCTCCTTGTGCGCGCGCGGTGTCGGGCATCGGCCCTGGGATGCTCTCGTCGGTGCATCCGTCGCGATAGGTGGCAAGCATCCGGTCGACGCGGCCTTCGATGACCGGGCCATGATCGTTGACGACCAGATGGACCTCGGCAGCATCCGAAGCCTTGAGCCCGGCACCGAACCAGCCGCCGTTCAGCGCGCCTTCACCCTGATGATAGGCGAAACGTGCAGTGCCGTCTTCGCCAACGATGACGCCGCCAGCATAGCCGACGTCACTGTCGACGATCTCGGAGCGTTTGAGCACGTCCTTGGACGTACAGTTTTCGCCTTCGCAGGCGGCCGGATTGTTGATGACGACAAGCCAGAGCGTGTGGACATTGCCGGGGGTCAAGGCATTGGTGTCCATGTTGACGAAAATGCCGTCTTCGTGTGTGGCAAGGCGGGCGGTCGCACCTTCCACGACTTTGACGTCCCCTTGGGAGGGGTGGGATTTGACAGGCGCCGTACGCACGTCGTCGGCGATGGTAGCGGTCGCGGCCAGCACAAGTGCGGCGGCAGTGAGAGTTGTCTTCAGCATCGGTATAGAGTCCTGTTTGAGTTTCGATGCTGGCGACATGAAGGGCGCGTGTTTCAGGGGTTTTTCAGGGTTGGCGACTTATTGCTTCGTTTGTTTCAAGCACGTTTCGCATCGGGGTATCACGAAATGTCCTGCCAAGAGCGACCTTTGAACTGGAGATCGGTCGGCACCGTTTGCTGCGTCTAGCACGTTTGTTCAGGGAGAGGGCATGGTGGGTGATAACAGATTCGAACTGCTGACATCTTCGATGTGAACGAAGCGCTCTACCACTGAGCTAATCACCCGCCGGTGGGTCTGATACCGCCCCCGCTCAAGGGACGCAAGCCCGTCTCAGGCGTCGGGAATGTCAAAGCCGGGCGGGGCCAGTTCGAAACCGTCAAAGGTGAAACCGGGCGACACGGTGCAGCCGACAAGCGTCCAGTCGCCGGTGGTCTCGGCGCTTTGCCATGCGTGGATGGGGACAACCGCCTGAGGGGCCTGACCTGCCGCCAAGTCGGGCCCCAAGAGGTGTCGGTTTGCCGGGCCGTTCTCAGTCGAGGCCATGCGCAACACCAAGGGTGCGCCTGCATAGAAGTGCCAGATCTCGGTGGCATCGACCCGGTGCCAGTGGCTTCGCTCGCCCGCCTGCAGCAGGAAGTAGATGCAGGTGCCGCTGGCCCGCGGCCCATCCTCTGCGACCCAGGTCTGCCGATACCAACCGCCTTCGGGGTGCGGGGCGAGGCCAAGCTGGGTGATGATCTCTTCGGCGGTCATTTGCCCGGCTGCTGCATCTTGACGATGGCTTCCTGGCGGGTCGTGACACCCAGTTTCGCGAAAATATGCGTGGCATGATTGCGCACGGTTTTTTCGCTGACGTTCAGAACGCGGGCGATGTCCTTGTTCGATTTGGCATTGGCGATCTCGGCGAGGATCGCCTGCTCGCGCGGCGTAAGGCCATAGTCTTCCGTCTCCTGTTGCCTGCCGACGAAGTCCAGCATCGCCTGGCAGGCCGCATCCCAGGCCGGTTCGCAGGCCTGAAGGATATGGTTCTGGCTGTCGAGCACTTGAAACGTCGCGCCCGGAATGTGCTGAGCGAGGTAGCGGCCCTCCGACAAAGGGGCCACCCCGTCATCCCGTGCGTGCAGAACTAGCGTCGGGCAGTTGACCTTGGAAAGCGCATCGCTGGCGTCCATCCACCCACGCGCATCAATCAGCTGCGCGCCAACGTCCGCGTTCGTCGCCCGTCTGCAAAGATCGTTGAACCAGGCGATCTTTTCCGGGTCTTCCTTGGGCACGAAGCGTTTCGTGAAAACCTCGCGAAAGGCCGGGTTGCTCTCGTCGAAGCCGGCGCGAAAGACATCGACCATGGCACGGTAAAGCGCGGCGCCTTTGTCATCACCCCGGCAATACGCACCGCGCGCATACCCACCGATCACGATCAGGTGCGACACGTGTTCAGGATAGCGCGCGGCATACCGGACCGCCGCGCCGGTGCCCTGACTCATCGCAAATAGCACAAACGGTTTGGGCGGGGCAGCGGCCTCGACGATCCGTGTCAGATCGTCGGTCCAGCTGTCCAGATCGAGTTGGCCCGTCGCCCGGTCAGACAGCCCGCATCCCCGCTCATCATATCTCACATAGTCGAAATTGGTCTCGAAGAACGCGGCCCAGTGCGACCAGACCGGGCTTCCGAAATCGTATTCGAGATGCGTCAGCCAGTTGGCTGCTTTCACCAGTGACGGTCCCGTGCCAGACCGGGACCAGGCAAGCGAGAGCCCGTCATGGGTGGTGGCGAAATGTACCGGCCGCATCGTTTGCCCCCGCGCTGCGGGACATCTGTCCCACGTCTTTCAAGCATGCGCGCCCTTGATCGGGACATCTGTCCGATATCTGCGCACCCGCTGTCACCGCAGTCTGGACGGTATCAGCAGAACGGTCAAACCAAAGGAAGCACCCATGTTCGGACGATCAGACAAACGCCATCGCCGCCCCGATGCTCAGGAAAAGCGCGCCGCATTTCAGCGCAGGTTCGAAGCGGCTCGCCGGTCGCCGCGCATCTGGCTCTGAATGCCCGCTTGCAAGTGCGGGACAGGCGCGGTCGCCGACACTCCCATGTTGGTACCGCGCCGCCTTGTTACCGCAGGATCGACGTGCCGGCATAGACCGCCGTGTCGTCCAGCGCCTCTTCGATCCGGATCAGCTGGTTGTACTTGGCCAATCGGTCCGATCGCGCAAGCGACCCGGTCTTGATCTGCCCACAATTGGTGGCAACTGCCAGATCGGCGATGGTGGCATCCTCGGTCTCGCCCGAGCGGTGGCTCATGACGCAGGTATAGCGCGCGCGATGGGCCATGTTCACCGCATCGAGCGTCTCGCTCAAAGTGCCGATCTGGTTGACCTTGACGAGGAGGGAGTTCGCGGTGCCCGCGTCGATCCCGGATGCCAGACGTTCGGGGTTGGTGACGAACAGGTCATCGCCCACCAGCTGCACGCGCTCCCCGATCAGGGCGGTCAGCGTCGCCCAACCGTCCCAGTCGTCTTCGGCCATGCCGTCTTCGATCGAGATGATCGGGTAGTCGGTCACCAGTTTTTGCAAATACTCGGCCATCTCGCTGCTCGACAGTTTGAGGTCTTCGCCCGCAAGCACGTACTCACCATCCTCGAAATACTCGGTCGCCGCGCAATCGAGCGCGAGGTGGATGTCTTCGCCCGGCCGATAGCCCGCCTTGTCGATGGCTTGCAGAATAAAGTCGAGCGCGTCCCGTGTGCTGTCGAGGTTGGGCGCAAAGCCGCCTTCGTCGCCGATGCCGGTCGATAGCCCTGCTGCCGACAGTTCCTTTTTCAGCGTGTGGAACACTTCCGACCCCATGCGGACTGCCTCGCGGATGTTCTCCGCGCTGACTGGCATGATCATGAATTCCTGGATATCGATAGGATTATCAGCGTGTTCACCGCCATTGATGATGTTCATCATTGGCACTGGCAGAACCCGCGCCGCGGTGCCGCCGACATAGCGGTAAAGCGGTTGCGCGGTGTAATCCGCCGCCGCTTTCGCGGTTGCCAGAGACACCCCGAGGATGGCATTGGCGCCCAGCCGTCCCTTGTTGGCCGTCCCGTCCATCTCGATCATGGCCGCGTCGATGCCTTCCTGCTCGGTCGCGTCAAAGCCGACCAGCCCATCGGCAATCTCGCCATTCACGGCCTCAACCGCGTCCAGCACACCTTTGCCCATGTACCGCGCCTTGTCGCCATCGCGTTTCTCGACGGCCTCATGGGCACCGGTGGACGCGCCCGAGGGCACGGCGGCGCGGCCCATCGTGCCGTCTTCCAGGGTCACGTCGACTTCAACGGTCGGGTTGCCCCGGCTGTCGAGGATTTCGCGGGCGTGAATGTCGATGATCGTGCTCATGTTAGCGCTCCCAAAACTGACGTCAGCGCTGCTATAGCAAAGCCTTCCACAAAGGCAACAGAGTCAGGCCGAAGCTTTCACCCGCATTTCGCGCCAATAGGAGTAAAGCCCGGCACCAACGATCAGCCCGGCCCCGGCCCAGGTGTAGATGTCCGGGCGTTCCCCGAAGACGACAAACGCGATCGCCAGCGAGAACAGAATTCGCGTGTAGCGAAAGGGCGCAACGGACGAAACCTCGCCCATCCTGAGCGCCGTGGTGATCATCCAGAGCGCGGCTGCGACGGACAATGTGACCCCGGCAAGATAGAGCGCACCCAGTGCGTCCACGGGATGCCAGCCACCCTGAAACGGCATCATCGCTGCACCGGCCAGCGCCATCGGTACCATCGCCCACGCTACCGCGAATTGGGTCGACACCCCGGCCGGGATCAACCGGCTGGCCAGATCGCGCGCGGCAAGACCGAAAATGTACAAAAGCACCCAAAGCAGGTTCGGATCGAACGCCCCCAAGCCCGGCCGCAGGATGATGAGCACGCCGAGAAAGCCCAGCACCACCGCCGTCCAGCGCCGCCACCCGACCTTCTCGCCCAGAAAGAGAACCGCACCCAGGGTCACTGCCAAAGGCTGTGCCTGCCCAAGCGCCGTCACACTCGCCAGCGGCGCCAGCGCAAGAGCCATAACGATCCCGATCGAGCCGATGACCTCGCCCGCCGTCCGGATCAACAGAACAGGATGGAGTGCATCGCGCCGCCACAGGCGCCCGCCACGCAGGTGCTCCCAGACTGCGAACAACACGAAGCCCGGAACCGAGGTCAGGGCGATGATCTGCCCCGCACTTTGCCCGTCGCTGGCCAGTTTGACGAACATGTCGACCAGCGCGAACGCGGCCATCGCGCCGGTCATCAGCAGGATGGCGCGCGTGTTGTTCAAGCGATCAGCGCTCGACCGTGACCGTTTTCATGACATCCGGCTGACCGATCACTGACCCGTTTTGCCCGGCGCCACGCTTGATGCTGTCGACGATCTCCATCCCCTCGATCACGCGTCCGACGACGGTGTAATCGCCGTTCAGGAAATATTCCTCATCAAACATGATGAAGAACTGGCTATTGGCCGAGTTCGGGTCCTGCGCCCGCGCCATACCAACGATGCCCCTGTCAAAAGGCACGTCCGAGAACTCGGCGGCAAGGTCCGGTTTCTCCGATCCTCCGCGGCCCGCCATGCGCATATCGCCGCCCATCTTGCCGAACTCGACATCGCCGGTCTGAGCCATGAAGCCGTCGATCACGCGGTGGAAGACAACGTTGTCATAGGCGCCTTCCTCGGCCAGTTCGGTGATCTGCGCTACGTGACCCGGTGCGACGTCGTCGAGCATGTCGATGACGACACGGCCATTGGCCTCACCCTCGATCTCGATCACGAGGTTTGGGCCGGGACCGTCCTGGGCGAAAGCGGGCGCGGCGAAAAAGGCCGCGAGAATTGCCAGTTTACGCATCGGACGCCACCTTTACGCTGTGCATCCGGTCGGGGTTCATCGGCGGTTCGCCCCGCGCGATACCATCGACATGCTCCATGCCCGAAATCACGCGGCCATAGACCGTGTATTGCCCGTTCAGAAAGTGATTGTCGGAAAAGTTGATGAAGAACTGACTGTTTGCGCTGTTCGGGTTCTGACTGCGGGCCGCGCCCAAAGTGCCCCGGTCATGCGGGATTTTTGAAAACTCTGCCTTCACATCCGGCAGGCTCGACCCTCCGGTGCCGGCGCGCCTGAGATCGAAGCCGTCGACAAAATCGCCATGCTCGACATCTCCGGTCTGCGCCATGAAACCGTCGATTACGCGGTGAAACACGACGTTGTCGTATTCCCCGGCGCGCGCGAGTTCCTTCATCCGCGCCGTATGCTCGGGCGCCACATCCGCCAAAAGCTGGATCGCGACGGTTCCGTCCTTCAACTCGATCAGAATGGTGTTCTCGGGGTCTTCATACTCGGCCATGTGCCGCCCTCCATGTTCTTGGTTGAGCCGGACCCTAGTGCGCACCGCCCGGAAGGAAAACCCTTGTCCCTCGTCGGCCCTCAAATACCTCGAGGGGGTCCGGGGGAGCAGCGCTCCCCCGGCGGGTCGTCGCGCATCGCGCGGCGAAACCCCGCCTTGACCTTCGCGTCCGGGGGCGTCATCCGATCCTTGCGGGACAAAGGAGACTGCCATGGCCTGGAAAACGCTCGACGATATCAACCTCGACGGCAAAGCAGTGCTGGTGCGGGTCGATCTGAACGTCCCGGTGGACGACGGCAGGGTGACCGACACCACGCGCATCGAACGGATCAAGCCCACCATCGAGGATATCCTGGGCAAGGGCGGCAAGCCGGTCCTGATGGCGCATTTCGGCCGACCGAAAGGCAAGGAAAACCCCGACTACTCGCTGGCACAGATCAAGGACACCGTCGCGGACATCCTCGATCACAAGATTGTCTTCGCTGACAACTGCATTGGTGGACCGGCCAAGAAGGCTGTGGCCGCGATGGAAACCGGAGATATCGTTCTGCTGGAAAACACCCGCTTTCACCCCGGCGAAGAAGGCAATGACGGCATTTTCGCAGCCTCACTCGCGGCCCTTGGTCAGGTCTATGTGAATGACGCCTTTTCGGCGGCGCACCGGGCCCATGCCTCGACCGAGGCGCTGGCCCGGCTCCTGCCGTCCGCCGCCGGTCGTCTGATGGAAGCCGAGTTGAAAGCCCTCGAAGGCGCGCTGACCGAGCCCGAGCGCCCGTTGGTCGCCGTGGTTGGCGGCGCCAAGGTCTCGACCAAGCTCGACCTTCTCGGCAACCTCGTGCGCAAGGTGAACACGCTGATCATCGGGGGCGGCATGGCGAACACGTTCCTTGCCGCTAAGGGCCTCGAGGTCGGCACATCGCTGGCCGAACACGACATGGCCGAGACGGCGCGCGAGATCATGGACAAAGCGGAGGAAGCGGCCTGCGACATTCTTTTGCCGCTCGATGTGGTTGCTGCGGCCGATTTCGCGGCCCATGCTGACAGCGTCACGGTGCCGACTGAGCACTGTCCGGCCGACCGGATGATCCTGGATGCCGGCCCGGACAGCGTGGCGAGAATCGCCGAGGTGTTCGGGAACGCCAGAACGGTGATCTGGAACGGCCCACTGGGGGCGTTCGAAATCGAGCCCTTCGATGCGGCCACAAATGCCGCCGCGCAAAAGGCCGCCGAACTGACCCGCGCCGGAACGCTCGTGACGGTCGCGGGCGGCGGCGACACGGTGGCCGCGCTGAACAAGGCCGGTGTGGCGGAAGACTTCACCTATATCTCGACGGCGGGCGGCGCGTTCCTCGAATGGATGGAAGGCAAGACACTGCCGGGGGTCGCCGCGCTCGACCAGGGCTGAGGAGCCGGAGCGCCTAGCGTGCGTCTCCATGGCTCGGATCCCAAGACGGTCGCGGTCCTTCATGGCGGGCCAGGTGCCGCAGGCGAGGTGCAACCGCTGGCCGAGGCGCTGGCCGTACTCGGTTTCGGCGTGCTCGAACCATTTCAGACCCGTGACACGCTGGCCGGGCAGGTTGCGGAACTTCGCGACAAGCTTAAGCCGTACGCGCCGGTGCATCTGATCGGCTGGTCGTGGGGCGCATGGCTGGCCTTGCTTTTCGCCGCCGAAAACGCCCGCGCGGTCCGGCAAGTCATCCTGGTGGGCAGTGGTCCGTTTCGGGCCGACGATGCGGACCGGACACGCGAAACGCGACGGTCCCGCCTGTCCGCTGCGGAACAGCAGGAACTCGACCAACTCAAGAAACAGTGGGACAGGCCGCCCGCTTTTGCCCGCAGCCTCGCACTCTACCAGAAGATGGACGCGCACACACCCGACCGCCCTCCGTATCTCGATGTCCAATACGACGCGCATATCCACCGGTCCGTCTGGGCCGAGGTTGCCGCGCTCCGAACCTCCGGCGCGCTTTTGGAGCGGGCGGCGCGCGTTGCTTGTCCGGTCCTCGCGCTCCATGGCGACTACGACCCGCACCCCGCGGACGGTGTGTTCGAGCCGCTTGCCGCCCGGTTGGGTCAATTCAATGGTGTGTTGTTCGCCAAATGCGGCCACAAACCGTGGGAGGAGCGTTATGCGCGCGCATCTTTCCTGGACGCCCTTACAACAGCGCTCACAACATCGGATGCTGTCCCGCCGGGGCAAAATTGAGGCATTCTGCCGCCTGTTAGCGCCCACGGCGTTGACAGTTTCGCCCCACTCACCCAGACGGACGGCAACGCTGTCAAACCAAGGGGATCCCATGTCACACGTCGCAGAGCAGACCGAACAGATGCGCAGCGGTCAGGGCTTTATCGCCGCCCTCGACCAGTCAGGCGGCTCCACGCCCAAAGCACTCGGGCTTTACGGCATCGGCGAGGATCGCTTTTCCTCGGAAGCCGAAATGTTCGACCTGATCCACGAGATGCGCGCCCGCATCGTCCGCGCCCCCGCCTTCACCGGCGACAAGGTGATCGGTGCGATCCTGTTCGAGATGACGATGGATCGCGCGTTCGAAGGCAAACCGGCGGCAAGCTATCTCTGGGACGACCGCGGGGTGGTGCCGTTCCTCAAATGCGACAAAGGCCTCGCCGACGAGGAAGACGGCGTCCAGATCATGAAGCCGATGGGCGATCTCGACGGGCTTCTGGTCCGCGCCAAGGACAAGGGTATTTTCGGCACCAAGATGCGCTCGGTCATCAACTCGGCCAACGCCACCGGCATCGCCCGAAACGTCGCGCAACAGTTCGAGGTTGGCGCGCAGATCCTCGGCCACGGACTGGTCCCGATCATCGAACCGGAGGTGAATATCAAGATCGCCGACAAGGCCGAGGCCGAGGCGATCCTGCGCGATGAGATTGCCAAGCACCTCGACGGGGTGCCCAGCCCGGTGATGCTCAAGCTCTCGCTGCCGAGTGAGGCGAACTTCTTCAAGCCGCTGATCGATCACCCCAACTGCCTCCGCGTCGTCGCCCTCTCCGGCGGGTACAGCCGCGAGGAGGCGAACGCCAAGCTGACCGAAAACCACGGGATGATCGCCAGCTTCAGTCGCGCATTGTCCGAGGGGTTGAACGACGCGCAATCGGACGAGGAATTCAACGCGACCATCGCCGACACCATCGACGGCATCTATCGCGCCTCGATCACCTGAGCTTCGTAAGGTAAACCGCTCCGCGGGCAGATTTCGGCCCACGGGGCGATTTAAGGGATTCACACCCGAATCACTTTGTGCGATGGTCGCCGAAGCGCTCCGAAGAGGGCGGAAGAAGGCAGAGCATGACCAAGACCCTGACACGGCCCGCCATCGGCATAGTGTGCTATTTCACCGCGATGTTTGCGCTGGGCGTGTATTTCATGTTCGCCAGCGTCCAGGGCGATTTCGGCCTGTTCCAGCGCGTGCAGATCGAGGCCGAGGCGACGACCCTGAAAGCCGAGCGTGACCGGTTGACCGAAGAGGTCGCCATGCTGGAAAACAAGACCCGTCGCCTTTCGGACACCTATCTCGACCTTGATTTGCTCGACGAACAGGCCCGCGACATCCTTGGCCTGATCCGCCCCGACGAGATTGTGTTGCCTTAGGCAGGCATGCACGTGGCGCTCGATGCCGCTTTAGAGCGAAATCGGTTTTATCTGAAACGGACGACATCACTCGACGCGTTGAAATCTTTGATTTCAGGCAGCGTTGAGTGACTCAGATTTACCGATTTCTGCTCTAGTCCGTGTCCAACAGTTCGTACAATGTGGAATGGAGAAGCTGCATCTCCCGACCGAAACGCACCACGACTGTATCGCTCTCTGGCAACAGATAGACCACTTGCCCATTGTGCCCGAGGAAATAGGCGAACGGACCCCGAACAGAGGCGCCGCTTCGATCCAGCACGTCGTGGCGCAGATGCCAGCCGTAGGCCCCGGCGCGGCGCTTTTCAGGGGCGAAGTCCGGCAGCAGGAACGCCCGCCAGAGTTCTTCCGGGAGAAATGGCGCGTCAGGCGTGCCGTTGTTCATCAGGAAACGTCCGACGCGCAGCCAGTCGCTGGGGCGCGCGAAGAGGCAGCAATAGGCTGTGGCGGTATCTACCTTTGCGTGCAGGAGCCAATACGCGTCCGCCGCGCCCGCCGGCTTCCAGATGAACTCGGAGAGAAGCTCGGGCAGGGGGCGCTGGTAAACCTCTTCCAACGCGGCACCGATCAGGGCGGTGTTTACACTTTGGTAGGAGAATTGCCCGCGCTTGCCCGGGTCTATCCTCAAATCGGGCAGGATCGATGCCAGACCATAGACATGCAGTTCCGCAAGAGGCGAAAAGGGTG
Source organism: Pseudomonadota bacterium (assembly GCA_039193985.1). Lineage (GTDB taxonomy): Bacteria > Pseudomonadota > Alphaproteobacteria > Rhodobacterales > Rhodobacteraceae > JAJDOD01. The sequence continues at coordinate 16,444 of JBCCWG010000060.1, forward strand.
AGAAACCCGCATCCTCCACCGGTTTCGCCGGTTCGCCATTTACCTTCAGGCCGGTTTGCATCCGGAGCGCGTCGTCGAGAGTGACATCCGGCACATCGGGACCGAGAATGTGCCTGAGTGGGGTGCCGAGATGTGCGATCCGCCCGTCTGCAACGGCCTTCAGCGCCAGCGCGCCAACCAGACTTTTGATAAGGGAGAACGAATTCAACCGATCCCGGGACGAAATCCCGGCGCCGTAGGTTTCGAAAGCGACCCGTCCGCCCCGGTCGACGAGAAGCGCGCGCCCGCCACTGTCAGTGAAGCGCTTGTGAGCAGCTTGCGGAATGTCTGGCGCTATCGGAGCGTCTTCCTGTTGTACGCCTTGGACCCGCGCAAAGCGGCCTTCGCCGGTCCAGGTTGCGCTGGGAAATCCGTCACGTGCCAGCACCAGGGCTTGCGGCGCGTAGACCGCAAGGCTGGCAAGCACGATCATCGCAAGCGCCGCGGTCGCAACGGCCACCCGAAACGCCCGCGCACTCCAATGTGGTCGAACCCTCATGCGCCATCATTCGCACAGAAATCCAGACGCACAAGCAGCCGTTCAAGCTGTCTCCGCGCGTGCAAAATTGCACATTGAATGCGTGTTGATCAAAGTTTTGTTTCTTTTTGCTTTGCGCTACCTGTCTCGCAAGACATGCAAAAGGAGCTTTGACCCATGAGTTGGAACCCCGCCCTCGACCCCGATTGCCCGACCGGTGACGACGCCCGGTCGATTGAACATGTGATCATCCCGCGCGCCCGCGACCTCGGCAATTTCGAAGTGCGCCGGGCCCTGCCTGCGCCCAAGCGCCAGATGGTGGGGCCGTTCATCTTTTTCGACCAGATGGGCCCGGCAGAGTTTCTGCCGACCAAGGGGCTGGATGTGCGCCCGCATCCGCATATCGGTCTTGCAACGATCAGCTATCTCTACCGGGGCAGGATGCATCACCGCGACAGCCTCGGTACTGACAGCTGGATCGAACCCGGCGCGGTGAACTGGATGGTCGCGGGTCACGGCATCACCCATTCGGAACGGATCGACGATGAAACCCAGGTCGACCCGATGCCGTTTTTCGGCATTCAGACCTGGGTGGCGCTGCCCAAGGATCACGAAGATCGCGCGGCGGACTTCCAGCACGCGCCGAAGGAGGCGCTGCCCTTCATGGAAGGCGAGGGCAAAGAGGTGCGCCTGATCCTCGGCAACGCCTATGGTGAACGTGCCCCGGTCGAGACGGCGTCCGAGATGTTCTATGCCGATGCGGTTCTGCAACCGGGCGCCAAGATCCCTTTACCGGACGATCATGAGGATCGCGGCGCTTACGTGGTCGAGGGCGCGGTCGAGATCGCGGGCGAGACCTATGGGGCGGGGCGTATGATGGTGTTCCGTCCGGGCGACCGGTTGTCGATGACTGCTGGGCCGCAGGGCGCGCGCGTGATGCTGCTGGGCGGTGAGACGCTGGAGGGGCCGCGCTATATCTGGTGGAACTTTGTCGCCTCCTCGAAGGAACGGATCGAGGAGGCGAAGGAAGCCTGGGCGCGGGGCGATTGGGGGGACAATCCGCGCTTTCAGCTTCCCAAGGGCGACGATCAGGAGTTTATCCCGCTGCCGGACCGGTAGGCGCTGTCAAAATGGGCCTGCTTGACGCAGGCACGCGATCTCTCATTGGGGGGGGGGGGCCCCAAACCCCCCCCCGGGGGTGGGGGGCGGGGAAAACCCGCCCCCCAAGGGGGGGCCCACCCAGCCCCGCGGGGGCCCGGGGGGGGGGGGGGGGGGGGGGCCGAGGGCG
>JBCCWG010000061.1:0-18172 GCA_039193985.1 Pseudomonadota bacterium
AGGATCGCTCCGGTCAGGACATGACCATCTGAGCCACTTTCCAACAGGCAGAAGTCCGATTGGGTCAATTGCCCGATAGTGAGGAGTGGTTGGCTACGGTTCAACGGTACGGCGACGCCATCCGGCCGCGCAATAGTGTTTCCACGCCAAGCGTAGCCTTCGTCGTTTCTGAGCGCTTCCAGCACCAGATCATAGCACTCGACTGCCGCAGCGTGGGCTGAGGGCAGGAGGGCGTGAACCTCTTCTTGGCGAGACTTAATCAACGCATTGCGAAGTGCCATCTGGCCGGCGAACACCTCATCTCGGATCAGCCAACCCTCCAAAGGCAGGGGCTGGATCCCGGGAAGCTTCCATCGCCTGGGGTCGAGCCAAACCGGATCGGGGAGGTTCGAATGCAGAATAGGTTGGTTCACGTGACTTCGCGTGCTTTCGTGTCGTTTCAAGTGATCTTTGGTGTCGCAAACCAGCGTGACGCAATGTCGACTGCGGGTCGAGACTGTGCGTCATGAACACATGGCACCGCGATACGCGCAAGATCGACCCGACGCGTGGGGCCCGGCTCGGGGACAACACGCCAAACGATGCGGATCGGGCCGAGATCGGCCCAACCCTGCTGGCATTTGAGGAATGGGCCGCCGCCGGATTGGAGTTGCCCGATCTGCAAGCGATGCGCGAGTACCGGTGGCGTCGGCTGACCGATCACATCGTCGCGCGGGACTATGGAGCGTTGCTGGTCTTTGACCCGTTGAACATACGATACGCGACCGACTCGACGAACATGCAGCTTTGGAACGCGCATAACCCGTTTCGCGCGCTGTTGCTTTGCGCAGACGGGCACATGGTGATCTGGGATTACAAGATCGCACCGTTCCTGACCGAGTTCAATCCGCTGGTAAAGGAGCGGCGGAACGGCGCCGCGTTCTTCTATTTCAGTGGCGGCGACAAATGCGCCGATGTTGCCGCCAGGTTCGCCGGTGAAGTCCGCGATGTCGTGATGGAACACGGCGGGGGCAACATGAGGCTTGCCGTCGACAAGATTATGCTACACGGGGCGCGTGCCCTCGAAGCCGTTGGTTTTGAGATCATGGAAGGTGAAGAACTGACTGAAAAGGCACGGTCCATAAAAGGCCCGGACGAACTAAAGGCGATGCGCTGCGCAAACCATGCGTGCGAGACATCCGTCAAGGCGATGGAAGACTTTGCGCGCGTTCACGGGCCGACCGGTCAGGTCAGCGAAGACGATATCTGGGCCGTGCTGCATGCCGAAAATATCAAGCGCGGCGGTGAATGGATTGAAACCCGGTTGCTCGCCACCGGGCCGCGCACCAATCCCTGGTTCCAGGAATGCGGTGCGCGGCGCATGAAAAACAATGAGATCCTGGCCTTCGACACCGATTTAGTGGGCAGTTACGGCATTTGCATCGACATCAGCCGAACCTGGTGGATCGGTGACAAACCCCCGCGGCAGGACATGATCGACGCGATGCGCCACGGTGTCGAGCATATCCGGACCAATATGGAGATGCTGAAGCCCGGTGTGCGGTTCGAAGATCTGACGGCCAATCTGCACACCCTGCATGACAAGTATCAGGTGCGCAAATACGGCTGTGCAATGCACGGAGTTGGCCTCTGCGATGAGTGGCCGCATATCGACTATCCTGACACCGCAACCAAGGGAGCCTTTGACTATGTGGTCGAGCCAGGCATGGTGTTTTGTGTCGAGGCACTGGTGGCAGAAGAAGGTGGCGACTTTTCTATCAAGCTGGAAGATCAGGTCGTGGTGACCGAGAACGGCCATGAAAACCTGACCACCTATCCGTTCGATCCGGCGTTGATGGGTGAGAGGTGAGGCAAGTGCTTCGCCCTGCATCTCCGGCGGCTGTGCGTTCAGGTCAGACGACCGGGCAAGGTGAGACCTCGCAAGAGTTCAGCCGCGTTCATTGGGCGTTTACCCTGGCGCTGAGCTTCGATCACTTCGATGGCACCTGTGCCGCAGGCAATGCGGAATTCGCCGAGATGTTCGCCATGTTCGCCCATCCCGCTTGACGGTTTGGCGCGTATTAGTTTCATCCGTTCCCCATCGACACCAGTCCATGCGCCCGGGAACGGTGAGAGACCGTTGATGTGGCGTGCGACCCGATCTGCGGGTGCGGACCAGTCGACACGTGCTTCGCCCTTGTCAATCTTTTCGGCATAGGTGACCCGGGCCTCGGGCTGCGGTGCGGGCGTAAGCGTATCGAGGTCTGCAAGTGCCTGCACGATCATCTCGGCCCCAAGCGCCGATAGTCTCTCATGCAGATCGCCTGTTGTGTCTGTCGGGCCAATCCGGACGCTGCGCTTGAGCAGGACGGGGCCGGTATCAAGGCCTGCGTCCATCTGCATGATGCAGACGCCCGTCTCATCATCGCCCGCCATGATCGCACGGTGGATGGGCGCGGCCCCCCGCCAGCGCGGGAGGAGGGAGGCGTGAATGTTAAGACAGCCCCGCTTTGGGGCATCGAGAACCGCTTGCGGCAAGATCAGGCCATAAGCGACGACGACGGCGATGTCGGCACCCAGCGCAGCGAATTTGGATTGTGCTTCATCGTTGCGCAGGCTTTTGGGGTGACGGACGGGTAGACCATGCGCTTCGGCCCGGGCATGGACGGGTGTCAGCCGGTCTTTCTTGCCGCGTCCGGCGGGCCGTGGCGGTTGGGTGTAGACGCAGGCAATGTCGTGACCGGCCTCAAATAACGCGTCAAGGGCGGGCACCGAGAAGTCCGGCGTACCCATGAAGACGATCTTCATCCCTTGCGCGCTTTCTTCAGCAGCATCTCACGTTTCGTGCGGCTGAGATGGTCGAAGTACAGGCGGCCATTCAAATGGTCGATCTGATGCTGGACGGACGTGGCCCAGACATCTTCGAAATCCTGCCGGACCTGATCGCCATCCACGTCAAGGAAGGTGACCGTGACGCGCGCCGGTCGCTTGACCTTGGCTGAGACGCCGGGAAGGTTTGGTGAGGCTTCGTCGTATTCGAACAGATCTTCGGAACTTGCGATGATCTCGGGGTTCGCCAGCCGGATCACGCGACCACGTTCATCGGAACAGTCGACCACGGCAAGGCGCTGGGCGACACCGATCTGCGGGGCGGCCAGGCCATAGCCCGGCATCGCCTCCATGATCTCGATCATCTCATCCCAGAGTGCGCGGGTTTCATCTGTAACTGCGATGATTGGTTCGGCGAGCTGTCGCAAGCGCTTGTCGGGCCAGGGTAGAAACGGTCGGGTCACGCGCGCGCCTTTTCGCGTTTCAGTTTTTGCATCTTGCGGGTGATCATCTGGCGCTTGAGGGGTTTGAGGTAATCAATGAAGAGTTTGCCATCGAGATGGTCGATTTCGTGCTGGACGCATGTCGCCCAAAGACCGTCGAAGCGCGCGCTTTGCTGGCCCCCCTCAAGGTTTGTCCATGTGACCTCGACCTCAGCGGGGCGTTCGATGTCGTTATAGATCTCGGGGATCGACAAGCAGCCTTCCTCGTAGACGTTCTTTTCCTCGGACGTCCAGACGACTTTGGGGTTGATGAGAACCATCGGTTGCGGGGGCGCGTCTTCTTCCTTGATGCAATCCATGACAAGCATGCGCTTGAGCACACCGATCTGCGGCGCGGCCAGACCGATGCCCGGGGCATGGTACATGGTTTCAAGCATGTCATCGGCCAACGTTCTTAGCTCGGTCGGATCTGAAACAGGGTCGGCGACGGCCTTGAGCCGAGGGTCGGGGTGGATGAGGATATCACGCAGTGCCATGAAGATCATCTAAGCGAACGTCCGGCGCGCGGCAAGACAGCGGGGCTTGCGGCCCGGCGTTGGGTTGGTACTGTCACGCGGTCTTCTCCAAAGGTGTAATGCATGAGCTTTGACTTCGACACTCCGGTGCCTCTCAGGGGCACGCATTCTTCGAAATACGACGGTGTGGCGAAATCTTTCGGTATCAATGATCCCGATATGATCCCGATGTGGGTTGCGGACATGGATTTCGTTGCCGCCCCCGCCATCCGTAAGGCCCTGCAACAAGAACTAGACCTTGGGGTGTTCGGGTATTTTACCGATCCTTCTTCGGTCAATCAGGCCGTCGCGAGGTGGTATAAGGGCCAGCACGGTTGGGACGTTCATCCGGACTGCATCCGGTACACGCATGGCGTGGTCAATGGTTTCGGCGATGCGCTGGCCTGTTGCAGCGAACCCGGCGATGCAGTGATCGTGTTTGCACCGGTCTATCACGCGTTCTACCGGCAGATCAGGGCGATGGGGCGCACGGTGTTTGAAAGCCCGCTGGTTCTAAGGGACGGCGTATTTCAAATTGACCTTGAGGCCTTGGCAGCCAACCTGACAGGGCGCGAAAGGATCCTGACACTCTGCACCCCTCACAATCCCGGCGGTCGCATCTGGACGTCGGACGAACTGCAGGCGGTGGCCGGCTTTTGCGAGGCGCATGATCTGATCCTGGTCTCCGACGAGATTCACATGGACCTGACATTTCCGGGTGTCGATTTCGTGCCGACGGCTGTTGCTGCACCGGATTGCGCCGAACGTCTGATTGTGCTGACGGCAGCCTCGAAAGGGTTCAATATCGCCGGTGCCGAAACCGGATTGATGTTGGTGCCCGATGCCGCGCTGCGCGCGCGTTTGGATCGTGTCATTCTGGATCGCGAAAGCTCGCCCAACAGGTTCGGTATGGCGATGGTGCGGGCTGCGTTCGAGGGGGGCAGCGACTGGTCTGAGGCTGTTCGTGTCTATCTGGGCGAAAACTTTCGCGTGTTTGCCGAACGGATCAACGCGTTGCCGGGCGTACATGTCATGCCGATGCAGGCCACGTATCTGTCCTGGGTGGATTTCACCGATCTTGGGATGACGGATGCCGAACTGCTTAAGCGTTGTCTTGGTGCCAAGGTCGTACCCAGCCCCGGTACGCAGTTTGGTCAGGGCGGCTCTGGGCATATGCGGTTCAATCTGGCTCTGCCGCGCCCGACGTTGCTTGAGGCGATCTCAAGGATCGAGGCGGCTTTCTCGGACCTTCAGTAAGGCGGTTTTTCGCCGGTTTTGATCGTTTCGTTCCTCCGTGGCGAGCAGTCACATTGAGTTTGGCTGCAGAAGGCTTGAGCATGGAGTCGCTTTAGAAAGGAAGCCTCCATGTCCGTGACACTTTCGCCGGATGCGCCGGCAACCCACGACACGCGCGAAATTGATGACCGTATCTGTTTTCACGAGGCCGATGAGATTCTGGAAATCGATCTGTCGGATTACGCGCTCGAAAACTCGGCTGATGTAAACCTGCTCTATGATCGTCTGGAAACCCGGATCGCCGAAACCGGTGAACCGCTGTGGTTCTTTCTCATCAACTACAAAGGCACACGGATTGATCCGGGCGCGTGGTTCGCGCATTCGCGACGTGGCAAGGACCTGAACCTGGCGCATTCCATGGGGTCGGTGCGTTACGACGCCTGCGAGGAGACGCGCCGCCAGATCGAGCGGTCGGCCGGCACCGATAACTTCGACCCGAACCTGTTTGCAACGCGCGACGAAGCTTATGCGCGGCTGAAAAGCCTGTCGTCCAAGCGAGTTCACAAGATCGTACATGAACCGCACTATACCTCCGACGAACATCGCGCGCGGGTCACGTTTTATGGTGATGACGACATCATGGAGATCGACTTGACGGATGTCGCGCTGGAGCATTCCCGCGATGTCCATGACCTCTATGATGTGCTTGACGCGATGGTCGGCGAGAGCGGGCGAAAGTGGTACTTTTTGATCAACTACGAGAACACCAAGATCTTCTCGTGTGCCTGGGTGGAATATGCGGCCCGCGGCAAGGCTTTGAATGAGGCGGCTTCCCTCGGTTCGGTCCGCTTCGCGCCAGGGTCGGAGACCGAGACGGACATTCGTCTGCGCGCCGAAAGCGGTGGGTTCCGCCCCAACATCCGCAATACGCGGGAAGAGGCGTTGGAACGGATCGCGGAGCTGAAGCGCGGCGAGGGTTAGGACGCCTGGCCAAAGTCTTCGAAATGCACGGTCGTGTTGGGGCCGTCCGTCAGCACGATGCCGTAACCCCCGGAATCATCGGTAGGCTGACCAAACCCGTCGGCCCCGAGCATCATTTGAATCTGGAAGCAGACGCTTTTGAACAACGTCACTGGTTTTCCGTGCGTAATTGCGGTGAGGTTGCGATGTACATGGCCGGCAAAGACGTGAGTAACCGGTCCGGTTCGCACCGCGTCCCAAAAGGCATCTTCGTTCAGCAAACGTATGCCGTCCATTGCAGTGTATCCGATCTTCATCGGAGGGTGATGCAGGAACAGCAGGCAGGGTGTTTCGCCAGCCTCGCGCAATTGGGCGCTTAGCCATTGCAACCTGTCTTCGGAAAGATGCCCGGCGTCTTGAACAGTCGCGCCATCCTCATCCAGACTGTCCAACATGATGGCGCGGACATTGCCCAGGTCGACCGTGCTTTGCACAAAGCCATTCGGGTCGGTGGGGCAGTCGTGGAAAGCGGCGCGAAATGTATCGCGCTTGTCGTGGTTGCCGAGAAGGAAGCTGACTGGCCAGGGCACATCGGTCAGCGCATCGCCTAGTTTTTCATAGGATTCCGCGTCGCCGTGATCTGTCAGGTCGCCGGTAAGGATCAGTCGGTCTGCATCCGGGTGATGGCGGGCCGCGTGTGCCAGCCCGCCTTGAAACCATTCAAGCGGATCGCGCCCGGCAATCCGTTCGGTCCCTGGTGTCAGGTGCAGATCGGTCATCACCAGCAGTTTCGACATGGGTCTCGCCTTGCGCTTAATCCTCGTTTATGTCGTGTTCGAAGACCTTGACCTGACCTTTGCGAACGCCAACAGCACGGCGGATGCCCAGCCATGCGATAAGCGAAATAACAGCGAAAAGTAACAGCATTGCTGGCACCGAACCGGCAAGCCCGGGAATGCCCAGCAACAGGGCGAAACCCACGCCTGCGGCACCTATGGCAAAGCCGAGGAAGATCTGGGCCGGGACCAATACTTCAAGGATGGCCAGCAAAAGCGCACCTACGATCCAGACCCACCAGAGTGACCACCACATTAGGCTGACCTCCCCTTAAGCATCCGGAACGCATCGCCAAACGCATCGACTGCATGAGCGGGCAGAACGACTGTGTTGGACCCTTCCGAGGACCCGAGACCGTTTAGTGCCTCGACCTGCTTCAAGGCGACCTGATATTGTGCGGCCTCAAGCCCGTTGTCCTGAATGGCCCGAGCAACAACGCCGGTGGCATAGGCTTCCGCGTCCGCTTCAATTCGGCGGGCCTTGGCGGCCTGTTCAGCGGCGTAAAGTTCGGCGTCAGCCTGAAGTTCGACGGCGCGACGATCCCCTTCCGCCCGGGTCACCGCAGCGCGGCGTTCGCGTTCCGCGTTCAACTGTTGAAGCATCGCGTCTCGCGTAGCCTGATCAAGATTGACATCGAGGATCTCGGCCCGCGTCACTTCGATGCCCCAGGCATCGACGGCATCTTCGACACTGTTCTTGATGGTGGAGATCAGGACCGAGCGGTTCGATTGCACTTCGTCCAGTTCCATCTTACCGATTTCCGCACGCACGATACCGGCAACTGTCGTTGCAATCGCTGCGTCCACGTCGCGGATACGGTACACGGTGCGCTCGGGCTCAGTGATCCGGTAAAATACGCTGGTTTCCACCTGGACAAGCACGTTGTCCGCGGTAATCGCGTCCTGACTTGCATTGGGCAACTGACGTTCGAGGATCGAGATCTGATGCGCCACCCGGTCTAGGAACGGTACGATGAAGTTGATCCCCGGTCCCAGAACCGTGCGCAGGCGGCCGAACCGTTCCACCACGTGCTTTTCCGACTGCGGCACAATTTTAACCGCCTTGTAGATGCAGATGATGATGAAAATGGCGAACAGAAGGGTTGCAATACCCCCGCCGCCAAGCGTTTCAATCAGTTGTTCCATATGACTGCCTGCCTTGCTGCCCCGTCTAACACATGGGCAGTGAAAGCCTGTTTTTCAATGTGTTAGACGTCGGCAGGCCGCACAATCCAACGCGGTGTCACCTCGGGGACACGGGGAAATGAGCGACCAACTTCGTCCGTAAACCGAAAATTTACCTTGATTGCGGATGACGCACGCAATCTCGGGGGAAATGCCTTATGGCCGTTCTGACGGTCGCACAAATCCTGTCTGGCGGGTCTCTGGGTCTGGTGTCGGGTCTGGACGACCTGCTCGTCGCGGAGATCGGCGGGCGGCGCGTTCTTTATGGATTGAACCGGGCCGAAAACCGGCTGGTTGAACTGTCCGTGGGGCCGGGTGGCGGCCTGACCTTTGACGGGTTTCTTGTCCTTGCAGGGACCATCGCTGCCGGAGCCGATGCGCAGTTGGGGCTGGCAAGCTTTGCATCCGGTGCGGAGCTTTTGGCAGTTTCCGGACTTGCTGCGGTCGACGGTCAAATGATTTCTCTGACTGGCACAGGAGAACTTGGCACACAGCAGACTCTTTCCGGGATCGGTGCCCTCGCTCACCCAACCGGATTGCAGGTGGGCGGCGCGCCGGTTCTGGTGTCCGGCGGGCCCGCTGGCGGGCTGGTGCATTACGCCGACATCGGGTCGGGCTACGTGCAAGGCGCTGGTTTGACTGATGCGCCAGATCGGTACCTTGCTGACGTTTCCGCCAGTGTCGGGTTCGTGTCAGCCGGCACCACCTACGTCGCGACCGCATCCCCCGCGGAAGCCGGTGTCAACGTCGCCTCGGTCACGGCTGCCGGCCTGGCGCAAACCGGTGCGTTGGGTGCCGCGGACGGTTTGCCGATCAGCACGCCCAGCGATTTGGCCGCACTCGAACGGTTAGATGAAACGCTGCTTGTGGTGGCCTCGCTCGGTACCTCGTCCTTGTCTGTCTTGCAGGTGGAGGCGGGCGTGCCGACATTGGCCGATCATATCTACGACAGCGACGCGACCCGCTTTCAGGGAGCGGCGGCAGTTTCGGCACTGGTGCATGGCGATTTCGCATTCCTCGCGGCTGGAGGGGCGGAAGGGGGCGTCAGCCTTATGACTGTTTTGCCCGGCGGTCGGCTGGTCCATCTGGGCAGTGTCGCGGAAGATGAGACGGTTGCTCTGGATCAGATTAAGACGCTGGACGTCTTCGTTGACGGGGGCGCCCTGCAGATCGTCGCCGGATCGGCCAACGAACCCGGTCTTGTGCGCCTTAGCTATGATCTGAGCGACACGGGCGCTGTTGTTCTCGCCAACCCCGATGGCGCGGGTGTCACAGGCACTGCGCTCGATGACCAGTTGATCGGGTCGGTTGTGGGCGAGACGCTGAGTGGTCTTGCGGGGGACGACATTCTGCTGGATGCCAGGGGCAACGACGTGTTGATCGGTGGCGCGGGGGCGGATCTTTTTGTCTTTACCGCCGATGGTCAGACAGACCAGATCGCGGATTTCGAGCGTGGGGTCGACCGTCTTGACCTGTCCGGTTTCGACTTTCTGTATGACGTCTCACAGTTGTCAATTACTCCAACGGCGAACGGCGCGATCCTAAACTTTGGGAATGAAACCATCTTTGTCACCACTGCCGATGCTGCCCCGCTTACCGTCGCTGACCTCTCAAACCCCGATATCCTCAATGTCGATCGCCCTCCGTTTCTGTTGATCGGGCGCGAAATCGTGGGCACCTCGGCGGACGAGACGCTGATTGGCGGGCCGGGCGACGACACCATTGCCGGGGCTGGTGGTGCCGATAGTCTTGTCGGTGCCGCTGGCATCGACCTCCTGCTTGGCAGCTTTGGCAACGATACGCTCGCGGGCGAAGGCGACCGTGATACCCTGGTTGGTGGTGCTGGCGATGACATGCTGTGGGGTGGTGATGGAGGGGACGTGCTCTATGGCGATGACGTCGCCTAGGCGTTAGGCGAAATTCAACTCATCCACAATGTCTTCCCAGATTGCGATGTAGTCGTCATTCGCCAGCAGATCGGCTGCGTTCGCTGGCGGAGACCAGTTCGGGAACAGCATCAGCAACATGTCGAGGGTTAGATCGCCCGCGATCAAAAGGTCACCGCCATCGCCGCCGTCGATTGAGTTGGCGCCGCTTCCCCCTTCGATCAAGTCGGCGCCGGTGCCGCCGGACAGGGCGTCATCCCCGTTGCCGCCGAGCAAGGCGTCATTCCCGCCACCGCCGCTGACCGTGTCATTGCCGAAACCTGACCGCAATTCGTTTCCGGTGGCGTTGCCGATGATCTCGTCATTGCCGCCGCCTGTGCGCCCATGCTCGATCACCGTGCCGCGGGCTATTCCGACATTGCCGTCGCGCCCGTCGAGATCCGAAAACGCCTCTTCTCGCAAATCCATGACCTGATGCGCGCTGGTACCCGAAAAGTCGAACACGTCCACCCCGTCTGTATCAAACACAGTGTAGGAGACTGGGTTTGACAGCTCATGGGCGCCATCGAGGTATGTGCCGGTATTGCCGTCCTCGCCATAAATCGTGTTCCCGGAGTTGGCCGAGACCGGTGCACCGTAGAGCGCGTGGACCCCCAGGATATCTGCAATCTGGGGCGTGATCACATAGGCGAAATCGGCATCGACATTCGGGTTTTCCGTTTGATGGAAATACGACATGACCGTCGCTTGCCAACTGTCGTTGGCGTAATCATTGTCGACACCATAAGTGGCGTTTCCATTGTAGTTACCGGCATGACCGAGGCCGAGCGCGTGCCCGATTTCGTGGATGTAAGTCTGGAAAAAGTACCCGTCTGTCCTGTTTGAACCGCCGGCCCAGTTGGGGTCGATGTTGATGCTGGCTGACTGGATCGTCCCGTTCCAGACGGACATCGATGCATAGGCGCCTGAGTTCTCATCGTCGAATATGATATCCGCCACGGCCCCGCCTTCGCGGACAGAAAGGCGGTAGTCGCCGGAATAGGCGTTGTTGAAGCCCGCCGCCTGAACATAATGATAACCGGTGCAGTCAGCCTGATAGGTTATCGCTGAATCGCGACCGACGGCATCGTCGTTTTGCGCAAGAACCGACCCGTTCCCATTCAACAGGAATAGATAGGGGTCGCTGAGTTCGTTGCTGCCTTCCCCTTCCAGTTGGAATGTCATTGTTTGCCCTGCTGTCATGAAGACCGCAATCGTGTCGCGCGCGCCGTTGGCTTCGATGCGGCCGACAAAGTCTTCGCCAGCCTGGACACTGTAACTCGTGCTTACCGTCGAAGGAGCATCCGCGGTTTCAGCAATGGTTCGGTTTGGCGGCGTGTCGGCGTTGACCTCGACGAAGTTCAACCCGGTCACGACACTCCAGGCGTCGAGTGCCTGCAGAGCCATCGCCTGGCCGCTGGCACCGAGATTGGTAATGTCGACAAACAGAGTGTCGCCGGTCGTGACGTCGAACGAAATGGACGATCCGCCCCAAAAGGTTTCGGTCAGTTGCGTCGCGATTTGGTCATAAGTGTATACGGGCATTGTGCTGGACGGTGCTTCGCTGGTTGGAGTTGTTCCAGACGGTGCAAACTCGTCATAGAAACAATCATCGGCCCAAGGCTGCGTGTTCTGGCAAATACCACACAAAGTTCTCACTCCACCGTTATGGGCGGAGTACGTGTGTCAGTAGTGCCGCAAAAACCTGCTGCTTGACCAAAGTAACCACCCGCACCCCCGTGCGCATGGGTAACATCGGAGAAAGGTGTTTACAGAAGGTTGACCAAGTCAGGCAGAAAAATGGCAAGCCAAGAAAAGTGCCAAAGTTCCTAGTGCCGTCTCAAGGTGTCGCCCGGCTCGAGTTTTGGCTCAAGCGCAACGCGTATGCCTGTTTCGAGGATCGTACCATCGGTTCGGCCCGCCACGATCCGCGCAGCCTCGCGCCCGATGTCACGCCGACCGGCATCCATTGTTGCCAGTTTGATGGAAAAGCCGTTTAACAGGTCCGAGCCGTTGAACCCCGCAAGACCGATCTGGCCCGGGATCTCGATGCCCTGGTCCAGAAGATAAAGCATGCCACCCGCGCCGATCATGTCATTCGAAAAGTACAGGAAGTCGAGGTCTGGCGAACGTTCGAGAATACGCTGTGTCATCTCGCGCCCCTTGCCCAAGGATGACCCACCTTCATAAAAGACTTGGTCCACAACCTCGATTCCTTCGCGGGCCAACGCCTCGGTAAAACCCTCGAACCGTTTTCGCGCGCGGTGATCCATTGGCATCTTTGTTCCGAGGAACCCGATGCGGCGATAGCCGCTTTTTACAATCCGGCGGGCCATTTCCCGACCCGCCCTACGATGCGAAATGCCAACCACGGAATCGATTGGCTCGCCGTCGGTATCCATGATCTCGACCACGGGAACGCCAGCTGCCTTGAGCATGGCGCGCGATGCATCCGAGTGTTCCAGTCCTGCCAGGATGACGCCGCTTGGGCGCCAGGACAGCATCTCGAATAATACCTCTTCTTCCTTGTCCGGCGCATAATTTGTGACCCCGACAACGGGTTGCAGCGGCGTCTCGTCAAGAACCTCCGAGATGCCGGCCAGAACCTCCGGAAAGACCATGTTCGAGAGCGACGGGATAATCACAGCGACCAGATTGACGCGGCTAGAAGCCAGTGCGCCTGCAATCTTGTTGGGAACATATCCCAGGGACTTCGCCGCCTGCAGAACCTTTTTCCGGGTCGCGTCCGACACATCACCGCGGTTGCGCAGCACACGGCTCACCGTCATTTCTGAAACGCCGGACGCGAGCGAAACATCTTTTAGCGTTAGCGGACGTTTTGGTGGCTCGGCGTCTTTGTTGATGGAGATGACCTTGTCGTCGTCGCCCATTGTCGTCTCCCGGAAATACTAGGCCAACGTTACCGCTAACGAAATCGGTTGCCAAGCCGCTTGATTTGCAAGGTGGAACAGGGGAAAACCGGGCAGCGGCCCCGTAGCTCAGAGGATAGAGCAACCGCCTCCTAAGCGGTAGGTCATAGGTTCGACTCCTATCGGGGCCGCCAGATACCCCACGACACATTGCAGGCGGTCACCTGCGAACCCGGTTATTGATTGTGGGCAATCGAATTCGATTGGGCTATCAACATGTTGGGGTTGCGAAAAACATGTCGGGGGACATCACATGACAAAGGACCCGCGCCAAGTGCGTGGTGAATACCTGAAACGCCATACCGAAGCACTGATCAAGGACATTGGCTATGCCAAGGCCTGCGAAGCATCCGGAAAGTCCAAAGCAACCCTAGGACGATACGCATCCCTTATGGATGAGAACTCGGATCGCTTCATTCCGGTAAACGTTCTGGTAGAACTCGAGATGGCCGCCAGCGTGCCATTTGTCACCAAGGCTCTTGCCGAGTTGCAGCAACTCAAACTGGAGTATGACAGTGATCGCGACGAACGGCCGGGTGGCTTGAACTCGGACGTTATCTTGTTGTCTCAGCGATTTGCCAACTTGATGGCCGAATATAACCATTCGATTGCCGACGGAGTCATTTCGCTGAACGAAGCGCGGCGACTTCTGGATGAGACAAATGCACTTCAACAGGTTCTGATGGACATGAAACTGCATTTGCAGGATCAGAAAGCCTAGGAACCAACAAAGGCCGGTCGTGCCCCCTCATGGGTCGACCGGCCTGTTAACGGACGCTCTTTGGGGAGGAGCGTCGATTTACCCATTACCCTATCACACACGATACTCGTACAGGCACGCACTTGCTAAAGTCCCCCGGCCGGTTGCTGGGGTCGCAGTTTCCCGACCGAGGGTGCCGACCCGCGCAGGGATGAGTGAGCGACCCGACACAGTTAATTTAGGGGTTGGGGTTTGCGACAACTAATGGGAAAAAACCCCTCAACTCGTCATTTTTGCGAACGGCGTTCAACAAGGAAGACTCGGTTTGGACAGCTTTCTAGAGACCTTTCAGACCTACGCCGAGCAAGGGCGCGACATTGCGTTGGATTGGGTAACCTCGCCGGCCGCCTATGCGCAGTTCGGGCTCTTGATCTCTGCGTATCTTCTGGCGGTTCTGGTGAATGCCTGGGCCAGCCCCCGCATTGCAAAACTGCTTAGCCCCGAGACAACTGACGATACGCCTGTGGCGAAGGCGCGGCGCTTCATCCTGATCTTTCTTCCACTCCTCTTGCCACTCCTTGCTTATGCGTTCACCGCAATGGGAGAGCAGGTCACACGTTCGCTCTTCGGCTCCGGCGCGGTCATCGCTTTCGGCAAACGCGTTTTCATCTTCATAGCGGTGCGTCGGGCCGTCACCGACATGATTGCCGATCCGTTCCTAAAGATGCTGGGGCGTTACGTGGCGATCCCGATTGCAATTATCTATGTCCTGGGCTTACTCGGGCCGTTGCAGGGCTTGCTTGACGAAACGCGCGTCGCCTTTGGCAACATCTCGTTCTCATTGCTGGCCATTTTCCGGGCTGTGGTCGCAGGGTCTGTTCTGTTCTGGCTGGGCCGCTGGTCTTCGGACACCGGGACATCCTTCATTCGTGCACAGGAAACCATGCGTCCGCCGACGCGTGAGCTTGCGGCAAAGGCATTTGAACTGAGCGTCTTTGCGGTTGTGGGCCTGATCCTTTTGAACGTGATGGGTTTGAACCTGTCGGCACTGGCCATCTTTGGCGGTGCCGTCGGTGTTGGCTTGGGGTTCGGGCTACAAAAGATTGCGTCGAACTTCATATCGGGCGTCATCCTATTGCTCGAAGGTCAGGCCACGGTGGGCGACTTTGTCGAACTTGATGGCGGTGAAAGCGGCACGATCGTCAAGCTTGGGGCGCGGGCGACCATTCTTGAGACCTTCGACGGAAAGTGGATTGTTGTCCCGAACGAGGATTTCATCACATCGCGTATCGTGAACTGGTCTGATGCCGGGTCAGGAAACCGCTATGCAGTAGATTTCTCGGTCTCCTATGACACGGACATCAACAAAGTGCCTGAGATTGTCTCGAAAGCGGTGGCGCAGCATCCCTTGGTCCTTGACGTGCCCGAGCCGCCCGATTGCGAACTTGCAGGGTTCGGCGACAGCGGCGTGGATTTCTCGGTCGAGTTCTGGGTCGAGGGTATCGATGACGGCAAGAACAAGTACACGTCAGAGGTAAGGTTCCTGATCTGGAATGCACTGAAAGAGGCAGGGATCGAGATACCGTTTCCGCAGCGCGAGATCCGTTATCGCGAGGGTCATGCGCCTGCCTGATCTGTCGTGGCGTTGTCTAGCGCACCTCGATGGCGTTTTGGTCGATGGCCAGCACATAACCCTGCCGTGCCACTGTCTTGATCAGCAACTCGGCAACCATCTGATTGCCGAGTGCATCGCGCAGGCGTTTGATCCGGGTGGCGCCCGAAGCCTCTTCGCATTCGCTCGCGTCCTTGCCGGAAATCACGCCCTCGATCTCCGCACCAGACAAAACCTCACCATCCATGCGCGCCTCGGCGAGGACAGACAGCGTTTCGATGGCGGCGCCGGTCAGTGAGAACTCCATATCGTTGAGTGTGACGATCTTTTCCTCGCGGTTGATCGCGAGCGATGAGACCTGAATGCCCTGACGCTCGATCGTGCCGATGCGCCGGTTCAGCAGAACGATTGTAACCACGAAAACGAGCGATGCCACCAGAAGGCCCGTTGCGAAAAGCATCAGCACGAAAATCACCAATCGGTAACTGGCAAGAACTTCGGAAAAGGCAGTGCCGGACTGCGCGAGTATTTCAAGAAGCTTGATTTCGGCGGCACTGGTGAGATCAGCGTTCTCAACGAAAAGAGTTTCGACTTTGGCATTGAACGCGTTGGCGTCTGGCAGGTTCCACAAGAGCAAGGCGCCAGCCACCCCTAGGATCAGGACGACCGCGATGATGCCGAGGGTGACGATCCGCGTGCCGACTGCCTTGGCGTCAGAAGCGGAGGAAGAACTGGCCTGCATCTTTTCTCCTTTGCCCAAGTCCACTGTCGTCGAAGACCGACTGAACCTGCAAGAGCTGCCAGCCCGCCGCCTGAAGCCGCTGACGAACCTGTGATGTCACGGTCTGTGACATGGTGCAGGGGGAAATGTCGACCTGAACGACCCCGTAATGAAGTTTGAGCGGGTTTTCCTGCTTGGCTTTGTAGTCTGCGTAACAGGCCGCATGTGCGGCGGATGTGCCCAGAACAACGAAAGCAAAAGCAGTAGAGATCAGATGCGTTTTCATGCCCGGCACACTGCGATTGGCAGATGGGAAAATCAATAACATCGGCATTGAGATGACCTGTTATTCGATATCACGCCGTCGATATTGAGCGTCAGACGCGCCCTGCCCCAAGTTCATCTCATCGCAAGCGGCTCGGGTGGGCCGCACTACAGCCAGACCTGAACCAGGGGGTACGTCTCAAATGACCCGTTTAACAAAAGTCGCTCTTTCCGGCCTGACAGCCTTGTCCTTGGCACTCACGCCGTTGCCCGCAGCGGCCGACAGCGAGGATGTCGCCAAAGCCCTCGCCGGGTTGGCTGTGCTGGGCATTATTGCCGCCGCTGCAAATGACCGGAACAAGCGCAAAGAGCGGCAGAGGCAGCAAAGGGTCTGGCAAACTGTGCCACAAGGGCAGTTCGGATCGATTGAAGGCGGGCGCCGTGTCATCCAGGGTGAGATCATCCGTCCCGGAAACCCGAACCTGCGTCCGCATCGCCGTGCGGCCTTGCCGGACCGATGCCTGCGCATCGTGTCCACGTCGCGCGGCAACCGTGCCGTCTATGGCAATCGTTGCCTGAGAAACAACTTCGCACAGCTGAACCGGCTGCCGGAGCGATGCCGGGTGCAGGTGCGCACGGACAACCGCGTTCGCAACGCCTATGCCGCGCGTTGCCTGCGGCGCGAAGGCTGGCAGGTCGCGCAGTTCTGAGAACAAGTTACCGGCGCGGTCATCCCGCACATCTCCATCGTCTGCGCCGGTGGGCCAGGGTGTCCCCCCTGGCCCGACAGTCCCGAGTGAGAGGGAAACGTAACGAGTTGGTGGTTTTCTGTCTCTGGGTGGCGGCGGTTCCTTAGATTGGAACCGCCGCTTGTTTTTCTGAGGGGCGCTATCCCGCCTTCCTTCGGTCGGTCCCCTGGGACACTGTCGGACCGGGTTGTTCTTTTGCGGCGGAACAGGTTCTTTGCGGCCATGCCGGACTACTCTGAAGAGAGAAAGTGCCTTGCGCGCGGAGCCACCGTGGTGGCAGGCGTCGATGAGGTGGGGCGTGGACCGTTGGCCGGGCCGGTGACAGCGGCTGCGGTTGTCTTGGATGCCAAGCGCTTGCCAGCGGGTCTGGACGACTCGAAGAAACTGACGGCGCTCGCTCGATTGCGGCTCTTTGACGAGGTAATGGAAAGCGCGCAAGTCTCGGTCGCACATGCTTCGGTCGAGGAAATCGATCGCCTGAATATTCTCTATGCTTCGCATCTTGCGATGGAGCGGGCCGTCGCGGGGCTGGGTGATGTCGAACATGCCCTCGTCGATGGGAACATGATCCCCGCGAAACTGACCTGTTCTGCCACCGCACTGATCAAAGGCGATGGGCGGAGCCTTTCGATCGCTGCCGCGTCAATCATTGCGAAAGTGACGCGTGACAGGATCATGGTGGATTTGGCGCAACAGTTTCCGGGCTATGGTTGGGAGAAGAACGCGGGCTACCCCACCAAGCTGCATCGTGACGCTCTGGTCCGGCTTGGTGTGACCCCACATCATAGGCGTTCGTTCAAGACCGTCTACAACATGTTGTGACAAGAGAAATTTATAACCTACTGATTCAAAAAAGAATTTGACGGCGAATCGCCTCTGACTCATGTTTGTCGGCAACAACAGACGGCCAAAACGGCCACGGGACAGAGGCAGACATGACGACCAAGACGCGCAAATCCGCGCTTCCTTTGGACACGATACTCGACGGCGATTGCATCGAGGTGATGCGGTCGCTGCCCGAAGCGTCTGTTGATCTCATCTTTGCCGATCCGCCCTATAACCTGCAGCTTAAAGGTGAACTTCACCGGCCCGACAACTCCAAGGTCGATGCGGTGGATGATGCCTGGGATCAGTTCGGTTCGTTCGCTTCTTATGACCGTTTCACGCGCGACTGGTTGGCGGCGGCCAAGCGGCTTTTGAAACCCGATGGTGCGATCTGGGTGATCGGTTCCTATCACAACGTGTTTCG
>JBCCWG010000062.1:0-17625 GCA_039193985.1 Pseudomonadota bacterium
AGGTTGCCCGCGCCCCTAATATCCAGATCCTGGCTCGCCAGCGTAAACCCTGCCCCGAGACTGTCGAGCGAGCCCAGCACGCGCAGACGTTTCTCAGCCTGCGGCGTGAGTTTCACGCGCGGCTTGGTCGTCAGATAGGCATAGGCCCGCGTTTTCGACCGCCCGACCCGGCCCCGGATCTGATAAAGCTGTGCCAGCCCGAACATATCGGCCCGGTGCACAATCATCGTGTTGGCGGTCGGAATATCCAGCCCCGATTCCACGATTGTGGTGGCCAGCAGCACATCGAACTTGCCGTCGTAAAAGGCGTTCATTCGGCTATCAAGCTCGCCCGCCGCCATCTGGCCATGGGCGACGACATAGGTGATCTCGGGCACCTGCGTCTTCAGCCAATCTTCCATTTCGGGCAGATCGGCGATGCGGGGAACCACGAAGAACGCCTGCCCGCCGCGATAGTGTTCGCGCAAAAGGGCTTCGCGCAGAGTGACCGTGTCGAACTCGCTGACATAGGTCCGGATGGCGAGGCGGTCGATGGGTGGCGTCCCGATTATCGAGAGATCACGGACACCTGTGAGCGACAGTTGAAGCGTCCGCGGGATCGGCGTGGCTGTCAGCGTCAGGACGTGGATGTCCGATCGTATGGCCTTCAGCCGTTCCTTGTGCGCCACGCCGAAATGCTGTTCCTCATCAACGATCAGCAGACCGAGATTGGCAAAGCGCACGGATTTCGCCAGCACCGCGTGCGTGCCGATCACGATGTCGACGGTGCCGCGGGCGAGGCCCTCGCGTGCCTCCTCGGCATCTTTGGCCGAGACAAAGCGCGACAATTGCCGGATCTGCACCGGAAAGCCCCGGAACCGTTCCTTGAAACTGGCCGCGTGCTGGCGCGCGAGCAGCGTGGTTGGCGCGATCACAGCGACCTGCAGGCCCGACAACGCGGCGACAAAGGCTGCGCGCATCGCGACTTCGGTTTTGCCGAAGCCGACGTCACCGCAGACCAGTCGGTCCATCGGGCGCCCGGCGGCGAGGTCTTCCAGCGTTTCGTTGATCGCCTTGAGCTGATCGTCGGTTTCCTCATAGGGGAACCGCGCGGCGAAACTGTCCCACGCGCCCGGAACAGGCTCTATCACAGGGGCTTTGCGCAATTGCCGCTCGGCCGCGACGCGGATCAGTTTGTCGGCAATCTCGCGGATACGCTCCTTCAGCTTGGCCTTTTTGGCCTGCCAAGCCCCGCCACCGAGGCGGTCGAGCAGACCCTCTTCATGGCCATAACGGCTGAGCAGTTCGATGTTCTCGACCGGCAGGAACAGCCGGTCACCGCCCGCGTATTCCAGATGGATGCACTCATGCGGCGCACCAAGCGCCTCGACCACTTCCAGCCCCATGTACCGCCCGATGCCATGATCGACATGCACGATCAGATCGCCGGGCGTGAGCGACTGTGTCTCGGTAAGGAAATCATCGGCGCGGCGCCGCTTCTTAGCGGTACGGATCAGCCGGTCGCCCAGCACGTCCTGCTCGGAGATGACGGTCAGCCCGTCCTTGCCCTCGAACCCATGCTCCAGCGCCCAGACGGCCAGGTGGACTCCGTCGCCCGCAGTAACGTCCCGGAAGTCCGTGATCAGGCGACCGCCGGTGACGTCGCTGTCCTCCAAAAGCCCCTGCAAGCGCTCACGCGCGCCTTCGGAGTAAGACGCGATGACGACCGGCCCTTTGGCTGTTTTTGCTTTCACATGGTCCGCCAACGCCCCAAAAAGGCTGACCGATTCCTGCTGACGCTCAACCGAAAACTCGCGACCGACCCGGCCCCCAGCATCGATGACCCCTGGCCCCGTGGGTTGTGGCAGCGGATGGAATTGCAGCAACCGGTGACCTGCGACCGCAGTGTCCCAGGCCGCATCGTCAAAATAGAGCGCATCCGGCGGTGCCGGCTTATAGACGCTGTCGACCCGGCCCTTGGCATTCATCGCCTCGCGCCGCGCATCGTATTGGTCCTCGATCGCCTCCCACCGCGCGGCGCGGATCGCAGCGGACTGATCGTCTAGCGCGATCGTAGCGTCAGGCAGGTAGTCGAACAGGGTCTCGAGCCGTTCATGAAAGAACGGCAGCCAATGCTCGACCCCGGCGTGCTTTCGCCCCGCACTGACGGCCTCATAGAGCGGGTCGTCGGTGCCGGCCGCGCCGAACTCCAACCGATAGTTTTGGCGGAACCGCGTGATCGCGGGCTCATCCAGGATCACCTCAGAAACCGGGGCCAGCTCAATGGACTGCAAAGTCTCGGTCGTGCGTTGCGTGACAGCGTCGAACCGACGCGCCCCGTCGAGCACATCGCCAAAGAAGTCGAGCCGCACCGGCCCGCCCTCACCAGGTGGGAAAATGTCAATGATGCCCCCCCGGATCGCGTAATCACCCGGTTCAGTGACCGTGGGCGCTTGCACAAATCCCATCCTGACCAGAAAGTCGCGCAATGCGCCCTCATTCACCCGATCGCCGACGTGCGCCTTGAAGGCCGCTTCGCGCAGCAACTCGCGGGCTGGAACACGCTGGGTCGCGGCATTCAGGGTGGTTAGCAGAACAAAACGCTCCGGCATGTCATGGACCAGACCGGCCAGCGTCGCCATCCGTGTGGCCGAGATATCGGCGTTGGGCGAGACCCGGTCATAAGGCAGGCAATCCCAGCCAGGGAAGGTAACGACCGGCATGTCAGGTGCGAAAAAGGCCAAAGCCTCCTGCATCGCGCGCATACGCTTGTCGTCGCGCGCGACGTGGCACACCACCGGTGTCCGCTCCAACTCGGACAGGATCAGGGTGGCGTCGTACCCCTCGGGCGCGCCACCCACCGTGATGTGCTGTGTCTCAGGCATGGGGGCGGCAAGTAATCGTTTCGCCCCCGGTGTCAAGCAGCCTCAGAACCCGCCATAGGGGCCGGTATAGAGGTTCACCCACATGCCATACATGGCCGTCAGAAAGATCGAGACGACGCCAAGCAGCTGGATCGCAAAACGGTGCCGCATGAGTTGCCGAATGAGGTCATCGCCCTGAAGCTGCTTTCGCTTGATCACGCGAGCGGTTCGGGCCGATAGCGCGCCGAGGATAATCATAGGCACGGCCATGAAGAACACCGCCTGAGCAAACTCGATCCCATAGGCAAAGGCCGTGATCCCAAGCATTGTGATCGTCGTCGATCCGATGAGCGCCAGCCACGCACCCGAGAGGTCGACAATATAGAGAATGCGGTTCACATTGACGCGGGTCAGGTCATGCAGGTCGCGCATGGCCGTCTCTGGCGAATTGCGGCGGGCCCGCAGAATTGCGTCATGCGGAATGCCCAACACCCAATGCGACACGGATGACCAGAGCACGGCCAGTCCAATCCAATACCAAAGGTTCGAGAAGGACCGTAAATCGATCACTTCAAAGACGGATTCATACCATTCCACAGTGGACCCCGTTAACTTCCGCACGCAAACTAGTAAAGCGCGCAAGGCTTGACCAGCCTGTCACGCCCGGGCTACCGCAAACGGATAAAGAAGTGTGCACAAAGGCTTCAGTTCATGGCGATAGCTTCCTTTCCTGCCACCCGGTTTCGGCGCACCAAAGCGACGGACGCCCGCCGCAGGCTTGTGCGGGAGAATTCCCTGACGGTCGACGATCTGATCTGGCCGATTTTCATTCGCGACGGCGAAGATGACGAAACGCCCGTTCCTTCGATGCCGGGTGTCTCGCGCCTGACGCTGGACCGTGCCGTGGCGGCCGCGCGCGAAGCTGCCGATCTGGGCATTCCCGCGATCTGTCTCTTCCCTTACATCGACACGTCGCTGAAAACCGAGCTTTGCGAAGAGGCGTGGAACCCCGACAACCTGTCGAATCGGGTCACCCGCGCGATCAAGGCCGCCGTGCCCGAGATCGCGATCATGACCGATGTCGCTTTGGATCCGTACAACATCAACGGGCATGACGGGATCGTCCGGGATGGCGTGATCGTCAATGACGAAAGCGTTGAGGCGCTGGTCAGAATGACCGTCGCGCAGGCTGATGCCGGGGCCGATATCATCGGCCCGTCTGACATGATGGATGGCCGAATTGGCGCGATGCGCAGCGCTTTGGAGGCGTCGGGCCACACCGATGTCTGCATCCTCAGCTATGCCGCCAAATATGCCAGCGCGTTTTATGGGCCCTTCCGCGATGCGGTGGGGGCCTCGGGGCTGCTGACCGGCGACAAGAAGACCTATCAGATGGACCCCGGCAACTCGGACGAGGCGCTGCGGCTGGTCGAACGCGACCTCCGCGAAGGGGCTGACATGGTGATGGTCAAGCCGGGCATGCCGTATCTCGATATCTGCCGAAGGGTGTCCGACACTTTCGGCGCGCCGGTCACCGCCTATCAGGTCAGCGGCGAATACGCGATGATCCGCGGCGCGGCGGACCGCGGCTGGATCGATGGCGACAAGGCCATGATGGAGAGCCTTCTGGCGTTCAAACGCGCAGGCTGCGACGCGATCCTGACCTATTTCGCGCCGGACGTGGCACGGGCGCTGGCGTGACTGAGATCATTCGATTGGCGTCGGAAGAGCTTGAGATCGAGGTCTGGACGCTTGGCGCCCGGCTAAATGGCGTCTGGTTTCAGGGAATCGGGTCGCTGGTGGATGGTGCCGAGAGCGAAGATGAGGCGCGTGGAGCCAAGAAATACAACGGCGCGGTTGTGGGGCCGGTCGCGAACAGGATCGCGGGTGGGCGCGCCCAGATTGATGATCGGCTCTGCCGCTTCGAGATGAACGAAGGTGGGAAAACGACGCTTCATTCGGGCGCGCGCGGCGTCCATTCGCATGACTGGTTGGTCTTTGACGCAACCAAGGATCGCCTGATCCTGAACCTTTCTCTTGCCGATGGGGTTGGTGGCTTCCCGGGGAACCGGACACTTAGCGCCGAGTACGTTCTTCGCGGGAACGAGTTGCACGTCAATTTCACAGCATCCAGCGACGCACCGACTTGGATGAACCTCGCGCTCCACCCCTATTGGCGCTTCGGCGAAAGCGGGCGAGCGGGTGCGCGTCTCTCAGTCAATGCCGAGTTCTATCTGCCAGTCGACGCGGACAAGATACCCACCGGAGAACGTAGCAACGTCACAGACACTGTCTTTGATCTCAGAGAGATCGGTGTGCCTAGCCCTGACACTGATCACAACTTCTGCCTCAAACCGATGATGTCAGGCCCCTCGGCACGCATTGAAGGCGATCTCGGTGTCGGTATGGAAGTGTCGACCACCGCGCCTGGCCTGCAGGTTTACTCAGGCAAAAAGACTGGGATTGCGCTGGAACCCCAGCACTGGCCAAATGCCATGCACCAACCAAGTTTCCCATCCATCGTTCTGAGACCTGGGCAAACCTATCAGCAATCGACCACCTATCGCTTCATGAAACTCTGAGATATGAGCCGGGCACTATGCTGAAAACCCGCATCATCCCCTGCCTCGACGTGGCCGATGGCCGCGTGGTCAAGGGCGTCAACTTCGTCGATCTGATCGACGCGGGCGACCCGGTGGAGGCGGCCATCGCCTATGACGCGGCGGGGGCGGACGAGCTTTGTTTTCTCGACATCCACGCCACGCATGAAAACCGGGGCACGATGTACGATCTGGCGCAGCGGACAGCCGAGCATTGCTTTATGCCACTGACCATCGGCGGGGGTGTTCGGACGGTCGAGGATGTGCGCGCACTGCTGCTGGCCGGGGCCGACAAAGTGAGTTTCAACTCCGCCGCTGTGGCCGACCCCAATGTGGTCGCGCGCGCGGCGGACAAGTTCGGCTCGCAATGCATCGTGGTGGCCATCGACGCCAAGACGGTGTCACCTGGCCGGTGGGAGATTTTCACCCATGGCGGGCGGCGCGAGACCGGGATCGACGCGGTCGAATTCGCAAAGACCGTCGAAGCCAAAGGCGCGGGCGAGATCCTTTTGACCTCGATGGATCGCGACGGCACGCGCTCGGGCTTCAACATCCCGCTCACCCGCGCGATCTCGGACGCGATCGGCATTCCGGTCATTGCCTCGGGCGGTGTCGGCACGCTCGACCACCTGGTTGAAGGGGTCACGGAAGGGCGGGCCAGCGCAGTGCTGGCCGCGTCGATCTTTCACTTCGGCGAGTTCACGGTGGGCGAGGCCAAGGCCCATATGGCCGCCGCCGGTATCCCTGTGAGGCTGTCATGACGGATGTTCTGTTGCGCCTGGCCGCAACAATCGAAGCGCGCAAGACGGCTGATCCGGACACGTCCTGGACGGCAAAGCTGTTGTCGAAGGGTCCGGACAAGGCGGCGGAGAAATTCGGCGAAGAAGCGATCGAGGCGATTATCGAGGCCACAAAAGGCGACCGCGCGGCCCTGACCCGCGAGGCGGCCGACACGCTCTACCACCTGCTTGTCATGCTGGCGGCCTGCGACGTCACTCTGGGCGATGTTCTGGACGAACTGGAGCGGCGTGAAGGGCAATCGGGGATTGCCGAAAAGGCGTCACGCGACTGAGGGCGCAGAACGCGCGCCGTTCAGAACAGTTCGACATCGTTGGCTTTCGGCTCAGGTGCCGGTGTTGGCTCGGGCACTTGTTCGGTGACCAGCAACATTTTGACCGCGCCGGTCGCCGGCCAGAACTTCAGACGGCGCGCCTTGGTGCCGCCAACATTCTCGGCATCGCAAGGAATGCCCTCATTGGCCAAGTAGGTTTTCCCGAACGCCGCGTTTCTGGCCCCGATATCGGTGCGCCCGTTCAGCATCGAACTGCCGCCGAACAGTTTGGCACGCAGGCGCGGTCGCACCGCACCAAAGGTCATCATTTTGTTGATCAGCAGGTCCATGTCGACAGCGCCTGCGGTGACATCATCGCCCGCCGCCCTGAGATCGGGCAAAAGCAGGTGGTTCATGCCGCCGACACCAGCGACCGGATCCCAAAGACAAATCGAGATGCACGAACCCAGAAGGGTTGAAACGACCATATCCTCGTCCTTTCCCACGGCGTGCTGCCCTTGTGAGATGTAAACCGAGTTCATGTCGCCCCTTCCTTTCGTTTCTTTGATGTGACCGCAAGAATGCGTCCGCCAATCTCGGACAGACAGGCGACTTCGGTTGCGGCCCCGATCTCACGCGCGGATTTTGGCATCCCGTCGACGACAGCCGAGGCGGCATCCTGCGCGATGGTATGCGCCCCCGCCTCGCGCATGCGCAGCATGGCCCCTGCCCCGTCGTTTCCCATGCCCGTCAGCATGACCCCCACGACGCGTTTGGCGTGCGGCACAGCGGACGAAAACAAGAGGTTGACCGAAGGCACATAGCGTTCGCTGCCATCATGCAGCACGTGATTGAGACGAAAAGGATCGCGTCGGGCCAGAACAGTATGCATATCGCCGCCGGCACCAAGATAGACACAGCCCTGCTCCAGTTTGATGCCATCCTCGGACAGAACCACACGTGCCTGCGAGTTGCGGGAGAGCCGGGCGGCAAAGCTCTCCAAAAAAGACGCGGGCATGTGTTGCGCAATCACGATCGGGGGTCCGTTTGGCGGAATGGACGACAGCACCTGCAACAAGGCGTCGACGCCACCGGTCGAACTGCCGATCAGAACCACTTTGCCGTTCCAGTCGTACCCCGATTCTGCCGTTGAAAGCCCGGCCGCCGCTTTTCGTTTTTGCGTCAGGCTGACCAGGTTACTGTTGCCGGCCATCAAGACAAGCTGCGCGAGGGCATCCGCGTTCTGCGACTTTCTGAGTTGGCCGAGATCAACACAATCGACAGCACCAAGCGACAGGGCGGCGATGGCTTCCTGACTGTTGGCAGTTGTCCGGCTGGAGACCATTATGACCGGCATTGGCCTCAGGCGCATGAGCCGTTCGAGAAACGACAGACCGTCCATGCGCGGCATCGCGATATCGAGCGTTATGACATCCGGGTTCAGTTCCCGAATAACCTCGCGCGCCTCATAAGGATCGCCTGCTTCGCCCACAACCTCAATCCGCGGGTGGGCTTCCAGCATGGTGCGGATCATGGCGCGGATAGTCCGCGTGTCGTCGACGATGACGACCCGCACACTTCCAGGCTGATCGTAGAGTTGAAGCATCACACCGCAAAGAGTTGTTACACTCGATGTGGTCGCACAGGCTGCTTAAAATGGTGTTGACGTCCGCCTGCTGCGTCAGGCGTCCATTGGGAACATCAGGAAGACGCCCTCGCAGTAAACTTCTGCAGCTTCGCCCAGATGAAACATTGTGTAAGACAGGCTGGTTTCCTTGATCCGCCGGATGCCGGGCCGCGTCGTCAGACGGGCCGCCTCCTGACTATTGGCCAGGCCGCTCTTGCCGCCGGCACAGACAACCTGACGCGGCGAGACCATGATTTCAGCCGCGGGGACCTGAGGGCCGAACGCGCCTGCGGCAAACACGACGGGGTTACAGTCCGGCTTTTCGGCCAGGATACGCTCGTCCAGCCGGATCCGGTTCAGCCACAGGATTGGAAGATAGGCACCTGAACGGGTCAGCACCTCATCGCCCTTGCGCAGAGCTGCAGCGTGGACGTCGCCGAAGTTTGTCCGCACCCGTGTCATCGGTGCCAGGCCTGGCAGAGGCCAGGCATGAAGCGTTTTGCTGGGGGTTTGGGACACTTCCCGCGTTACCAGACGCTCAATGGCATCGCCCGCATTGGCCGCACGTTGCATCTGGCGGGCCCGCTCAGCCCTCAGGCGGCTTGCGCCATCACGCAACCTCGAGACGGCCGCTTCAAAGCCGGATGTCTCTCCGGCTTCATCGAAATCACTTCGAACACTCATATCAACCTCGTCACACACACCCGCCAACGCGGGACACACATTGTTTCCGGGGGCACGCCGCACACCAAGACTGGCGCGCCCCCTCTTTTAACAACCCGGCACAGCACGGGACACACTCGCATACAATCCGACAGACGAAATATGTTGTCAGATCGCCACGACACTGGTGTCTCACACACGCAGGGCGATAATTCGGCTCAAGTTTTACCAAAGATGGCCGCAATGCGAAATGAATGTCTGCAATCGATCCAAATCGTGACGGACCGGGTTTCTCAACTGGCACCAATGCCTCATAGGGGTTGGGCAGCTCTACCTTTTCAAAGGGAAAAACCCGGCTCTGGTTTCACATACATGAACAATCGATGTAGTGTTTTGGGCACGATAAAGGCGGCATAAGACGTCCTGATGGGCCTGTCTCTGGGATTATCAACACTCTGTTTCCAAGCAAAGCTGCATGATACCAGCCATTTACACTGAAAACCTGGACTGACCACGCGAAGATGAACGACTCACGTCCCACACAAAATACCCGGCTGGCATGCCCCACCTGCGATACGCTCTATGACGTACCGGTGTCGGGCGGACTGACTTGTCACCGGTGTCACACGATCCTGGTGGCCCCTGCGCGCCGCGCAGGCTTACTGACACTTCTGATCGCGTTGGCATCACTTGGTCTGATCTACGGCGCGATCACGTTGCCGTTCCTGACGATCAAGCGGTTCTGGATGAGCAACGACGCGACGCTGATCCAGACTGCACTGGCCTTCGAAGGGCCGCTGCTGGTCTTGTCGCTGGTGGTCCTTGCCTTGATCCTGATCCTGCCCGCTCTTCGGCTTGGGCTGACGCTCTATGTGCTGACACCTGTTGTTCTGGGGGCGGGCGCCCTGCCCGGTGCCGCAACGGTCTTTCGCTGGTCCGAGGCGCTGCGCCCCTGGTCGATGGCTGAGATCTTCGTCCTTGGCTGTGGCGTCGCGCTGATCAAAATCGTCGCCATGGCCGAGGTCATGTTCGGGCCCGCCTTCTATATGTTCGCTGCCGCGATCATCCTGATCTGGGTGCAAGACCGCCTGACCTGCCGCCATAGCCTCTGGGAGGCGGTGGAACATGGCTGAGGCGGTTACAGCCCGGAGCGAGGGTTTGGTCGGGTGCCAGCGCTGTGGCCGTGTCTGGGACATGGGCACCCCCCGCTGCGGGCGGTGCGGTGCGAAGCTAACCAGTCGTGCCTATCGCAACCTGGGCACCGTCTGGTTCTTTTGGGCCCTTGGCATAATCGCCTATATCCCGGCCAACACCCTTCCGATGCTGGAGACCCGGCTGCTGCTGACCACCAGCGACGACACGATCATCGAAGGCGCGTGGAAGCTTTTGACACACGGGTCGGTCGGAGTTGCCATTGTGATCCTGGCGGCCTCGGTCCTGATCCCGCTGGCCAAGTTTGCCGCCATCGCCTGGCTGGCCCTGTCGGTCCAGCACCGTCTGCCAAGCTCGCCGAAATGGCGCCACCGGGTCTACGAAGCGGTGGAACTGATCGGGCGCTGGTCGATGATCGACGTGTTCGTCGTCGCCATCCTGTCATCGCTCGTGCAATTCTCAGTGCTGGCCAACGTCAAACCGGGGCCCGCGGCACTGGCTTTTGCACTGTCGGTAATTTTCACGATGCTGTCCGCGCTCAGCTTTGACAGCCGGATGATCTGGGATCTGGACGACGACCCGGCCCTAGCCGGAAAGCGCGATAACCTTACCGCTGTCAAGAAGACCGCCCCAACGCAGCGGTGAGATCGGATAGGTTTCGTCCTGGGCCATCCGCTCGAACGAGAAATCGGGTTCCAGCTTCTTCAATCGCTCCGCGGTGCGCTGCGCGTCTTCGAACCGTTCATCGGCCGCATAGAGCGCAGTCAGATAGCGCAGCGGCGGGCGGAACTCGGGGGACATGGCGTGCGCGGCTTCGGCCGTACGAAGCGCCTCGGAGCGGCGTCCGTTCAACGCTGCCGTCAGACACCGCCCAAAGTCCCACCAATGCCCGAAGGGAGAACCCGAGCTGATCTTCTGGGCCCGCACGGCCAAAGCGTAGGCTTCCCCGATTTCACCGGCATAGAGCTTGGCATCGGCCAGACTGTCCCAGGCCAGTGGATTGGCAGGGTTGATGCGGACGCTGCGCCGGGCAAGCTCCAAGCAGGCATTCACATCCTTGTCGAGGACAAGGCGCATGTTGGCGCACGCGGCCAGCACCATCGAGTTCATCGGCTCACGTTCGAGCGCGAGAACCGCAAGTTTGCGCGCTTCCTCGGCCAAATTCTCCGAGCGCCCTTCGTGAAGCTCGACATGTTGGATCACGCGCAACTGCGCCCGCCATGCGGAGGACAGAGCGCCGGCGCCCAGTTCTTCTGCCATTGAAAGCATTTCGTCGGCGTCGCGCAGGTTCTCGGGCTTCAGCGTGAAGATCCGGCGAATGGCCAGACGCGTCAGCAGGTTCGCGTCCCGCACATCTTTCGATTCCGCAATATTGGCCGTCATCGCTTCGGCAAGCGCATCAATCAGCTGATTGCCAAGGGCAACGAATTGAAGATCCTCGACCGGCGGCGCGCCGTGAAGCTGTGTCGAGGTCATGCCGGACCAGACCAGCGTTTCCGGTGCGCCGTGCCGCACCCGCGACCGGATGCCAACGGTGGCCCCGTCGCCGCGATAGGCCTGTACTTCCACACGGAACGCGTGCGGGTCGAGCGTGGCGCCATCGATCCGCACATCTGCCGACAACGTCTCGCGCATAGAGCGCGCCACACCGTCGATGAAGATATCTTCGATCAGGCCCAGTTCGCTGTTTTTGTCGCTTTGCGTCTGGAACAGCACGACAGGCCGCGCCGGCATTGCCCGTTTCAAGTAAGGATCGGTGACAACAACCGCTGCGGGCTGAACCGCCGGTGCCTTTGTAAGCCTGTGATGGTCAAGCCACTCGGAAACGCCATGATCGCCGTCGAGAAGCTGAATACCTTCGAGAAATTCCGCGTCAGGTGCCGCCGGAACAAGCTCGATACTGTTGAGATCGAGCGTGACGCTCCGCCGGTCGCTGTCAAGAAGGTCGCGATCCTCGCCCAATGCCCGGCGTATCTCACTGAGAGCCTGGCGCAGACTGGTCGAGGCCTTGTCCGCTTCCTTGCCGGGCCAAAGGCGCTTTTGCAGCCACAGCCGACCACGGCCCCCTGTTTCGCTGGTCGCCAGAAGCGCCACAAGCGCTTGAGATTTTGCACTTTTCGGGGCACGATCGGTCTTGTCAGCGGCTTCCATGCGAAACCGGCCATAAAGGAAGAGCCGCATTTTTGCTGTCTGCGCCACCGCTTTGGACCCCTCAGGCGTTTCCTTCACACTCAAGTTTCAACATGTATGCGTGATGTTTTCAAGAAACTCGCAGCAATTCTCGATCTGTGAATCCATCGTGAATGCTGCATCGGGCACTTGATCCCGCGCACGGTCTTCCCTCAACTGACGGCAAGTATTACAGGCGCGAGGGAGTGACGCACGATGCCAGCGTTCGGCAAGGGACAAGGGAAAGGCCAGGGCAAGGGCCAGGGCAAAGGTCAAGGTAAGGGTCAGGGCAAAGGGCAAGGCAAAGGCCAGGGCGACGGAACAGATCACGCCGGTGGTGAAGCCTCGGGCATGCTCACGTCTTCACTGATTACCACCTATGACGGGATCGTGGGCTATTGGGATGGCATGCCTCTGCGCAACCCCAAGCACATTGGCGGCGCTGACAACGATATCAAGTACTTGTCGAATGCCGTGCGGGCCGATTTGCTCGACAGCCTGGTCTGCCCCGAGTTCAGGATCACCGGCGGCAACGGCGAAGCCACGCTGCACGCCGCGGGTCACGAGCTTCTCACCTTGCATCGCCCGGACAAGGAGGTGTTCCGGCAGCAGTTGAAGATGGTGCGCGCCTATGCCGATCTGCGCGAAGACAGGATCGACGAGATCCTGGTCCAGACGGACGATCTCTTGTCGTATTACGGGGCGCAGATGTATCTGTCGGCGAACCGAAACTCCAAGACCATGGCACTGCTTTATGCCGCCAACCGCGTCGCCGTGCATGTCGAGATGCCGGTCAAGCATTTCTGCCGGTCGGCCCGGCCCATCGACTATGCGACGCATATCCAGCCGATGATCCAGACGCCGGATCACTCAAGCTATCCTTCGGGTCACGCGATCGAGGTTTTCGCGACTTCGACCGTGCTGGCACGTGTCCTGACCGGACTTGGCCCGAAACAAGCACTTTCAGCGCCTGTTGACAGCGAAAAGGGCCGCATGGCCGGAATGGCGTTCCGTCTGGCGCATCGTATCGCCTGCAACAGATCAGTCGCCGGCGTCCATTTCCCGGTCGACAACGCGTCCGGTGCCATGATCGGGTGCCTTCTGGGCGACGCGCTCTACCGTGTGGCCACAGGGGCGGGCGATTGGCCGGACCCCACGGATATTTCGTTCGACGCTGTCGACCCCAGCGATCCGCCCTTCGATCTGACATTGCGCTGGCTGCGCGAGCAGCTTCCCGACGACGCCGAGGAAGACACGCCGGACGAGGATACCGTTTTCGGCAAGCTCTGGAAGGACGCGGCCGACGAATGTCAGGAGGATGCTCCATGACATTCGCCTGGACCGGCTGGACAGACGACCCGTCCGCCAAGGCAGGAATCAAGCCCTATCTCGACTGGTTGAAGCTTGTCAGTTTCGACGGGAAGGAAGAGAAGGACGACTTGTCCATCGCGCCCCTACCGCTGCCCCCGATGGCGGCCAAGATTAGCGGACGCAAAGCGGAACCGGCGGCGCTGCCCAATTTCGCGCGCCCGACCGGCAAGGTCGAAGACGACCCGCTGATCCGCCTGACCTGGATGCCGGATGCCGACAACGCCATTGTTGGCGTGATCGACAGCGGGATTGCGCTGTCTCATGCCCGCTTCCGGCGGCTGGATGGCGGCACGCGCTTCCTCTCAGCCTGGCTGATGGGCGGAACATGGCGCGAGGAAAGCGCCGTGCCGTTCGGGCGCGAACTGTTCCGGACCGAGATCGACCAGTTGATGTTCAGGGCCGTCTCGGCCGGGGCCGTTGACGAAGCCGACTTTGACCGGCGTGCCGAGGCGTCGCAGTTCGCGTCGCCCCGCGGCGACCGGCGCTTGGAAAACAATGCAACACACGGCACCATGGTGGCCGATCTGGCCGCCGGGTATGACCTGCGCCACAGCTATGAGGATGAACACCGCCGTCGCCTGCCGATCATCGGTGTCGGCCTGCCTCCAAACTCTTCGATGGGTGCGTCGGGGAATTTCCTCGAATTTTACGCGCTTCACGCCGTGGAATACATCATCGACCGGGCCGACCGCATCTGGAAGGCCTGCGATCTGCCCGAAGGCGGCGCGTTTCCCATCATCATCAATCTGTCCTACGGCCTGCAGGCGGGTCCGAAAGACGGCCATTTGCTGATCGAACAGGTGATCCGCGCCATCAACAAAAAGGCGGAAAAGTCGGGCCGCCCGATCCGGGTGATCCTGCCGGCGGGCAACGATCTTTTGTCCGAGGGCTGCGCCAAGTTCGACTTTCACAGAGACCGCGCCCGCCTGCTCGACTGGCGGCTGCGCCCCGAGGATCAGACGCCAAATTTTGCCGAGCTGTGGTCGGATGAGCTGCGCGGCGATGTCAAACCGGGCATGTTCCACCCGGTCGCCCTGTCGCTGCGCCCGCCAACCGGCCCGGCCAGCGATGCGACACCGGGCAAAGACGGGCAGATGAACACGCTCGAGCTCGACGGGAAACCGGTCGCCCGCATCTATTGCCGCGCTTACGAAGGCGGCGAAGGCTGGCACCGGATGAGCTATGTTCTGTGCACCGCACCCACATTGCGGCCTGACCGGGATGTGGCAGCACCGGCGGGCGCATGGACCTGGACGGTGACCTCGAAAAAAGAACGGTACGGCTATGCCTATGTGCAATCGGATCAAAGCCTGACCTATGGCAGCAATACAGGGCTGGTTTCGACCTTTGCCCACCCCGATTTCGAGTATTACGATGAATTCGGGCGCGCCATAGACGTCGCCAGTTACGGTGACGAGCCGCCGACATCGGACGACACGCCGCCGATGCGTCGCCGCGGTACGCTGAACACCATCGCCTCGCTGGCGGAAGCGCGGGTGATCGGCAGCTACCGCACCAGCGACGGAAGGCCGTCGCACTATTCCAGCGCCGGCGCGTTCGATGCGGTAGGTGACGGCCGCGAAACCCCGACTTGCGTTTATCCCGGCGAAGGCGGCCCATCGCTTTTCGGCCTTATGGGCGCGGGCAGCAAAAGCGGCAGCGCGGCCCTGATGAATGGTACGAGCTTTTCCACGGCACTTGCCACACGTGCTGTCAGTCAGGCCATGCTGACGTGGATGGACAACGGGCGTGTGGGCGACGCACCCGGGACGGAAGCATGGTTCTGCGAGCGTGCTGACGAAGATGAGCTACAGTCCAACTGGCCAGGAGGGACCGTACGTGAAAAAACGGGATGCGGGCGTGTGAACGCCCCGGAAACCGGGCGGTTGCGCCGGGCCCCGGAACGACATTGAGACGAGACAACGTTATTCTATGACGTAACACTTTTCAGCAGGAAACGGGTCGGCGCATCGTGAGGCGTCGGCCCATTTCTGCGCCCTCGCCTAGTTCGGATTGCGGAAACTGACAGTTGCGGCAACCGGCACATCGCCCACCATCAGGGATCGGTGGTCATTCGAATTGAGCGTCACCTCGACTTCTACCATGCCCACCGGCAAGGCCTCGAGGTGGAACCAGTCGCCATAGGCGCGCGCGATCTTGACCCCGTTGACGTAGATGTGGGCGTGCCCCTCACCCGGCACATGCGCGCCCCCGGCCCGTTCCGCGGCAAAGACGAAATTCTGGGTCTGCAGGTTCAGGTTCCACCCCGCCACGGGGTCGGGCAGCAGGTCAAGCGCCAAGGTCGGGGCGTCTGCACCCGGCGGGATCATCAAGGCTTCACCGTGCACATGCTCATGCGCCGAATGGTCCATCGCCGGAGCAGCCCCGGGCGCGCCCTGCTCAACCGAAGCGAGGACGAACCCGATCCCGCCACCGAAGACAAGACCGATGATCAGAAATGCAAAAGCGCGGCCCATGTCGCGCATAATGCCCGAGAACCCGGCTGAGGCAAGCGTCTCACGTGTCGCGGCTCAGGACATAAGTGTCCATGATCCAGCCATGCGCCGCTCGCGCCTCGCGTCGCAGATCAACGATCTCGGGGCCGGTTTCGGCCAGGGGCCCATGCCGCAACAGCTGGTTCGGCAACCCCAGAAACGCGCCCCACCAGATCGTCACGTCGGAGGGATCGAGCGCTTGAAAGCTGCACTCTCCGTCCAGCATAACCGCCAACCGGTCGACACCTGCAGGCCAGCCGTGGTCGCGCAACTGCCGTCCCGTTGTGATCAGGAACGGCGCGTTTATCTCGTTCAGCGGCATTGCAAAGGCTGCCGTCAGCGCTTGCAGCGCGGTGACGCCAGGGACAACCGTGACTTCGGGCGTCGGTGAAAGCCGGTCGGCTATGCGCAGGGTGGAATCGTAAAGCGAGGGGTCACCCCAAACCAACAAACCGACATGCGCGACATCGGGCGGCAATGCCGCCTGCCAGGCTTGCGCAATCGCATCGTGCCAGCGGTCCACCCCTTCGCGGTATGGCAAAGTGGTATCTCGCACTGGCAGGTCGAACGCGAAAACCGGCACACCGGGTGCCACGTCGCGCAGGATCCGAAGCCGCAACTCAGCCAGATCGTCCTTGCCCGCGCCTTTTCGGGGCAGCAACACGCAGTCCACTACCAGCAACGCAGCGCGACCTTCGAACGTGAGGTGCTCGGGGTTCCCGGTTCCGATCCCGATCAGGGTAAGTCGTTGCATGTTGGCCAAAGGGGCGCCGCGAGGACGCCCCTTCCCATCAGTTCGGGATCAGGTCCGGCAGGATCGTCACAATGCCCGGGAAGAACCACAGGATCGATAGCCCCACTACCTGGATGACCACGAATGGCAAAATGCCCCAATAGATGTGCTGCGTCGTCACCTGCGGGGGCGCGACCCCCCTGAGATAGAACAGCGCAAACCCGAAGGGCGGCGTCAGGAACGAGGTCTGCAGGTTCACGGCGATCATGATCGTCACCCACTTGGGGTCAAAGCTGCCGCCATAGATCACGGGGCCGACAATCGGGATCACGATGTAGATGATCTCAAGGAAATCAAGCACGAAGCCCAAGAGGAACAACACCAGCATCACGACGAGAAAGACCTGGAATTCGTTGTCAAAACTTCTGAGGAACTGCTGGATGTAATGCTCACCGCCATAGGAAATGACGACAAGGTTCAACACCTGCGACCCGATCAGGATGGTAAAGACCATCGAGGTCACCTTGGCGGTCTCGCGCACCACCGGCTTCAGCACTGCACCGGTCCACAGGACATAGCAGGCATAAAGCAGACCGAACATCGTGAAGAGATAGCAGGCCTGCGCGACAAGGAATGCGACCCAGGTCTCAAACCCGACGCCGTCCTGATTGACCCGAAGATCGAAGTTCACGCCGACCAGCAGCATGACAATCAGCGTGAAGCTGGCCATGATGATCAGCTGCCCGCTTTTGTTGTCATCCTTCAGCTTGCGGTAAGCCGCCAGCATGATCGCCCCGCCAGCGCCGAGCGCGGCGGCGGGTGTCGGGTTGGTGATGCCGCCCAGGATCGAGCCAAGGACCGCAATGATCAAAACCAATGGCGGGAAGAGGACGCGCAAAAGCTCGTTTCGCGCCAGTCGTC
>JBCCWG010000063.1:0-17524 GCA_039193985.1 Pseudomonadota bacterium
GCGTGGGCGCGCGAAAGTCGTGGGCACACCATTCAAACGGATCGATCCGGACGTCGGGGAAAAGCTGCCGGCGATAATCTTTATAAGGGTAGATTTTCCGGCTCCGTTGTCCCCCATCAACCCGAGAACCTGATGCTTGAAAGCGGTCAGGTTCTCGGCTTGATGGGGGACAACGGAGCCGGAAAATCTACCCTTATCAAGATTATCGCCGGCAGCTTTTCCCCGACGTCCGGATCGATCCGTTTGAATGGTGTGCCCACGACTTTCGCGCGCCCACGCGAGGCGCGCGATGCTGGTATTGAGGTCGTGCATCAGGACCTGGCGCTTTGCGACAATCTGACGGCATCAATGAACGTCTTTCTGGGCCGTGAAGTCGTGCGTAAGTTTGGGCCATTCCGCTTTCTCAACCGGAAAGCGATGAATGAGCGCTCGGCCGAGCTTTTTTCCGAGTTGAAGTCCGAGACCCGCCCACGGGACATCGTCCGCCAGATGTCGGGGGGGCAACGGCAGGCCGTCGCCATCGCGCGCACCCGGTTGTCCAACCCGAACATCGTCATCATGGATGAGCCGACGGCCGCCATCAGTGTCAGACAGGTGGCAGAAGTGCTGGATCTGATCCGTCGCCTGCAAGCTGCCGGGCTGGCCGTGATCCTGATCAGCCATCGAATGCCCGATGTGTTTTCGGTGTGTGACCGTGTCGTCGTCCTGCGGCGCGGTACCAAAGTGGCTGACAAGCCGGTCGCAGAGACCTCCCCTGAAGAGGTGACCGGTCTGATAACAGGAGCCATAGAAACGGCTTAATCAACACCGTCAGTGACAGAACCTACGAAGCAGGTGCAAGCTCTGCCACAATGTGAGTGTCGCTCAACGCCCGCCTTTGTCGGATCGAAAAGAAAGATGGCTGGGTAGGCGGCTCTAGAAATTCGTGTTTAAAAACAGCAGTATAGGGCGAAAGATCAGCTAACCCTTTTGGCGTATGTCATCCCGGAGCACTCGAATTAATGCTGCATCGCAGCAAAAAACAGCTTGTAATTGCTGCGCTGCAGCATTAGAGTAACCTTGTAACTCAACGAGGATACTCGACATGCCTAAAACAAAAGACCCGATGGTCGCATTCAAAGAAGTTCTTAAGGAAATGCCTCTTGGCGCTGACGCTGTCGAGACGGCTTACAGGACAACGGCAAGCCTGAATGAGAAGCTCGCTGCTTCTGCGATTAAGGCGGTTGGCGCTGCGCAGAGCGTCACGGACGGGTGGACAAAGGATACCCTTGCCAAAGTTGGAGAACTGACCAAAGCCAAGGCTGACCCGGCTGACTACATCGAGGCCGTCACAAGCGTTGCAGCCGAGCAATCGGATATTGCGATCAAGACCCTGACGGCGCTCGCCGATATCACGAAAACCTGCCAGACAGAGACGTTCGAGCTGTTTGCTTCGGTCACCAGAGAAGTGAATGAAGACGCCGTTCAAACGATGCAGTCTGCAACCGAAAAGGCAACCAAAGCTGCAAAGAAACTTGCAGTTGCGGCATAGCCTGAACACCGATCAATCATGCTGCCGGAAAGAGCGCTGCGACTGAGTTCGCGGCGCTTTTTTGTTTGGGCCTGGCTCTGGAAGAGACATGCAAAACCTGCATACCGGCTAGTCGCAGGCTCGATATTTGATCTGCAACAAATGGCCGTCACTGAAATGCGTCTAACCACATACCAAACCCGCTGACCTTAACGCGATCTACCATGTTTTGGCCAGCAGGGTGAGCCAAGAACGAGGGGGCGACATGAGCCCGGACGATCATATTAGCTATGAAGGCGATGCGACTGCGCTTGCGTTGACGGATCCGCGTCTTGCAGGCCTGCTGCCATTCAAGGATGTCTCGGAGCAGCAACTGAATGAGATCCTGGCTCATGCCACGCTCCGGCCGATCAATCTGAACGAGACGTTCTTTAGCGAGGGCGACTGCGCCGACAACTTCTATGTCCTGCTTGATGGTGTGCTGAGAATTCTGCGGTCAATCGGAGATGGCGAGCAAGTGGTTATCCTGCATGTGGCACCGGGCCAGATGTTCGGCATCGCCAAAGCATTCGACAATGACACATATCATGCGACGGCAAACGCGGCATCTGCTGGCCTCGCGCTCAGTTGGCCAACTGAGAGTTGGGATCGTTTTGTCAGGGATTATCCGGGGTTTTCGGCCGCGACGCGCAAAGCCGTCGGCGCGCGCGTCGATGAGATGCAGGACAAAATCGTCGAAATGGCGACGCTGCAGGTCGAGCAACGCATTGCGCACGCCATCCTTCGTCTGGTCCGGCAACACGGCAAAGAAACGAACGAAGGGCTGGAGATCGGGTTTCCAATCACCCGTCAGGACATCTCGGAACTGACTGGCACGACGCTGCACTCGGTCAGCAGGTATCTGAGCAAATGGGAAAAAGCCGGTATCGTGAACAGCAGCCGTCGCCGCGTCGTCGTGTGCCGTCCCGAGGAACTTCCGCTTTGAACGGATTGGGACTTATTGTCGCCACTGCTCTGAACTTGCGAAATCGCAAAGACGGGTATCTGACACTCGTCTAGCGTTCCTGCGTGCGCCATCGTGTTGAACCTCGGCAATCAACGCAACCACGGTTAACGAACGGTTTGGCTTGCCCCGGGATGGTCCTTCGGATCGGCACACGCTAAGGGAGGCCCATATGGCAAGAGAAGCGGATGACGCTCGGCCAGAGATGTTCGTTGAAGAACCGGCGCTTTGCGCGGACTGTACGATACGCCACAGCGGACTTTGTGGTGCACTCACCAGTAATGAAATCAAAAGTTTGAATGTCATCGCGGCGCGCAAACGGCTGACAGCCGGCCAAACGCATGTTTTCGAAGGTGACGTCACGCACAGTTTTGCGAACGTCACAAGCGGCGTCGCCAAGCTTGTTCGCGGGGCGGAAGACGGACGATCGCAGATTGTCGGCCTGCTCTTCCCGTCGGACTTTATTGGTGGCACGCTCGGGCCGTCAAATGTTGCCCCGTCCCCGTACTCGATCGAATCCGTATCCGATGTAGAGCTTTGCATCTTCCCAAAGACAAAATTCGAAGGGCTGCTCCACGACTATCCGTCGCTTGAATTCAAGCTCTTCAACCGAACGATGAGCGAACTTCAGGTTGCGCGCGAATGGATGGTTCTGCTTGGCCGCAAAACCGCCGAGGAACGCGTGGCAACGTTCCTTTTGCATGTGTCCGAGAAGATGGAAAACGTCACTTGCAAGGGCAGTTCCAGCTTCGAGTTGCCGTTAAACCGCGCGGATATCGCCGATTACATCGGTTTGACGCTTGAAACGGTCAGTCGTCAGATGTCGCGTCTGCGAAAAGACGGCATTATCCACATCGAGAGCGCGAAACACGTGACATTCGTCGACAAGGAGCGCTTGCGCGCCCGCGCCGACTTTTAAAGCCTGTTGCGTCCACTACTTGCTCTAGTGCAGCGTCTTTGTCGTCCCGAGGGCCGACAACACGATTGACATGTCGTCTTTCGACAGTGTTCGCGATGCCATCGGCCAAAGAACATCAAGCTGCCAAAGCAAATCACGGCGCAAAGCATCGAAATGCCCGCGAAGTGCGTAACCAAGCGCTTCGGGTTGACTGTCGAACTTGTCGGTTTGAAGTGCATCCGTGATGAGCTCGTCCAGATCGAACATCGCATGAACGCGGTCCACACAGTCCGCCTTGAGCCGCATCAGCATTTCGCTTCGATCGACGCCCAGATCGCTCTGCCGCAGCATCGTCGGAAGAACGGTCGAGTTCATGAACTCGAAATATGGCTGCAAAAAGGATCGTTCTTGTATCTGAACTTCGCGCCAAACCGGTGCAACACGTTTGGGCAGATCATCGGCCAACGCTTCCAGCAGATCGCAAACATGCAAGGCTTGGCGCGTTTGCTCAAGGCACCGGGTCAGCGCGCCGCTGCTCTCGCTTTCTTCGGATATTTCCTTGGTAAGTATCACGAGAATGACGCTTCCTGTACATGAGTGCCGAGGCGCTTTGCCTCACATCTGGGCACATGCCCAAACTCTGGAACCTGCACCAATGTTCTAGACAAACTGCGCGGGTTTCCTTGATACAGATCAACCCGCTAAACCGGCAAAATCCTGATGCTGCGTTGACTGATTTTTCTCATACAGAATAGGGACTTATGGGGCGCCCCACTTCTGGCCCAAGCGCAAGCGCTCAAGGATACGCTGCGAACGTGGCAAAAGACACACTGCGGCAGGTTGGTGTGCGATTGAGCCCTCTAAACTGTTGGATTTGCGGGTTTCATGCATATTTCTTACCCCATGTGTTCAATTCTGCCGATTGTCGTCCTTTGATGAGCGTGAACCAGCGTGAAACGCCTTTGATTCCACGGCGGGCATTTGTTGCGGCCGGCCTGTCTGCTGTTTTGGCGGGCGCTGCCGTATCGCTTGGCGTCATAGGCGGGGTGTCGGGTGTCGAGGCGTCCGCGTTCCAGTTCTCGCGCGGCGTGTCGCTTGCGACCGGCGAGGAGGCGCGCTTGCGCGGCATTCTGGCCCGCGCGCTTCCCGATGAGCGCATTCACGTAACAATTCTTGGACACACCGGCGATGCAGGCGACGCCACGGCTAACCTCGCGCTTAGCGAGGAGCGCGCGGCTCTGGTGCAATCGATGGCGCAGGCCGCGGGCATACCACCCGACCGGATCACAGCGCTCGGCTTGGGTGGGGCCGCGCCCTTGCCGAAAGAGGATGGCGAAAGCGACCGCGCCTATCAGTCACGGCTGGCGCGGGTCGAGGTTTCGCTGCAGATGCGCAAATGAGCCCGGGCCTCTCCCTCTGGACCGCCGGGATCGTGGCTGCTGCACTCAGCGCGGTTTTTGCCTGGATCACGCGCTTGCCCCTGCCGTTTGACGGGTTTGCGGCAGTCGTCGCAGCAGGTTTGGCCTTTGTGGGCACGGTGACGCTGGTGACTTGGATGCCGGCGCGCTGGGTCTGGACCGAGGGCGAGCGGCTGCGCCATGCCTTTCAGGCGCGCCACGGGGTCTCCGACTATGCCGCAGGAAGTGCGCTCGAAGCGATCACCACGGCCCATGCGCGCGCCAACACCCTGCGCGCGACTGCGACTGCCATGCGCGAGGATGTGGCGGAACAGGTCCACGCCGTTGCCGACCGGCTCGATACCGCCGCGCGCGAGATCTTCTACACCCCCGAAAGACAGCGCGACCTGCGCGCCGTCTTGATCCGCTCTGAACTGATCGAGGACGCCGCAAGGGCCCACGCCAAGCTGCGCGAACGCGCGCATTCCGAGACCGAAGATGCCTCGCGCCGGAAACTGATAACCGCGGTCGACGCGCTCCAGGCGGCGTTCGACCAGACCGATCTCCTCGCCGCACGCGGCCTTCTGGCCGAGGTGGAAGCCGCCTCCGAAGTCGCGGAAACCGTTCTGAAACCCCGCCGTCGCATACCGACCTGACCCCCAGTATCAAAGGGAGTTTTTTGCAAATGAAACACCTCGCCACAGCCATCGCCGTCGCCCTCACGCTGGGCGCACAGGCAGCCCTCGCAAATCCCGGAGACCTCCTTGCCGAAACCGTCACCGACCCGGTGCGCGATTGCGCGCCCGGCTGGAACGGTAACATGCCCCTGATCGCCTGGGGCGCCGACGGTGTTGTGGCCTATGCCAACGGCGCGTCGCTCGAAAATGACGGCGGTTCGCTTGGCGATGCCGGTCTGCCCCTGTCACTCTCCGTGGTTGACAGCTTTGAGGCGCAGTTGAAAGCCTATCTCGCCTGCGAAACACCTTACTTGCGCGGAACACTCGGCATGCTTGCCGCTGCCGCCCCGGTGACGGGGTCCGACCCGCGCACCGAA
The DNA here is from genome assembly GCA_039193985.1 of Pseudomonadota bacterium. Taxonomy (GTDB): domain Bacteria; phylum Pseudomonadota; class Alphaproteobacteria; order Rhodobacterales; family Rhodobacteraceae; genus JAJDOD01. Next base: position 5,863 of record JBCCWG010000063.1, read on the forward strand.
CAGATTGTGTTCTTCAAGCACTCGTTTTCGGCAGGTGACGGCATCGTCGCGGGCGAGGGGATCGCCCGCATTTCGGACCTCAGCGGCAAGCGGGTCGCGATCCAGGCCAACGGACCACATGTCGATTTCGTGGGCCGTATCCTCGCCGATGGCGGACTTTCGTTCGATGACGTCGAAATCGTCTGGGTCGAGGACCTGACCGGTGACGGCGACACACCCTCAGCCGCGCTGGCCGATGGTCGCGCCGAGGCCGCTGCGGTGATCCTGCCCGATGCGCGGTTCCTGACCTCGGGCGGCACCGTGGGCACGGGCGCCGAAGGCTCGGTGCGCGGCTCGACCATCCTGATCTCAACGCAGGAGGCCGCCTCGGTCATCGGCGACTACATCGCCGTGCGCGCCGACTATTTCGACGCCAACCGCGATGACATCGCGCGCATGGTCAACATCCTGTTCCAGGCCGAGGAAGAGATGCGCGCCTTCATGGCCCGCGACGGCGACCCGCGTCAGACGCAGATGGCGGAACTGATGGCGGGCGAATTCCTCGGCGGCCTGCCGACAGAGGAGGGCGTGTTCCTGTGGCAAGACGCCATCACTGACGGTTGGGCGGGTAACGCAAAGCACTTCAGCGACCCGAGCGAACCGCGCCGCTTTGACGTGTTGCTGGAGGAGGTGAACATCGCGCTGCGCGGGGCAGGGCGGCTTGACGCGCCCGCCAACCTCGACATCGCCGAATGGGATTTCAGCGCGCTCGCCGAAGGCCTCACCAATCTCGACGACCGCCAGATCGCGGCCTTCAACCCCGAAGCCGCTGCAGCCGCGGTGCAAAAGCTGCGGCGCACGGGGCAACTCGACGCCAACACCAAGATCGACTTCGAGGTTTACTTCGAGCCCGACAGCACCTCATTCCCGATCGCGCTCTATGCCCAGGATTTCGAGGAAATCCTGCGCCTCGCCTCAACCTATTCTGGCGCGATCATCACGGTCGAGGGCCATTCCGACCCGCTGCATTTCCTGCGCCGCGAGCAGGACGGGGCGGATAACGCCGAACTGAGGGCGATCCGCACATCGACCCAGAACCTCTCGATGGACCGCGCCATCGCCGTGGTAGACGCGCTGACATCCTACTCCTCCGATCTTGGCGTTCGCATGAACCGCGACCAGTTCACGGTCGACGGCGTGGGGATCTCGAACCCGCTCCACAACCCGCCCGCAACTGAGGCTGAGTGGCGCGAGAACATGCGCGTGGTCTTCCGCGTCCTGACGGTGCAGGCCGAGGCGACAACCTTCTCGCCGCTGCAATAGGAGGGTGCGCCATGAGAAAATGGGACAAGCTCATCATCATCGCCATTATTGGCGGCATCGCGATCTCGATCTTTCAGGAAGGCAACCAGGGCGACCCGCGCGCTGTGGAGCGCGAGCCCGTGACGCCCAACTGGGCCGCAATCGCAAGCTGGCCCAGCATCCAGACGGACCTGGTCGAAGCCCAACCCGACCCGAACCGTCGCGTGACCGCCATCGTCCTGGACGACAGCGGATCGATGGGCGCCGATATCGGGCCTGCCAAGATCGCCGTCGTCAGTGCGCTCGATGCCATGGCCCTCGACGATCGCGTCGCGGTGCTTGCGCTCAATGCCGGAACCGTCTTGCCCTTCACCAGCGTCAGCGATGCGAAAAGCGCGTTGCCAGACCTGTTGCGCCCGATCACCAGCGATGGCAGCACGCCGCTCACCCGTTCCATCGGCGAGGCGCAGGCCATGCTGGAAGCCGAGGCTGCGACGGTGCGCGGGTTCGGCACGTTCCGCCTGATCGTGACCACCGACGGGCAGGCCGACGACGGCGCCGCCCTCGATGCCGCGATTGAGACACTGGCGGCCTCGACCCCGATTCAGGTCACGACCATCGGCATCGGGATCAGCGGCAACCACGTGCTCCGGCGCGAGGATCTGGGCAGCTTCGTCGATGTTGCGAATGTCGACGCGCTGGCTGAGGCGCTACAGGCGGCGGTGGCCGAGAACACCGATTTCACTGCCATCACCGATTTCGGCGATACGGAGGGCTGAGCGATGGGACGACGCGTTGATCTGGCCTGGGACGAATGGAACCCCGGCCTTGACACCGATGACATGACAATTGCGCAGGTCCTGGCAACCATGCCGGCCGCCAATGCCGATGAAGTGCCTGAAATCATCAAGAAATACGAGAACCCCGAAAGCCCCGACGCGCTGCCGGGCGCGATCACGCTGGCGCGACACGATTGCATTCACGTGCTGGTGGGGCGCGGTCTCCATGTGCAGGACGAGGCCTTTGTGATCGGTGCGACCATGGGCGCGGCCTCGGACATCACCGGCGAAATCGTGGAGTTCTTCATCAAGGTCTCGACCACCGAATACCCCAAGCACTGGCGGTTTGAGGAGGAGCATGTCCCCTCCTTTCGCCTCGGCGTCGGCTTCGCGATGGACAACCTCAAGGACAAGGACCTGCACCTGATCCCCCTGGAGGAAGAGCCCTGGCAATCGATGACTGTTCGTGAGGCGCGTAGCAAACTCGGCATCGTCAAAGAAGAGCTGCGCGCATACTTCCGAAAGGCCGAGCTTCTGGTCCCCGGCACGCGCGCCACACGGCGGCTCGATACCTCAGCCCAGAGGCCGGACAGCCAGCTGAAACACGACGACTGACCGCGCCTGCGGTCGATTTTCCTTGTTCGGATGCGGCACCTGAGGTTCGTTTGACCTCGGGAGGAGATCACATGCAGACAGGCACGCTCGGGCGGGTGCAATCGCCGCGCATCATCCGCATTGGCGGCGGCGTCGCGGCGGAAACGGCAGAGGTTCTGGGCCAGCTTGGCCTGTCCCGCCCGCTCATTGTCACCGATCCGAAAGTCGCTGAACTGCATCTGACTACGCTGACCGACGTCCTCGACGCCGCCGGTCTCAAGTGGGGCCTCTTCGATCAGGTCGTGGAAGACCCGACCGACACATGCGTCGACGCGGGCGTCGCCGCCTTTCATGCCGGCACCTATGACTGTGTCATCGGCTTTGGCGGCGGCAGCCCGATGGACGCGGCCAAGGCAGTGTCGTTCATGGCCGTGAACCCGGGCCATGTGCGCGACTACAAGGCGCCCGCGCAGATCGACCGCTCAGGCGTGCCGATCATCCTGATCCCGACGACCGGCGGCACCGGCTCCGAACTGACGCGGTGGTGTGTGATCACCGACACCGAAAGCCCCGAGAAATACAACCTCTCCGGCCTCGCCTGTGTCGCCACCGCCGCTTTGATCGACTGGACCTTCAGCCTGACCAAACCGGCCCGCATCACCGCCGACACCGCTGTCGACAGCCTGACCCACGCCATCGAGGCCTATGTCAGCCGCCGCGCCTTTCCCTATACCGACGCCTTCGCGCTGTCGGCCATGCCACTGATTGCAGACCACGTGCGGCGCGCCTATGCCGATCCGTCAGACGGCCCGGCCCGCGAAGCCCTGATGCTCGCCGCGGCGCAGGCCGGGATGGCGTTTTCCAACGCCTCGGTCGCGCTGGTGCACGGCATGAGCCGCCCCATCGGCGCGCATTTCCACGTCGCGCACGGCCTCTCCAACGCGATGCTGCTGCCAACCGTGACGGCCTTCTCGGTCGGCGCAGCACCGGCGCGCTATGCAACCTGCGCCCGCGCGATGGGCTGGGCGGCTGAGGTTGACAGCGACGCCACCGCTTCAGCCCACCTGATCGATGGTTTGCAGCGGCTGAACAGCGATCTGGCCGTTCCGTCACCCACCGACCTCGGACACCGGGTTGAGGATGAGATGCTAAAGCTTATGGCCACACAGGCACTCGCCTCCGGGTCGCCGAACAACAATCCGCGCATTCCGTCTGCTGCCGACATTGTGCGCCTTTACAAAGAGATGTGGTAAACCAACCCCAGGCCCGGATCGAAGGACGTTGCCGAACACCGCAAAAGACCACATACAAAGTGGCAGGCACAACGTCCGTGCCAGCAGGGAGGCAACCGAGTGAACCTCGACACAACGACCACTCATGACGCGCAGGAGGATGCGCGCAACGACGACATTCTCATCTGGGTGAACGGTGCGTTGGTGCGCAAGGAGGAGGCCAAGGTCTCGGTCTATGACAGTGGTTTCATGCTGGGTGACGGGATGTGGGATGGCATGCGGCTCTATGACGGTGTCTGGGCGTTTTTCGACGCGCATATGGATCGGCTTTTCAGTTCGCTCAAGGCTGTGTCGCTCGATCCCGGGCTGACGCGTGCTGAGATCAAGGCGCTCCTCGATGAGACGGCGGCGGCCAATGGCATGACAACCGACGCGCATTGCCGTTTGATGATCACACGCGGGCCCAAGGCCAAGCCGTTCCAACACCCCAAGCTCAGCCGGTCAGGCCCCACCGTTGTGGCCATCGTCGAACATTCCAAACCGTCCGAAACGGTGCAGAGCGAGGGCGTCACGCTCGCGTCGGTGCCCCAGGTGCGCGGTTTGCCGAACAGCCAGGACCCAAAACTCAATTCCCATTCCAAGCTGAACTGTGTGATTGCCTGTCTTCAGGCCGAAGAGGCCGGTGCGGACGAAGCGCTGATGCTTGACCCGCATGGCTTTGTGAACACGACGAACGCCTGTAACTTCTTCATTGTCCGGCATGGCGCGGTTTGGACTTCGACCGGGGATTACTGCATGAACGGGGTGACACGGCAAAAGGTGATCGATCTTTGCCGCGAGAACGGTATTCCCGTGTTTGAGAAGAACTTCTCACTCTATGAGGCTTACGGAGCCGACGAAGCTTTCCTGACCGGCACCTTTGGCGCGCAGACGCCTGTGGCCGCGATCGACGGCAAGCCCATCGGCGATGGCACCCGCCCGGTGATGATGCGGCTGCGCGCGCTTTACAAGGACCTCATCGCCGATGAGGTCGCGCGCCATCGGGGCACGTGAACTGCTGCAGGCCAACTGGTCGGACCCCGCACGCCTCGGGTACACGTCATCACAACAGGGGTCATGGGAAACAGGCGTTCGGCCGTATTTCGGCGGGCCAATCGCATGTCGGTGGTAGACTTCGGAAGTCACAGCACGCGCTGAAAGGCGCTTGTGCGGGACGAAGTTGCCGTCCAGTACGTCCGCGCAAACGGCTGCTTTACTTGCTGGGAGGAAACTTCTTCTTCCGTCTTTGCAGGTCTCGGAGCGTGATCCCTTCCGTGATCGCGATCATTGCCTCATTAACAAGACGTTGTTCGGTTGGTGCGGTCTTGGCGGAGAAAACGTGGTTGGTGAACATCCGTTTCTTCCCGGCTGTGAGCTTGTTCCATTGCGCTGATGCGCTCTCGTCTGAGTTCAAAGCCGCAGTCAAGGCGGCAGGCACATCCACATGATCTTGATCATCGACCCTAAAGCGCATTTCGACCCTATCGCCAACATCCAAGCCGGTGTTGGCTTTGATGTCGGGCGACACAATGAAGTAGCGCCGCCCATCGCCGACCGGCATCCACGCACCACGCACCGGGACATCGGCGATCTCCCCTTCGACCCGCAGGCGTGGATAGGTCTTGAAGGGAAGATCAGCCTCAAAACGCGGCGGCATGAACAAAACCTTGTAGGTGATCACCCGTGACTTGCCGACGCCATGCAGAGCAATCTCGCCAACAAAGTCATGGGTGAAATAGCTCATAAGAATATCAAGCCGCTTGTTTCTTATGCTCGTAAGGGTTTTCACCTATCGGTGGGCGTCCCACGACATCCCCGTTCATGTCCCTGTGCGGAGGCTCGGAGAAAGCCTTGAGACCCGCCAGGTCCTTGCGGTGCATTTCTCGCGTCCATTTGGTGAGACCCGCGAATTTCCAGATCGCGTTGAACGGGCGTGGTAGTTTATTCACAAAATGGGCGAGCACACGGGTGCGCCCGTCGCCTCCTGGGAGAAGTTCAAAAGTCAGTTCTGGCTTATGCGGCGGACCAGGGCCGGCGAGCGTGAGAGCGACTTCTTCATTCTCTTTCAAGTTTATGACCTCCTGATGGCCAACCCGTTTTCCCTTCGTAAAGAATACCGTTCTCACACCCGTCTCACCATCTGCGCCTTCAACAGTACAGGTAGATTTGGTCTCTTTCGGCCAGGCCGACCAACGCATCAGATGCTCTTGCAGACGGATGTCGTCATAAACCTGCTTAACCGGAGCATCGACCGTGATCTCTTCGGTGTACTCAACCCTGATGGGCGCGAGTGCTGATAAAAGGACAACAAGAGCAACCAGCCCCAGCACGATATAAAGTGCGATTTCCATTTCAATCTCCACAGTTCTTGCGTTCCAAATCCAATTGAACGATGATCTATATCAAGTAACTTGATTGTCAATCTAAATGGATGACAGCGGATGCCATCTTCCGAACAAGCGACGCCCCAAGACCTGGTGGCAGCGTGCCGCAGATTGTATGCGAGCATCGACAGACTAGACACGAAGGCCGCGAATACCGTCGGGGTCAGCCGAAACGATCTGCGGTGTCTCAACATTCTCGCAGAAGCACCTGCCAAGCCCAGCAAGATCGCAGCCGAGTTGGGTTTGACCACAGGGTCTGTCACGACCTTGCTAGACCGTTTAGAGAAAGCAGACCTTGCAAAGCGTGAACGTGACCCAGACGATAGGCGAGGGATCATCGTTCATCCGACACACTTTCTCTTCGAGGCACTTGGGCCGATCTATTCCAGCGTTGCGAAAGAGATTGAACGGATCGCCGCCGAGTATCTTCCAGAAGAACGAGGAGCCGCAGTAAAGCACCTCAATGACGCGTCGTCTGCATATGAGGTCGTTACATCCCTTGCTGATCAATAGCGACCATTCGCGATGAGTGCAGCATTTGGGAGGTCCGGGCTCAAACCGGCCATCCGTCGCACCTGAAAGCAAATTCTTTCATCCGCCCCGCCCGGCGAGGATGGCACAGCTAAGTGCCAACCCGCTGGACCCTGCCCGGCGCATCCGGCATCGTCGTGCAATGACCCATCACTTCACTTGCCGCGTTTACTACGAAGACACCGATCTTGCCGGGATCGTCTATTACGCGAACTATCTCAAGTTCATCGAGCGTGCCCGCACCGAATGGGTGCGCGAGCTCGGCATTGACCAGACGGCGCTCAAACGCAACGAGGGGATTGTGTTCGCCGTGCGGCGGGTCGAGGCCGACTATCTCAGCCCCGCGCGGTTTGACGACGAGCTTACGGTGGAAACGACGCCGATCTCTGTCGGCGGCGCGCGCATCGTCCTGTCCCAGACTGTCCTCAGGGGTTCGGACGTGCTCTTTACGGCCACCGTCACGCTGCTCGCGCTGACCGAAGCTGGCAAGCCCGCGCGCCTCTCGCCCCAGCTTCGCGCGGTTTTCAGCGCAGACTAGACCGGCGATATAGGCAAGTCTGCGCCATTCACGCATGGTTTTCCCCTGCGTTCTTGTTGGCATTTACCTGCGCTCTCAGATAGTCTCGCTCCAAACGAGGGACCCAAAAGACAACAAAACCGGGTCAGAGAGAGCAGGAAGATGGAAACCGAAGCCCTTGCCGCGGCAGCGCATGCCGATTTTTCGATGTGGGCGCTGTTCTGGCGCGCCACCTTAACCGTCAAGCTTGTCATGATCGTGCTGGTCATCGCCTCGGTCTGGTGCTGGGCCATTGTGATCGACAAGTTCCGCCAGTACGCCCGCGCCCGGCGCGAAACCACGCGGTTCGAGGGGCAGTTCTGGTCGGGTGAGCCGCTGGACGCGCTGTTCGAACAGATCGGGCCAAGCCCATCGGGCCGGGCCGAGCGGGTGTTTGCTGCGGGCATGACCGAGTGGCGCCGCTCGCACAAGAATGATGGTGAGATGATCGGGGGCGCCCATGTGCGCATCGACCGGTCGATGGATGTGGCCATCCAGAAAGAGGCTGAGGCGCTGCAAAAGGGCCTGCCGCTGCTGGCGACCATCGGCTCGACCTCGCCTTTCATCGGGCTTTTCGGCACCGTGATCGGGATCATGAACGCCTTCATCGAGATCGGCCAGAGCCAGAGCACCAACCTCGCCGTGGTGGCCCCCGGCATCGCCGAGGCGCTCTTGGCCACCGGTCTCGGCCTTCTCGCCGCGATCCCGGCGGTGATATTCTATAACAAGTTCTCGTCCGATAGTGATCGGATCATCTCGGGATACGAGAGCTTTGCCGATGAATTCGCCACCATCCTTTCACGCCAACTGGACAATCGCTGATGGGCGCCGCACTTCAACAGGCTGACCCGGAACGCGGTCGCCGGCGCCGCCGCCGCCGCAGCGGCCAGATGTCCGAGATCAACGTGACACCCTTCGTCGACGTGATGATGGTGCTCTTGATCATCTTCATGGTCGCAGCGCCCCTGACCACGGTGGGCGTGCCGGTCGAACTGCCGCGCACGGCCGCGACCAGCTTGCCGTCCGAGCAGGAAGAGCCGCTGGCGGTCACGCTGACAGCAGACGGGCTGGTGCAAATCCAGACGACCGAGGTGGCCGAGGCCGAGATCGTGCCGCGCCTGCTCTCAATCCTGGCCGAGCGTGCGTCGGACCGGGTGTTCCTGCGCGCAGACGGCTCGATCCCTTACGCGCGCGTGGTGCAGATCATGGGCGCGCTTAATGCGGCGGGCATCACCAATATCGGCCTTGTCACCGACAGCGGTGGCCCGACCCTCGACGGGGGTTGAGACGTGCAGCTTGGCTGGACAGTTTCCGGGATAGGGCATGTTGCCCTGTTTCTGGTCCTGCTGTTCGGTGGGCTTTTTCGCGGTGACCGCATCCCCGAGGCGATCAACGTCTCGGACGTCGCGATCATCTCGGAGGAGGAGTTCGCGGCGCTGGCCTTGCCCGGAGCGGCCCCCGAGCCGCAAACCGAAGCGCCCGACGTGACCCCGCCGGAGGAGGCGGTGGACGCCCCCGAAGCGCCGGCTGAAGAGACCGCGCCAACCTTGCCGGAAACGAGCGAGGTGGAACAGCCCGAGGCCCCCTCAGAACCGGACATCGCCGTGCCCGACCCACTACCCGATGCCGTTGCCGTCGACACGGCTCCGCCGGTGCCGGTCGCCCCGTCGGAACAGGATGGCACATCGCTGGAGCGTGATGCGGTCGCGGCCCCCGCACCGCGCGTTGCCGCCGTGCCGCAGGTCGCACCTCCCCCGGATGTGGAAACCGCCCCCGACGTGGTGCCCGACACCGCGCCCGAGCCTGCCCCGGAGGTCGAACCGGAAACTACACCGGACGAGCCTGCCGCGCCTGAGGCTGCCAGCGACCGGATCGTGACCGAGGCCGAAGAAGAGCAAACCTACGCGCCCGCCAGCTCGATGCGCCCCCGCTCGCGTCCCGCGCGGCCTGTGCGCCAGGCCGAGACGCCGCCCGAAGAGCCTGAGCCCACGCCGCAGCCCAGTACCGACGATGCCGTCGCCGCCGCGCTGAACAACCCCGAGGACGAGACCGCCACCGAAGCCCCGGCCCCCAGCGGCCCGCCCCTGACCGGGGGCGAAAAAGAAGGGCTGCGCGTTGCGATCAGTCGGTGCTGGAATGTCGGCAGCCTGTCGACCGACGCGCTGGGAACAACGGTCGTCGTCTCGGTCGAGATGGAACAGAATGGACGGCCCATCACCGGCTCGATCCGGCTGGTCTCGTCCTCGGGCGGGTCGGCCACCGGCGAACGCCAGGCGTTCGAAGCCGCGCGCCGCGCGATTATCCGCTGCGGCGGTCAGGGCTTTGGCTTGCCGGTTGAAAAGTACGACCAATGGCGTGAAATCGAAATGACGTTCAACCCGGAAGGGATGCAGTTCAGATGATATGGCTTAGCAAAACAGAAAATGCGCATTTTCTGTCGCGATTTCTGCGCAGAAATCGGGCCGGCGCGGGGGACACGCGCGGGTGCACGAACCGGATGGAGACGACTGTCATGAAAGCCTTTCTCGCCCTCATACTCGGCCTGTCTCTCGTGACAGTGGTCCACGCGCAAGAACGCTCGGGCCCGCTCCGGATCGAGATCACCGAGGGTGTCATCGAACCGGTGCCGATCGTTGTCGCGCCCTTCATCGCCGAAAATGCCGCTGCGGCGGACTTCGCCCGGGAACTCACTGCCGTCGTCGCCTCGGACCTGACCGGCACCGGCCTTTTCCGCGATCTGCCGCGCGAGGCCTATATCAGCCAGATCAATGACTTCAACGGCGAGATTGCCTATGCCGACTGGAAGGCGATCAATGCCGAGGCGCTGGTCGTGGGCGCGGTCACGCTGACCTCGGACAACCAGCTTCTGGTCAAGTTCCGGCTCTTCGACATCTTCACTGGCGCACCCCTCGGCGAAGGTTTGCAATTCGCCGGGGCCACCAATTCCTGGCGCCGCGTTGCCCATAAGGTCGCCGATCAGGTCTATTCCCGCATCACCGGCGAGGATGGCTATTTCGACAGCCGGGTCGTCTTCGTCGAAGAAACCGGACCCAAGGACAATCGTCAGAAGCGCCTTGCGATCATGGATTACGACGGGGCGAATGTGCAGTACCTGACCGATGCCTCGTCCATCGTGCTCGCGCCCCGCTTTTCGCCAACCGGCGACCGGGTGCTCTATACCAGCTATGAGACCGGCTTTCCCGCGATCTACGAGCTTGCGGTTGGCGCGGTGCAGAAACGCGCGCTTTCCACGCTCGATGCTGAGACGATGACCTTTGCGCCGCGCTATGCGCCCGATGGCCGCACGGTGGTCTATTCCGAGATCCGGGGCGGCAATACGGATATCTTCAAGCTTGACCTTGCCAGCGGCACGCGGACCCGCCTGACCAGCGCGCCGTCGATCGAGACTGCGCCGTCGTTTTCGCCCGATGGCAGCCAGATCGTGTTCGAAAGCGACCGCTCCGGCAACCAGCAGCTTTACGTGATGAGCGTGAATGGCGGCGAGCCGACGCGCATCAGCTTTGGCCAGGGCCGCTATGGTACGCCGGTCTGGTCGCCGCGCGGTGATTTCATCGCCTTCACCAAGCAGAACGCCGGCCGGTTCCATATCGGCGTGATGCGCACCGACGGCTCGAACGAACGGCTTTTGACGGCGTCGTTCCTCGACGAAGGACCGACCTGGGCGCCGAACGGGCGTGTGCTCATGTTCACCCGCGAAAGTGCCGGGGCCGACGGGCAACCGGCCCTCTTCAGCGTCGATATCTCGGGCCGGAACCTGCGCCGTGTGCCGACAGCCACCGCCGCCTCGGACCCGGCCTGGTCGCCGCTTCTGCCCTAAGGCGGAAAGCGTCGGCCCCACGATTTGGCGAGCAGGCGTCGCAACTTCTGGCCGCGCGCTGGGTTCAAGCTCTCGACCCAGCCGATCTTGCCGAGCAGCGCGGCGCGAAACCGTGCATCGCCGAGCCGCGCGTCCTGCGGATCGCCGCAGGCGTGGATCACCGCCTTGAGGTGATCGAATGTTCTGCGGTCGATGTTAAGGTGATCGTTCACGACAATGCCGGTAACGGATTTCCGAGCGCCGTGGCGCATGATCTTCGTTTTGCGCGCGTTCAGGCGAAACCCCTCCTCTGTCGCGATGCGCGGCACGCCGTCCAACACGCCCTGCACGATCCGAGCATAGCCGGAAAAACTCAGATCATCCGCATAACGGCTGTAATTCGCCCCCAACCCGCGCGCGAGACCGGACAGGCGGCGGTCGAGCGCGAA
>JBCCWG010000064.1:0-17503 GCA_039193985.1 Pseudomonadota bacterium
ACCGTTTCGGTGTTTGAAGAGCGCATGGCGCAGTTGGAAGGCGCCGAAGCGGCCCGGGCCACAGCCAGCGGAATGGCAGCGGTACAGACCGCCATGCTGGGCCTGCTCAAGGCTGGTGATCACATCGTGGCCGCCAGGGCGCTGTTTGGGTCCTGCCGTTACATCATCGAGACCCTGCTACCGGATTTCGGCGTATCCTCGACGCTGATTGATGGCCGCGATCCCGCTGACTGGGAAGAGGCCATCCGTCCCGAGACAAAGCTGTTCTTCCTCGAAAGCCCGGCCAATCCGACGCTGGATCTTATTGACATCGAGGCAGTCACGCGGATCGGCAGGCCGCGCGGTATCCTCACAATCCGCCGCGGTCGACCTCGCGCTCTTCCCTTGATCCTGGGGCGGATTTGCCGATATCAGAGTTCAGTCAATGAGGTTGCCAATGACCGCGCGTATCTTTCGCCCCGCCAAATCCGCCATGTCCTCCGGCACTGCCAAAACCCGCGAATGGGTGCTAGAGTTTCCGGCTGAGACTAAGCGCGAGATCGACCCTTTGATGGGTTGGACGTCGTCCTCCGATACGCAGGCCCAGGTCCGGCTGCGGTTCCCGACAAAGGAAGCAGCGCTGGACTATGCCAAAGAGAAGGGCATCGACGCGGTCGTCACCGAACCCAAGGCACGCAAGCCCAACGTTCGGCCGCGTGGATATGGTGAGAACTTCGCGACCGACCGGCGCGGGTCCTGGACGCATTGAGCGACATTCGTGAGGTTGCGCCCACGGATCCGGCCTTGGCCGACCTGATCGAACGTCATCTTGAGTTGATGTATGCCTCCTCCCCGTCCTGCAGCGTACATGCGATGACTGCAAAGGCTCTGGCTGGGGCCGATGTGCGGTTCTTCGCTCTGTTCGAGGTCGGGGAGGCGATTGCCATGGGCGCGCTCAAGGTGATCGATGACACCCATGGCGAGATCAAATCGATGCATGTCCGGTCCGACCGGCGGGGCAGCGGTCTGGCGGATGCGATGCTGGCGCATCTTTTGAATGCGGCGCGAGAGGCGGGCTGGTCGCGCGTCAGTCTTGAGACCGGCAGCCAGGAGGCGTTTGCGCCTGCACGCGGGCTTTACGGCCGAAACGGGTTCAACACCTGCGGCCCGTTCGAGGGGTACACGCTGGACCCCAACTCGGTCTTCATGACCCGAACGCTTTGAAGGGGGCTTGGGCATGTTGGACGAAAAGGTCGAGGCGGCGTTAGTTCAACTGGTTCGTTCGGTCGCCAAGACGGAAATCCTGCCTCGGTTTCGACGGCTGAGCACAAGTGATGTTGCCACGAAGACAGGCCCCGAGGATCTGGTGACCGAGGCCGACGTCAACGCCGAAGCTGCCATAGCCGCCGGAGTGCGGACGCTGCTGCCTGACGCTTTGATCGTCGGCGAGGAGGCGACCGAGACCCGGCCGGAACTGTTGGATCAACTGGCTACGGCGCCGCTGTCGGTCATTGTCGATCCGGTCGATGGCACATGGAACTTCGCTAAGGGGCTGGCGACCTTCGGGGTGATCCTGGCGGTAGCCGAACGGGGCGAGACGGTTTTCGGGCTGCTCTACGATCCTGTTGTGGATGACTGGATTTGGGCGCGACGTGGTGGTGGCACCTGGTACGCGACGGCAGACGGGGCGACGGAGAGGTTGACGCTGGCGGCGTCGACGCCCGGCGACCTGACGGGGTTCGTGCCTTTGTTCAACTTCCCGCCCGCAGTACGGGTGCGTCTGGCGGACGACATGCCGGGCCTGCGGCGCATCTGGTCGGTTCGGTGCTCCTGTCACGAATACCGGACGCTCGTTTTTGGCGGTGCGGACTTTTGCGTGTCGAATGCGTTAAAGCCCTGGGATCACGCCGCAGGGGCGCTGGCGGTGTCCGAGGCGGGCGGTGCGGTCGGGCTTGTCGATGGCCGTCCCTACTGGGCATCGGTCACCTCAGCGGGGTCGCTTGTAACGGCCCGCAGCCCTTCGGTTCTGGCGCGTGTACGCGAGACGATGTCCGTCTTGTTGGATGGCGCCTGATTGGCGGACACGCGGAAACCCGCGCGTTTTTACTGTTGCATAACCGTAACCTCTTGCGACCGCGCATGCGCCCGTTGCAATTTCTTGGCGTTACGGCGGCTGCGCTTTAGTATGGCTGTGGCAGCCCATCCAGCAGAGAGGACGACATGGCAGGCAAGTTTGAAATCTACAAGGACAAGCGCGGCGAGACGCGATTCCGTCTGAAATCAGGGAACGGTCAGATCATTCTGGCGAGCGAAGGCTACAAGCGGAAGGCGAGCTGCATGAACGGCGTCGAGTCCGTTCGCAAGAATTCGCAGTCGGATGACCGTTTCGAGCGCAAGGACACCAAGTCGGGCAAGTGGATGTTCAACCTTCGCGCGCGCAATGGCCAGGTCATCGGCACGTCGGAGACGTACGAGTCCGCCAAGTCGCGCGACAACGGCATCGCCTCGGTCGCAAAAAACGCGCCGGATGCCAAGGTCGACGATCAGACCGCTTGATCGCAATCGTGGCTCGATGATGAGAGGGGGCTGGCGGCTCCCTCTTTTCTTTTGTGCCCTCCGCGTGCTTAGTCGACCGAAGCAAAGCGGCGCAAAAGAAATTCGATCATTGCTTCCATCCGGGCGATCGGCACGCCGGAGATGCGCCGTTCCAGACCCAAGAGCACGATGCCATGCACGGATGAGAAAAGGGCGCGAGTGCGCAGGTCGATCTCATCACGCGTGGCCGCAGGGTCAATCTCGGACAGCGGACCGGCGATGATCGCAAAGAGCTGGCCGAGGTCGTTCAGATACCATTCCGGCACTTCGCTGTCCGCCGTCATCTCAACTTCGAAGAGAGCCCGCCAAAGGTTCGGGTCGTCAGCGGCAAAGGAGAGATAGCTCTTCGCCATGATGATCAGCCGTTCCTCGGGCGGTTCATGGGCATGTTCGGCCACGGCCCGGGTGACCCGTTTGCCGAGCCGCGCAAAGGTTCGTCCGTTCACCGCAAGCTGCAACCCCGGCATATCGGTGAAGACGTTGTACATCGCGCCGACGGCACAACCGGCCTCTTCCGCCAGCGATCGCGCGCGCAGTGAAGCACTGCCCTGATCTCTGATCTGGGCTTCGGCAATGTCGATCAGCCGCTCGCGAAGCTCGGCGCGTCTTTTTTTAGTGTCGCGGGCCATGTTGCCCCCTTTACTCATGAACAACGTTCACTGTTTATCAGGCCGCATCGCGCTTGCCAAGCCGCGCAAGCTCGGCTCATAAGACGATCAGCGGTCCCGTAGCTCAACTGGATAGAGCAGCTGACTTCTAATCAGCAGGTTGAGGGTTCGAGTCCTTCCGGGATCGCCAAGGCACAAGGAACGTCGAGGGGGTAAACCGGCATGAAGATGAGCGACGAGCGGGTGATTGCAGCCGAACCGAGCGTGGTCTGGGCAGCGTTGCTGGACCCCGAGGTTCTGAAAGCCTGTGTGCCCGGGTTCCAGGAGATGACCGGGTCGCCGGAGGAGGGGTTCGAGGCGACCGTCGTGCAAAAGGTTGGGCCTGTCAAAGCGACATTCAAAGGCGCGGTGACGCTTTCCGAGATGGACGAACCGAACAGTCTGACACTTTCCGGTGAAGGCAAGGGCGGTGCGGCGGGTTTTGCCAAAGGCAGTTCGACAGTCACACTCACGCCCGAAGGCGACGGCACCAAAATCGTCTATGAGGTGAACGCCAGCGTAGGTGGCAAGCTGGCGCAGCTTGGCAGCCGGATCATCGACAGCTTTTCCAAGAAGATGGCAGACCAGTTCTTTCAGCGGTTCCAGGCTGTCGTCGAAGGCACCGATGGCGAAGAAGAAGTCGAAGTCAGTGAAGAGAAAAAGGGCTGGTTGGCCCGGCTGCGCAAGTCTTAAGGCGCATACCCCACCGATTGCAGAACCGTGGCCACATAGGCCCCGGCCGCAGTTTCCCGGTCGAGCCGTCCGCCGTCGCGGAACCAGACCGTCACGCCAGTTAGCATCGCAAGGATGGCGCGCACCACCAATGCCACATCCGCAACTTTGAAGACACCGTCCCGTGCCCCGGCCTCAATGATCTGTCGCAACCGCGCCTCATACGCGTTGCGGAGCGGGACGATCGCCGCACGCCCCTCCGGGCCGAGGCTGCGCAGTTCCATATAGGCCAGGAACGTGTCTTCGGGCTGGTCGATGTGATAGGTAACATGAAACTGCGCAAAGGCCGCCAGTTGCTCTGCTGCCGTTCCGGATGTGCCCACCGCCGCGCGCATCGCGTCCAGCAACTGCTCCATATGGCTGACCATCAGGTCGACCAGCAAATGCTGTTTCGACGGAAAGTGGTTATAGATCGCGCTTTGCCGAATGCCGACCGCTGCCGCGATGTCGCGCATCGAAACGCCTTCATACCCGTGTTCCGCGAAAAGCTGTCTGGCGTGATTGCGCAGATCGTCTTTGGTATTGATGCGGGTCGTTTGCGTAAAGGTCATCGGCCGTCCAAGAACGAGTGTTCACCTGACACTAACGGCGGTCGGGCACTGGTGAAAGGGCCAAGATCCATGCCCACTTGGCGGGGCACTGCGTTTGTCGCAATACTGCCCCTAGTTTCGGAGAGCTGCCGTTGAAAGCCCTGTTCGTTCATCAGAATTGTCCCGGACAGTTCAAGCACCTGGCCCCGGCTCTGGCGGCGGAGGGCAACGAGGTGGTGTTCATCGGGCAAAAGAACAAGCCGACACCCAAAGGCGTGAAACGCCTCGAGTACGAGCCGCATCGCAAGGTGACGCCCAAAATCCACCCTTATCTTGTGGGAACCGAAGCGGCGGTTCTAAACGGTCAGGCCGTGGCCCGGCTGGGGTTCAAGCTCAAGGCGCAGGGTTTCACGCCGGATGTTATGATCGGCAAACCCGTTTGGGGTGAAACGCTGTTTTTGAAAGACGTCTGGCCGGATGCCCCGCTGATTTCGCTTTGCGAGTTCTATTATAACGGCACCGGTTCGGATGTGGGTTTTGATCCCGAGTTCGATACCGGCCCGGACGCCATCCTGCGGGCGCGGGCCCGGTCGGCACAGCATTTGCTGGCTATAGAAGCCGCCGATTTCGCATACAGCCCGACCGAGTGGCAGCGCGCCCAGTTTCCAGCGGCATATCGTGACACCATCTCGGTGATCCATGACGGGATCGACACTGACCTCATCCGACCTGACGCGGACGCGCGGTTCGCCCTTGCCGACGGTACCCAGCTTTCGCGAGACGATGAAGTGCTGACCTTTGTTTCGCGCAATCTGGAACCCTATCGTGGGTTCCACAGCTTCATGCGCGCGCTGCCGAGCATCCTCGAGCAACGCCCTGAGGCGCGTGTCGTCATCGTGGGCGGAGACGAGGTCAGCTATGGCGGGCGCCCGAAGGCGGGTGGGTCCTGGCGCGCGGCGATGCTGGAGGAGGTCGGTCCTTTACCCGACCGTGTGACCTTTACGGGTCGCATTCCTTACCGAGACTACCTGTCGCTGATGCAGATCTCATCGGCCCATGTCTATCTGACCTATCCCTTTGTCCTCTCCTGGTCGATGCTCGAGGCGATGGCCGCCGGTGCCTTTGTGATCGGCTCGGATACGCCGCCGGTCGCCGAAGTGATCAAGGAGGGGCGTAACGGTTGGCTGGTCGACTTTTTCGATATTGCGGCCCTGTCGACACGCATCTCGGAGGGTTTGGCGCAACGCGGGCGTCTTGAACACCTGCGGCGCGCGGCGCGCGAAACGGTCGTCGAAAGGTATCGTTTAAGCGACTGTCTGACGGCACAGCGTGCATTGATCGACGCCGCAGTAACCCACTCTTAACCCTGTCTTGCGAAAGAGCATCCGGGCATCAAGGTCTGGACGACGCGGATGAGCAACGACACCATCAATGGCGGCAGCGGGAACGACACGATCTTTGGCGGGATCGGCGATGACCTCATCTCGGGTGGGATCGGCGACGACATCATCTTTGATGGCGCCGGGAACGATACGGTCAGTGGCGACAACGGCAATGACACTTTCTGGCTGGCCAGCGGGTCGAATGATGGGGAGGATAGCCTGGATGGCGGTTTTGGAACCGACAGCCTGATCGAGGATCTTTCGGCTGAGACGCCGGGCAGTTTCACAGTGACGACCGATCTGACGCTCGGGACGCATTTTTTGAACGCAGGTGGCAGTGGTGTCGATACTCTGGCGGGGATCGAGAATTACACTCTGATCGGGGCGTTCAACGCAACGGTGACCGGCAACTCTCTGGCTAACGACCTGACGACCGGAGATGGCGCGGATTCGATCCTTGGGTTTTCGGGCAATGACACACTCTCCAGCGGTGGCGGCAACGATACGCTGGGCGGTGGATGGGGCGACGATTCACTCAATGGCGGCGGTGGCAACGACTCGCTGACCGGCGCTGACGACAACGATACTCTTTATGGTGGCGGCGGGTCGGACACGCTTGTTGGCGGCAACGGCGATGACATGCTGATGGGTGGTGGCAGCCCCGATACACTCTTAGGCAATTCAGGTACAGATGTGATGGACGGTGGCGACGGATCCGACCGTTTCACGGTCGATGCCAATGACACAATCACCGATACCGGCGCGTCTGGTTTCGATGTCGCGATCCTTGACGATGCAGCTGGGGTCACCTTGACGCTGGATGCATGGAGCGGAGTTGAGCGCATCAACGGGTTCAGCGGGAACGATAGCATTGATGGCGCAAATTATGCCACGGGTCTAACCCTGTCGGGTGCTGGCGGGAACGATACGCTGGTTGGTACAGCACAGAATGACGTTCTGCTGGGTGGCGCGGACAACGACAGCCTGATCGGGGGTGATGGCAACGACAATCTGCTCGGCGGCTCCGGCGATGACCGGTTCGAGGGCGGCGACGGAAATGATGTGTTCTTTATCGCGGAAAGCGGCGACTTCGTTGCAGATGGTGGAAGCGGCACCGACAAGGCCGTCATCAACGCGGCGGGCGGACTTTCGATCAGTGTCGGCGGATGGATCGGTGTTGAGCGGATCAACGGCTTTACGGGTGCGGACAGCATCGATGCGACTGGCGGCAACGAGGATCTTATCATCGACGGTCGCGACCAGAACGACACCCTGATCGGTGGCAACGGTGATGACACGTTTTACGCGGGATCGGGCGCGGACAGCGTCGTGGGGGCCGCCGGCGCCGATGCGCTCATCGGTGGTGCAGGAAACGATATCCTCGATGGCGGGACCGGCAACGACTTTCTGTTGGGGCAGGGGGGGCGGACCGGTTTGTCTTCGATGACGGTTTCGGGCGCGACGTAGTGAAGGACTTTGCGGACGGCATCGACCTTCTCGATTTCACGGCCCATGGCGGAGTTGCCAGCCTTGCGGACCTGACCGTTCAGTCTTCCGGAAGCGACACGCGCATAGCGCTGGCGGCTGGTGGTGCCGATCAAATCATCCTGGCGGGCGTCACGGACACAGACATAGACGGCAGCGACTTTATCTTTTGACGCCGTGCGGGCGCGCCACCCTCTAGGAAGGAGGAAACCGACATGGTCATGAACGACACCGCAGCCCGGCGGTTGGAGCGGAGGGTTGGGCTGACTTTCTTGCGCGATGTGCGTTTCAAGCGCGAGGCCGAGCTGATAGCACCCTTTCTCGATACCGAGTTCTATCTTTCCAACAACGCCGATGTTGCTGACGCGGGCATCGACGCTAGCCTGCATTATGCAAAGTATGGCTGGCGCGAAGGGCGCGATCCCTCGCCCGGCTTTTCGACGAAGGACTATCTTTTGGCGAACCCAAAACTTGCGCGCGAGGGGGTGAACCCTCTGCTTCACTTCGTGAAGGGCGGCAGTGTCGCACGTTCGAAAGCGCCGGGCGCGCCTGATGAGGCGGAAGTGTCGCTGGTTGGCGAGCATATTGACGCGGCGTTCTATGCGGCCAACACCGCTGCGTTCGACAAGGACGGACAAAGTGCGGCCGCGCATTACTGCCAATTCGGCTGGAGGACGGGCGCGGATCCCGCGCCGGATTTCTCAACCAGCTACTATTTGACGACCAACCCGGATGTCCGTGAGCGTGGCATCAACCCGTTCTGGCACTTTCTGACCGCTGGCCGGGACGAAGGGCGCTTGCCGCTTCACCCTGGTGGGTGGCGGCACCGGGTTCTGTCGCAGCAGACCACATTTGCAGCCTATTGCGATGAATGGATCCGACGGGACATGCCCGGCGAAATCATCGAGGGCGAGATGCTGGTGGAGCGGCTCTCTGCCGCGCTGTCGCGCAGGCGCCTGATGTTGTCGATCGGCCATGACGATTATCGCGAGGCCCCCGGTGGCGTACAGCTTTGCATCGCCATCGAGGAGGAAGAGGCTGCGCGCCGCGATGTCGACTATCTGAACCTCCATCCTTGGCAAGCCTTGCCGAAACTCGCTGATCCCGAGGATGATCCGTTACTGGTCCTGGCGTTGAACGGTCATGACCTCGGGCTTGCGCGGGCGTCGCAAGTTGCCTCGGCTCTTGGCGCTCTGCCGCGCGCCGCCGAGCCGCCCGAGTTGGTGATCCACCACCTTGCCGGCCACGCGCCTGAGACGATCGTCGCCATCGCCGAAAGCCTCGAAGTCAAGCACGCGCGGCTGTGGTTGCATGACTACTTTACGCTTTGCACAAGCTATGCGCTGCAACGCAACAACGTGTCATCCTGCAGTGCGCCCGATGCAGCGTCGAATGCCTGTGGCATCTGTCTCTTCGGCCAGCAGCGCATTCGGCAAGCCGCGCGGATCGAAGCGCTGTTCGCTGACCTCGACGTAGAGGTCGTGTCGCCATCGCAGACCGCGCTCGATTTCTGGCGGTCTCGCACGGCGTTGAAACCAATTGGTCAGCGGGTACAACCGCATGTCGCTCTGACCGCCGCGCCCGGGGACGAGGTGAAAACAGCTTCGGACGATACACCTGTGCGCATCGCCTTTATCGGCACACAGGTGCCGCACAAGGGGTGGCCAGTCTTCCTTGAACTCCAACGTAGATTGCAGACCGATCCAAGCTATGAGTTCTGGTGTTTTGGTGTGCAAGACCCGAAGATTCCGGAGTTGCGCCATGTTGAGGCACATGTGCGCGCAGACGATCCCGACGCCATGTTTCGTGCCATCGCAGATCACGATATTGATCTTGTGCTTCATTGGGCTGCCTGGCGCGAGACGTTCTCGTTTTCCACGTTCGAGGCGCTGGGCGGTGGCGCTTTTGTGCTGACCAATGCCGGGTCCGGAAATGTAGCCGCCGCTGTCACGGAGTTTGATCGCGGCGCTGTGCTGGACAATGCGAGCGCGCTCTATGCGCTCGCTGAAGCTGGCGGGCTCCGCGATCTGGCCAAGCGTGCCCGCGTGGCTAGGCATGACAGAGCGCTGGAGGCCACGTTCAGTGCGATGACCTTTGCGCTGCCTGAAAGGGAGCGCCGCGCGTGAGCATCCATGCGTTTACCAGCTTTTCGTACAGCTATCTGAACCGCGCGCGGGTCCTGGCGGATGGGTTGCGTCGGATGCACCCCGACTGGGTGCTTTGGGCCGTGGTCACCGACACTCCACCCAAGGGGTTTCCGAACGACCTGTCGCGGGACGGCTACGATAGGATCCTCTTTGCCAAAGACCTGATGGGCGATGGCGCCGAGGCGTGGCTCTTCGGTCACGACGTGGTTGAGGCGTGTACCGCCGTAAAAGGTGCGGCCAGCCTGCATATCCTCGACGATCCAACCTGCGAAAAGCTATTGTACTTTGATCCTGACATCGCGGTGTTCAATGCGATGGACGATGTGTTGGCCTTGCTCGACACTGCCGACATCGTTTTGACACCGCACCAGATCACACCGGAGCCGAGGGGGTCGCGACAGGCGATCCTCGACAACGAGATCACGTCCCTCTCGCACGGCGCGTACAACCTGGGCTTCATCGCACTTGCCAACCGGGGCGAGGGGCGCCGTTTTGCACAATGGTGGGATGACCGACTGCGCGACTGGTGCCATGACCGGCGTGACATTGGCGTCTTCGTTGACCAGAAATGGTGCGACCTGGTGCCGTGCTTTTTCGACAATGTGCGCGTCTATCGCGACCCTGGATGCAACGTTGCCAGCTGGAACCTCAGCCATCGCCAAGTGACGATCGACAGTATGGGGCAAATCCTCGTGAATGGTGCCCCTCTGAAGTTCTATCATTTCACCAAGCTGGGTCCGGTCGGCGATACGATGACGCAACGCTATGCGCGCGACAATTGCGAGGTTTACGAGCTTTGGTCCTGGTATCGCAATGCGGTTGAGGCCGCGACCGACCCGCGCATTCCAGACGGGTACTGGCACTACAAGACATTCGACGATGGCACGCCGGTTCCGGCCGGGGCCCGCCGGCTCTATCGCGAGCGAAAGGACCTGCAGGCCGCGTTTCGGAACCCTCGGACACTGTCTGACGGGTTTTTCCAATGGCTGGCCGCCGAAACCGATCTTTTGAAAGGCTGATCCATGACGGCTGAAGACCACACCCTGACAATCGTCTATCAGTTCGGCAAGGTTGCCAGCACATCGCTGGTCAACACGCTGCGCATGGTTGATGGTCTGGACGTGCATCAAAGCCATTTCCTCGGCGAAGATGCTTTGCGGCGCATTGTTCCGATCGCGGTCAGCCAGTCGACGAACGCCTATTTTCACGAGCATCTGCTTGGCCAGTTGTCGAAGAATGTCGCGCTGACCTATCGCATGAACCGCGTGCTCGCCGGGCATGGGGCGTCTCCGCTGAAGGTCCTCTCTCTCAGCCGCGAGCCGCTGGATTGGCTGCGATCGGGGCTTTTGCAGGACATCAAAGGGTATCGGCCCGACATCTTGGCCTATGCATCCTCGAAAGGTGTCAGCTCCGAGGATGAAGCCACGACATTGCAAGAGGCGTTGGTTCTGGTCCTTTCCGAGATTGCCGAACTGATTGACGGGTTGGGTGGCATGACAGCAACGGCTGATGCGTTCCTTGCCATGGGCGGCAAGGCTATGATGGCTCCGTTCGGAACCGAATACGCGATGATTGTACGCAAGCTCTTTTTCCTCGCACTCCGCCCACATGTCTGGTTCGAGGAACACTTCCGCCCTTGTTTCGGGTTCGGTTTGGAAGGGTTCGAGATGCGGGACGGCATCTGGGTTGCCCATAAACCACGCTCCGATTTCGCCATTGTCCGGTACGAGGATCTGGATGGTGTAATCGGCACTGCTTTTGAGGCACTTGATTTGAGGTCAGTGGGCACGCTGGTGCGCAGCAATGTCAGCAAATCCAAACCACTGGCGGGCGTTGTCACCGGCGCCTGTGGGTCGGAGGCTGCCATGGCGTTGCGGCGCCGTATGCTCGGGTCGCGGTACGCCCAGTTTTTCCAGTATTCTCAAATGCCGGCACAGCCTCACGTCGCGGCGGAATAATCTAGAAAGCGCGCGTACGCTTAGATCAGCGGCGCTTGATCACCCACAAACAGTGCATCAAGCTGCGCGGCAATCGCTGTCGTGTTTTCGGGATCGAGGTCGAGTACATGCCCGTTGTCCGCCGCGCACAACGCTTCAGCCTGCGCCCCGAGATTGAACCCTGCCACCGGCAGACCGGTCGCCAGCATCTCATGCGTTGCGAACGAAAACGTCTCGGGCCAGATCGATGGCAAAAGCCACACGCCAATCTTGTAACGGCCCACAAGCGCAGCGATCTCTCGTTGCGAATAGCGCCCGTGGACATGGTGGGGCGGTGGTAAACGAAAGCTTCCGTCCAGTTCTCCAATTACCACAATCGGCCGTGCGAACTGGTTGGCCAACCGCTCCAGAACAGCGCCGCCCTTGGCGCGGTTGATGCCGCCGAGCACGCCAAGCGCGGCGCCTCCTCGCGGTTGAGGGGCGGGAAGGGTGCAAAGCCTGTGTGGCCTGAGAACGGTCTTGCCGCGCGCATCCGGATACGCGGCTTCGACAAGGTCCCGTCCCGAAGCTGCGAACACGGTGACCTCATCCGCCTCGGTGAACACGCGGCCCCAGGTCATGCGCCATTCCCTGTGCGTGGCGCCTTTGCGTGTTGTGGTCTTGCACAAAGCATGTGCCGGGTCTGCTGTGTCCAACGGCGGTATCCCGGCATATCGGCCATCCGCTCCGATCAGGTTCCACGAAGGGGTGATGGGGAAGTAATCGTGCATACGCAGTGTGAGGCGGTGACCCGCGGCCAACTTGCAAAGTGTGTCGGGCAAATCGGCCGGGTCGGCTGCGCCGACGCCACAGGAATAGATGACATGCCGCTTGGTCAGCGGTTCAAGCAGTCGCAGCATTAGGTCCGTGTCATCGATCTCACCTGTAATCGAATACTGATGACCTTGGAACGTCAGATGCCACGCGGCCTGACCGCCGACACGCAAGATCGCCACGCCGGGGGCGCCGTCGGACAGAGCTTGGGTGACCTCGCGTTCCAATGCGGTTTCGGCCCCGCCGCCCAGCATGTGCCCAACAAAAACGGGAATTGCTTGATCGGTTGATGCGGCGACCCAAGCGACGGCGACAGCAAGGCGGTGTGGCGCAAGCGGGTCTTTTTGCTGCCAAAGACGCACGTCGCGGTCGTAACTCGGGTATCGGCGTGAGATGATACGCGCTGCGCGTGACACCCGGCGTCGTCGCTCACCTGTGCCAAAGCTGGCACTGCCGTCATGCCCGACAACCAAGTTCGTCGCGACCACATTTCGTCCGCCCAAGGCTTTGGCGCGTTGGCACCAGTCCACTTCCTCGCCGTAGCCACGCCCGAAAACTGGGTCGAACCCGCCGATCCGAATCAGATAGCGGTAGTTCATCGCCATGCAAAACCCTATGCCGGTCGGCAGGTCGATGCGCGTCGGGCAAAGCTGTGCGGCGGTGGCATCCATGTGGTCGATCAAGGCCTCTTTCGGCGCTCCATCAACGCCCGCGCCCGGCACCGAAAGAATCTCGGCGGCGTTCGACAGAGGGGTGACGCTTGCAATGTCCGGTGCCTCGGCGAACGGAGCAAGGAGGCGTGGAACCCATGCCCTCGGCGGGAGAGTGTCGGAATTGAGGAGAATTGCGTGATGATCGGGCGGTACAGCGTTCAGAGCCGTGTTTACCGCAGTCACAAAGCCTCGGTTTCTGGGCAGTGTAATGACCTTGCTTTGGGCCCAGGTGTTGGTAAACCGCGCGGTAATGGCATCGATCCTGGCGTCGGTCGACCCATCATTCACCAGCAGGACATGCTGATGAGGCGGCAGTGTTTTTGGAAGACGATCAAGCAACCGCTCGACCTGCTCGGCAGCATTGAAGATCGGGATGATCACCGTCGCCGAGCCAGGGCGCAGCGGCACGTTCTTTGTCGCAAGCAATGCGGCAGGCACCCGATGCGTCGCAGGTAGCGTTCCTCCAAGCCCAAGCCGCCGGCGAAGGTCATCTGCAAGTGACGGATCCCCTGAGCGTAGGAATGCCATGATGTCCATGCGGGCCTGCCAAATGCTAGTGACGGCAGCAAGGATGGCTTGAAATCGTGGCCAACCCCACGCCGGCTGCACATCGCCTTTTGCGGCCAGTAAGCCTCTGAAAACATTTCGCGACTGGCGCGGTAAAGCCAAAAAACGACCCAGCATCATAGGAGCGTTCTAAGCGCACGCGATTAACGCGTGGTTTACCAAAAAACGTAAAACCCGACGTGTGAGTAAGGGATTTCTTACACGTGGCGACGAAGGTGTTGCCACCTTAAGAACTGAAAGGTTTTGAGCAATGCGCAGCGGAGATGTGTGGGTAAGTCAGCTTGTTGCTGTCCTTCTTCTACCGGTTATTCTCGTGATGCTATCCTTGCTTTTTGTTGTCGTGACCGCCTTGCAGGGCCGGCCGTTTTTCTATGCGTCGGAACGGATGCGCGACTCGAAAACGCCGTTCCGACTTTACAAGATCAGAACGATGACCCCGGTTGAGACGTCGGAAGAAATGGTGCTTGGGGGGCATCTTCGCAGTCGTATCACTCCAGTTGGCCGGGTCCTGAGGCGTACCCGCCTTGATGAGTTGCCGCAAATATTTAATGTCTTGCGTGGTGACATCGGGTTCATCGGTCCGCGTCCGCCGTTGCGCCGTCATGTTGAGGCTTGTCCAACACGCTATCGCCACGTCCTCGATGCGGCACGGCCCGGGATCACTGGTTTGTCAACCGTCATGGTGCATCACCGAGAGGAACGGTTGCTGTCGCGTTGCACGTCGGCGGCAGAGACTGAGGCCGTCTATCTTGCGCATTGTCTCCCGCTGAAACTGCGGCTGGATCTGCTGTATGCCGAAAACCGGGGCGTATTACTCAATCTCCTGATCCTATGGCGCACCTTCGCCCGGTTGATTCCAAAACCGGCGACCAGGCGCTGTATGGCGCCTCCAAGACGTATCCTTGCCGATCCGTCAGAACCCTCCATCGCAGCATAGTCGTCGATCAGATCTTGCGCAGCAAGGTTGCCACCCAAAGCGCAACCTGCCCCTGCCACGACTGACGGTAAATGCCGGACCGACACAAAGCGAAAATGCGCCTGTGGAGCGGACCAGTCCGAACGTCCTGAATCCACAAGAGAACCTCGCGCGCGTCAGGCGTCAGCCAATGCCTGGCGCAACAAAGGGCTGCGATGTTGGTCGCATTCCACGCCCGGAACCGACCCTGCAATAACTGCCGGACCCGTTTTACCCGCGCCCGCGCGGAGTTGTTTGCGCCAATCTGGTTTTTCGCATGCTGCCGGTAGAGAACGCGGGGCTTGGGGTCATAGAGAATCCGCCCTCCCGCACCGGAGATAATCTGGTAAGCCCACCAGTCATGCGCCACGACAGCTTTCGCGTGCTGCGCGGTATCTTGCAATAAGTCCAGGGCAACGCGGTTAAGGACCATGGTGTTACCGCCGGCGATGCTTTGCACAAGCGCATTGCGAAAGCCAGGCGGCCGCCGGAAGAGAGGTGAGGGGTGGAGCGGTGACAGGTCGCGGTCGCAAACCATAGTCCGCGCACAATAAAGTGCAGGGCGGGACGGCTCAACCTGCGCCAAGGCGGCAAGGGCGGCTTCAAGCTTCCATGGCAGCCAGACATCGTCCTGATCGCAAAACGCAGCGTAGGGCACTGTCGGACCGGCACAGACCAGCAACCGAAGAAAGTTCTGCGCCGAACCTTGTCGAGGCCCCTCAACCCGCGAGACCCGATGTGCCGGGTGGGCGTGGGCAAAACCTTCCGCCGTCGCCAACCAGCCGTCCGAACTGCCGTCATCCGACAGGATGAGAGACCAGTCGCGATGGGTCTGCGCGGCCAGACTGGCGAGTTGTTCGCCGAGATGCGCATTGCCGTTGTAATGCGCAAGCAAGATCGCAACATGGCGATCCCCTCCAAACCCCGGGCATGTCGCCAGATCGATGTTGTGGTTAACGAATTCCTTAAGATTTCGCGTCATTTGTGCAGCACCCCGTCGCCATGACGGGTAAGCAGCAAGAGGCCGAACCCCAACAGACCAAGGCCAATGCCAAAGGCGTAAGTCGGGGACACATAAGTGGCGTCATAGGTGGCGTAAAAGGCGCGTCTCATCTCGCCGGTGACGTGAAACAAGGGGTTGAACCACAAAATGTCGCGTATCTCAGCCGGGACATCTTCGAACAGAAAGAACACGCCCGAGATGATGAAGAGGGGTCGGGTCGCAATGGTCCAAACCCGCTCCCACGCCGGGAATGCCAGGAAAAGAAATGCGTTCACCGTGCCAAAGGCGAAAGCCAGCACTGCGGCCATCGCAACCGCACGAAGAACCAGCGGTGCATTTGGCGTTGCCCGTGTCTCGAACACCAGCAGCATAGCCGCCAGCACAAGAGCGCCGACCGCCAGATGGGTGAAAAGGTTGAGTGCGAAACGCGCCAGCAGAACATCGATCCAGGAGACGGCATTGAAGTTCAAGAGTGGGCGGGAAAATCTGATGGATAATGCTGTTTTGGAGGAGACATCGTGAAACAGCATGTAAGGCAGGTAAGCCGTGGCATAGAACAGTGGAAAGCTGACCCCGAGCGGCGGTGCCTGAAACACAAGCGAAAAAGCAAAAGACAAAAGCGCGATCACCGCCATCGGTTCGATCACCGCCCAGAGATAGCCGCCCGGCGAGCGGCCATATGTGGTGGTCATCTCACGCAGAACCAGCGCTGCGACCGAACGCAGACAACGCGATCGGCGTGGCACAAGCGTTTGGTCTTTGGTCACAAGTTGCATGGGTTCAGCCCTGCCGCGGCGCCAAAGCCGGATAGGGCACAAGTCTTTCCAATTGGTGAACGGAGCAAGCATGGCCCTGCCTGACCCGGCCGGCCCGTTCGCGCGGATTACGCCTCTTCCGGCTGCACCGTCCCGGGCGAGGCCGCGCCGGCATCGCTGGATCATGCTCTCGCTTTTCCTGTGCGTTCTGGCGCCCTTGTCGGTGGCGGCCTGGTACCTCTACGCCGTTGCTGCCGATCAATACGCTTCGACCGTCGCGTTCTCGGTCCAGAAGGAAGAGATCGCCTCACCTATCGAGCTTTTCGGCGGCATCGCCGATGTCGCGACCACGGGCAGTTCGGAAAGCGACATTCTCTATGAATTCATCCAAAGTCAGGAAATGGTGACTGCCCTTGAGCGTCGTCTGGATCTGTCGCGCCTCTATGCGCGCGCCACCGAGGATCCGATCTTTGCCTATGATCCAACCGGCACCATCGAAGACCTTGTGGATTATTGGTCCTACATGCTGCGCGTCAGTTACGATAGCACGACCGAACTGATTGAGATACGTGCGCTGGCCTTTACCCCCGAAGATGCGCGCGCCATCGCGACCGGTGTGTTCGAGGAAAGTGTGCGACTGGTGCAGGAGCTTTCGGCCATCGCGCAGGACGACACAATCACCTTTGCCGCGTCCGAGGTTGACCGTGCGGTTGAACGGTTGAAACGCGCGCGCGAGGCGATGACCGGGTTTCGCTCGCGGACCCAGATCGTTGACCCCGAGGTTGATCTCCAAGGTCAGATGGGTGTGCTTTCAACGCTGGAGCAACAACTGGCCGAAGCCCTGATCAACGCTGATCTATTGCGCGAAAGCACCGGTCCCGGTGACCCGAGGATCACCCAGGCCAACCTGCGGATCGAGGTGATTGAGGCCCGGATTGCCGATGAACGCCGCAAACTCGGTCGCGACGGCGATGGTGAGGATTACGCCACCACATTGGCCGAGTTCGAACGTCTGGCCGTCGACCGGGAGTTTGCCGAACAGGCCTATACGGCCGCGCTTGCGACCTACGATCAGGCGCTGGCTGAGGCGCGGCGGAAAAGCCGGTATCTGGCGGCCTATATCAAGCCGACCCTCGCCGAAGCGTCGGAGTTTCCCCGGCGCGAGGTGTTGCTAGGGCTTCTCGCGTTTTTTCTGATCTCGGCCTGGGCAATTGCCGTGCTGATCTATTACAGCGTCCGGGACAGGCGATGATCCGGTTCCAC
>JBCCWG010000065.1:0-17492 GCA_039193985.1 Pseudomonadota bacterium
CCGCGTTAAAGGCGTTGTTCTCGTCCAATGCCTCAAACGGTGTCTGGTCGAGCGCTGTGAGCGAGACGGATTCAAGCTCCAAACCGTTTTTCAGCAGGTCTTCAGACACCGCGTTCTGCACTTCCTGCACGAACTCGGCGCGGTTCTCATGCAGCTCATCCATGGTCATCTGGGCCGCAACAGCGCGCAGGCCGTCGATCAGCTTGCCTTCGATCAACTCGCGTAGCTGGTCGACGAAAAACGTCCGGTCGCCAAGGGTTTGCGCAGCACGGCTGATGCCTTCTTCGGTGGCGTTCACGCTGACATAGAACTCGACCCCCACATCGACACGCATCCGGTCCTTGGTGATCAGCGCGCCCTCCGCGGTGCGGGCCACCTCAAGGCGCAAGGTCTTCATGTTGACCGGGCTGATTTCATGCAGCAGCGGCACGACGATGGTACCGCCATCCATAATGACCTTCTTGCCGCCTGCACCAGTCTTGACGAGGCTGACCTCGCGCGTGGCGCGGCGATAGAGCCGCCCGAGGACGAGGCCGACGAAGACCAGAAAGCCGATGACAGCGGCGACGATGATGCCCAGTGTAATGAAGTCCATTCAAATCTCCTTTTCGGTGTCAGGTTGCGGGGCCAAGGGGGACCAGACGGTAGCCCTCTTCAAAGCGGTGGCGGAGGACGAGCACTTCCGTGCCCGCCGGTATTTCGTCTTCGTCCTTGAGCGGTTCGCCGCGCAGGTAATGCGTGTTGCCATGGCGATCTTTCACCTTCACCTCCGACGGGCGGTCGCGCTTGGCGGTGCCCTGGGTAACCACGCCCGTGCGGCGGCCAAGATGGCGTTCGGACATGGCGGTGGTCTCGGTCTTGGGCAGGGCGCGCGCGAAGCCGGCGCCAAAGGTCCTGGCGAACCAGATGCCGGCAAGTGCCGCCGGGATCGCTGCGATTGACGCGGGGAGGGCGAAGGCGAACAGCCCATTGAAGACCGATTGCAGCGCAAAGCCGGAAACGCCAAAGCCCAGAAGCAGCGCGGCAATCCAGATCAGGACCGGCATCTTGCCAAGCCCCAGCCAAGACGCGGGGCCGGTCGCGGGCACCTCGGCTTCGGGGATTTCCGAATCCACCTCAGGCTCAGCGAAATCAAACAGATGCGGGTCGGCATCGCCAAAATCGATATCAAGATCGCCGACATCCGGCATTTCGACATCAAGCTCGATATCGAGGTCCATGTCGGCATCGGCGCCAAGGCCCAGAAGCGTGCCGCCCAGCAGCCCGAGGATAACCTCGAGGGCCAAGAGCCCGAACAGCAGGGCGAGCGCGAGTGTGAACGGAACGAAGGGTTCCGTCAGGTAGAGGTCGAACATGGTCCGGCCTTTCGATTGTATTCCACGGTATACATTCGATATGGGGTGCTCACGAACGCGTTACAAGGGGTCCGGTCGGGATTTCCGGCCGGGATTCCCTGTGGAAACAATCAGATGAGTTAGGCGGGATTGTGTCGGATGTGCGAAATCTGGGTGCACACAAGAAAAGGGCCAGCCGCGGGGCTGGCCCTCTTTCAGGGTTAAGGTGGCGTCAGGCCCGGTTCATCCGGTTGTCGATCAGATCGTCCACCACTTCCGGCTCGGCCAAAGTGGAGGTGTCGCCAAGCGCGCCATAGTCGTTCTCGGCGATCTTGCGCAGGATACGGCGCATGATCTTGCCCGAGCGGGTCTTGGGCAGGCCGGGGGCCCATTGGATGAGATCCGGTTTGGCAATCGGGCCGATCTCGGTCCGGACCCAGACTTCCAGCTCCTTGCGGAGCTCATCCGTCGGCTCGATGCCGTTCATAAGCGTGACATAGGCATAGATGCCCTGGCCCTTGATCTCATGCGGGTAGCCGACCACGGCGGCCTCGGCGACCTTTTCATGGGCGACCAGCGCGCTCTCCACTTCTGCGGTGCCCATCCGGTGGCCCGAGACGTTGATGACGTCATCGACCCGGCCGGTGATCCAATAGTACCCATCGGCATCGCGGCGGCAGCCGTCACCGGTGAAGTAGTAGTTCTTGTAGTCGCTGAAATACGTCTTCTCGAACCGTTCGTGATCACCCCAGACCGTGCGCATCTGCGCGGGCCAGCTGTCTTTCATGCAAAGCACGCCTTCTGCCTCGGTCTCGTGGATTTCCTCGCCCGAGGTAGGTTCTAGTACAACCGGCTGGACGCCGAAGAAGGGCAGGGTGCACGAGCCCGGCTTGGTCGGGATGGCGCCCGGCAGCGGCGTCATCAGATGGCCGCCGGTTTCGGTCTGCCACCAGGTATCGACGATGGGAATGTTCCCTTTGCCGACGACATCGTTGTACCAGTTCCAGGCCTCGGGGTTGATCGGCTCACCCACGGTGCCCAGCACCTTGAGGTCGGAAAGGTCGTACTTCTCGACGAACTCGGCGCCCTTGGCCATCAGCGCGCGGATCGCGGTGGGCGCGGTATAAAACTGGTTCACCTTGTGGTCTTCGCAGACCTTCCAGAACCGGCCGGCATCGGGGTAGGTGGGTACGCCTTCGAACATCAGCGTGGTGGCACCATTCGCCAACGGACCATAGACGATATAGCTGTGGCCGGTGACCCAGCCGACATCGGCGGTGCACCAGAAGACGTCGCCCTCGTGATAGTCGAAGACATACTCATGGGTCATCGCGGCATAGACCAGATAGCCGCCGGTGGTGTGGACCACGCCCTTGGGCTGACCGGTTGAGCCGGAAGTGTAGAGGATGAAAAGCGGGTCTTCCGCGTTCATCTCCTCAATGGGGCAAGTGTCGTCGACCTTGGCTTCTTCCTCGTGCAGCCAATAGTCCAACCCGTCGCGCCAGGCGACTTGCTGGCCGGTGCGTTTCACGACGAGGCACTTCACCTCGTCCACGTCGTGCAGCAGCGCCTGGTTCACGTTGTCCTTGAGGTTCGTCACCCGCCCGCCGCGCGGCGCGCCGTCGGCAGTGACCACGACCTTTGCGTCGCAGCCATTGACCCGCGCACCAAGGGCATCGGGCGAGAAGCCTGCGAAGACAATGGAGTGGATCGCGCCGATCCGCGTGCAGGCCAGCATGGCGTAAGCCGCTTCCGGGATCATCGGCAGGTACAGGATCACCCGGTCGCCCTTACCGACGCCGAGGCCCTTCAGGACGTTGGCGAATTTCGACACTTCGCTCTGAAGCTGGCGATAGGTGATGTGCAGCGCATCGTCGTTCGGGTCATCCGGTTCCCAGATGATGGCCGTCTGATCGCCGCGCGTCTCGACATGGCGATCGATGCAGTTAGCTGACACGTTGAGCGTGCCGTCCTCGAACCAGCGAATGTCGATATTGCCGGGCACGAAGGAGGTGTTCTTGACCTTGGTATAGGGTTTAATCCAGTCGATGCGTTTGCCGTGTTCGCCCCAGAACGCTTCTGGATCATCAACCGACTGTTTGTACATCGCGTCGTACTTCGCACGGTCCGCATGCGCATTCGATGACATTGCACTGTCGGGCCAGTACATTCCCTCACGCTGATCGAGCATGATGGTTCCTCCTCAGGTCGTTCTGGGTCTTACGTCGAAGCATTTCGACTTGTGAATGAATTGCTCTTTGCTGTCTTTCGCTACGCTCAAACGCAAAAAGCGATACTCTTTAGAACCGAAAGTCGAAACGCATTAGATGGCGAGGTACTTCGCCCGCAACGCTTCGTCCTCCAGCACTTTTTGCGCAGAATCGTCGTAAACAACTTGACCTGTATCAAGGATTACGGCGCGATCAGCCAGTTTCAGCGCTGCCACGGCGTTTTGTTCGACGATGACCGTCGTGATGCCCTGGTCGCGAATGTAGTTCAGCGTCTTCGCGATCTCCTGAACGATGACGGGGGCGAGGCCCTCGTAAGGTTCGTCCAGCAACAGAACCTTGATGTCACGGGCCAGAGCGCGTGCGATGGCCAGCATCTGCTGTTCGCCACCCGAGAGCGTCGAGCCGTCCTGCGTCTTGCGTTCGCCGAGGCGAGGGAAAAGCTCGTAGATGCGTTCCAGCGACCAGCCGATGGGCGGCGCGATCTGGGCCAGCTTCAGGTTTTCCTCGACCGTCAGACCCTGGATGATCCGGCGATCTTCGGGAACCAGCGCGATGTCGCTTTGGGCGGCCTCATAGCTGGTCATTTTGTGCAAGGGCTGATGGTCGAGCCAGACCTCACCATGGCGGACTTCCGGCTCATCCATGCGGGCGATGGCGCGCAGCGTTGAAGTTTTGCCAGCGCCGTTGCGGCCCAAAAGGGCAATGATTTCACCCTCATGCACGTTGAAGCTGACGTCCTGGACGATATAGCTTTCGCCGTAATAGGCTTCGATGTTCCAAACGCTGAGGTACGTCGCCGCCGTGGCGGCGTTATTCCGGCGTTTGTCGAACGGTTCTTGGTCCAGCATGTCTTGTCCTCCAAAGGCAGAAAATGCGCATTTTCTGCTACGATTTCTGTGCAGAAATCGGTGTCCTAATGGGCCGTCTCGCCGAGATACGCTTCCTGCACCTTCGGGTTGCCCTTGATGTTGTCGGGCGTGTCCTCGACCAGCGGCGTGCCCTGGGCCAGAACGGTGATCCGCTCGGCCAGGCTGAACACCACATGCATGTCATGCTCGATGATGCACATCGTGATGTCGCGCTTGTCGTTGATCTCTTTGAGCAGGTCGATGGTGTTGTTGGTATCGGCGCGCGCCATGCCCGCAGTTGGTTCGTCGAGCAGCAAAAGCCGCGGTTCCTGCACCAGACACATCGCCATTTCCAACCGACGCTTGTCGCCCCGGCTGAGCGAGGCGGCGTGCATGTCGAGCTTGTCGGCCATGTTCACGTCTTCCAGCGCGTGATGCGCCTTTTCGATCAGCGCCTTCTCGTGGAACACCTGTTCGAACGCGTGCATGCGGAACGACCCGTCGCGCTTGGCAAAGCACGGGATCAGCATGTTCTCCTCCACCGTCAGATCGCCGAAGATCTCTGGTGTCTGGAACACGCGGGAGATGCCCATCTGGTTGATCTCGTGCGGTTTGCGCCCCAGCACCGACTGGCCGTCAAACATGACCGAGCCGGTATCCGGGATCAGCTTGCCGACAAGGCAGTTCAGCAGTGTCGACTTGCCCGCGCCGTTCGGCCCAATGATCGCGTGGACGGTGTTTTCTGCCACGCTCAGGTTCACATCGCCGAGGGCTTGCAGACCACCGAAGCGCTTGTTGACGCCTTTGACTTCAAGGATGCCCATTGTCTGTTCTCCTTACTCAGCCGGTGTCGCGTCTTGCGATGCGGCGTCTTTGGACTTCTTGCGGCGGAAGAGGCCCGCAAGCCGCTGGCCGCCTTCGACCAGACCGCCCGGCAGGAAGATCACCACCAGCATGAAGACGATGCCCAGCGTCAGGTGCCATCCTTTGCCGATGAAGGGATAAATCATGGCGACGACCACATCCTCCATCCCGTCAGGCAGGAAGGCGAACCACTGGTGCAGGATATTGTCGTTGATCTTGGAAATGATGTTTTCCATGTATTTGATCATGCCTGCGCCCAGAACCGGGCCGATCAGTGTGCCGACACCGCCGAGGATGGTCATCAGCACGACCTCACCCGAGGCTGTCCAGAACATCCGCTCGGGCCCCACTTGCGTGTCCATCGCGACCATCAGACCACCGGCGAGACCGGCATACATGCCGGAGATGACGAAGGCGGCCAGGGTATAGGGCTTGGAGCTGAGACCGGTATAGTTCATCCGCTGCTGGTTCGACTTCACCGCGCGCAGCATCATGCCGAAAGGTGAGCGAAAGATGCGGATCGAGATGTAAAACGCCATCAGCATGACGATGGCGGCGATGTAGTAGCCCGTGTTGAACGTAAAGAGCCAGTCGCCGACGTTCATCTCGTAGCTTGCGCGCATATCGATCCCGAAAAGATTGGCGCGCCCGATCTCACCATCCTGCAGGTTCGACAGGATCGGCCGGTCGGTCGGCTTGATCTGCAGACCCGTCTCGCCGCCGGTGATCGGCGTCAGAACCGAATAGGCAAGGGCATAGGACATCTGGGCGAAGGCCAGCGTCAGGATCGAGAAGTAGATGCCAGAGCGTCTGAGCGACACGAAGCCCACCACAAGCGCGAAGAGGCCCGCGAAGATGATGGCAAGGATGATGGCCGGGATCACGTTGAGCGTGACCAGTTTCATCATCCAGATCGCCGCATAGGAGCCTACGCCGAGGAAGGCCGCGTGCCCGAACGAGAGGTATCCGGTCAGACCGAAGAGGATGTTGAACCCGATGGCGAAGATGCCAAAGATCACGAACCGCTGCATCAGGTCAGGGTAGCCCGCGTTGAACTGCGCCAGGTCCGAGGACTCAGGGAAGGGGTTCAGCAGGAAGGGCGCGGCCATCGTCAGGATGATGACGATTACGAACAGACCGGCATCCTTGGCGTTCAACCCGAACATGCCATTGCTTTCGCGGGTTGTGACAGGGCGGGTCGATGTCGTGCCGACAGGCGGGTTTTGCGTTTGATCCGTCATGGCTTAATCCTCCATCACGCCCTTGCGGCCCAGAAGGCCCCGAGGACGGGTCAGCAAAATGACGATCGCCACCAGGTAGATGATGATCTGGTTGATGCCCGGCAGCAGGTCGATCACCTGCGCCATGGAGGCAAAACTTTCGAGGATGCCCAGCAGGAACCCGGCCAGAACCGCGCCCGGCAGGCTTCCCATGCCGCCCACGACCACCACGACGAAGGAAAGGACAAGAAAGTCCATTCCCATGTGATAGTTGGGCGAATTTATCGGCGTGTACATGACCCCCGCCAGACCCGCGACACAGGCCGCGATGGCGAACATGATGGTGAACCGTTTGTCGATGTTGATGCCCAGCATACCCACGGTTTCGCGATCCGCCATACCGGCACGGACGACCATGCCGAAGGTGGTGAATTGAAGAAAGGCGAACACCCCGGCGATCACGAACATCGAGAAGCAGAAATAGATCAGGCGCCAATAGGGATAGATGATGTTTTCAAGCCCGATCAGCGCGCCAAAGTCGAACGAGCCGGTAAAGGCCGGTGGCGCGGGCGTTGGGATCGGGTTGGCGCCGTAGAACGCCTTGATGATCTCCTGAAGCACGATGGCAAGTCCGAACGTGACAAGGATCTGGTCCGCGTGCGGGCGTTTGTAGAAATGTTTGATCAGGCCGCGTTCCATCGAGATGCCGATCAAGACCATGATCGGGATCGAGAACAGGATTGCCAGCGGGACCGACCAGTTTATGACCGCTTGTCCGGCATCTGCTCCGAGCCAGTCATATAAATAGGGGACATCCACTTTCAGAGGGTTGCCAAGGAAGTCTTTCTGCGTCTCATCGACCACTTCATGGCTGAGGCTGAGCAGGCGCTGCAGTGTGACAGCACAGAACGCCCCGATCATGAACAGTGCGCCGTGGGCAAAGTTCACCACGCCCAGCGTGCCGAATATCAGGGTCAGGCCGAGGGCGATCAGTGCATAGGCACTGCCCTTGTCGAGACCGTTCAAGACTTGAAGGATAATGGCTTCCATAGGTCCCCACCTCGTGGATTACGCGCGGCCTGCTCGGCCGGCAGGGGTGGGTCGGGCGGCGAACCGCCCGACCTGAAAAGTGGTTGGCTTATGCGCCTGGGTTACACGACCCGAGCGAGGCGGCTGCGCCACCGAACTGCGGGTGATCCGGCGGATAGGTAACCTGAGCAACCGGAGTGATCTCAACGATCTCGAGAAGGTCGAATTCCGAGGTCGGGTTTTCCTTCCCGCGCACAACCAGAACATCTTTGAAGCACTGGTGATCGTCGCCGCGATAAAGGGTCGGACCGTTGCCCAGACCGTCGAATTCGAAGTCCTTGAGGGCTTCGCCAACCGCACAGGGGTTGAACGATCCGGCGCGGTTGACTGCATCCGCATAAAGCAGCGTCTGCACATAGCAGGTGTGCGCAGCCTGGCTCGGCGGGAAGCCGTACTTGGTGCCGAACGAACGGGTAAAGGCTTGCGACCCTTCGTCAGGCAGCGACCAGTGCCAGTTGGTCGAACCGAAGATGCCCTTAACGTTGGCACCCGCACCACGCGCCATCAGGCGCGAATAGAGCGGAACGACAATCTCGAAGTTCTTGCCGTTGACCAGCTTGTCGCGCAGCCCGAACTGAACCGCGTTGGTCAGCGAGTTGACCATGTTACCGCCGTAGTGGTTCAGAACCAGCACGTCGGCATCGGTCTGCAGAACCGGTGCGATGTAGGACGAGAAGTCCGTCTGGGTCAGCGGCGTAAGAACGGTGTTGACCGTTTCCCAGCCCACAGCCTCGGTCGAAGTCCGAACGGCCTCTTCCGTGGTGTAACCCCAGTTGTAGTCAGCAGTCAGGTGGTACGCTTTCCGGTCCGTGCCGTAGTTGGCGGCAAGGATCGGTGCGAGCGCTGCACCGGACATGTACGAGTTGAAGAAGTGACGGAAGCCGTTGGCTTTCCGGTCCTTGCCCGTCGTGTCGTTCGAGTGGGTCAGACCCGCCATGAAGATGATGCCGGCTTCCTGGCAGAGCGCCTGCACAGCAACAGCCACACCCGAGGACGAACCACCGGTGATCATGATGGCGCCGTCTTTTTCGATCATCGACTTGGCCGATGCACGTGCAGCGTCAGACTTGGTCTGCGTGTCGCCCGTGACAAATTCGACTTTCTTGCCGAGGATGCCGTTACCTTCCAGCGTCTTGGACGAGAAGGTCGGGATCATGCCGCCATCGCCGCCACCGTTCAGGTGCTCGACCGCAAGTTCGTAGGCGCGCAGTTCGTCCGCGCCTTCGTCAGCGTAGGGACCAGATTGTGGAACGTTGAAACCCAGAGTGACTGTGTCGCCTTCCGGAGCGTTGGTGAACCCGGCATGGCTTGCCGCCCAGGTTGCGCCTGTGAAGAGCGTCGGGGTGGCAAGACCTGCCGCACCCGCTGCCATTACATTACGGCGCGTGAAATCGCTTTTAGACATATATGTCCTCCCATAAGCGTTCATCGGCTCTGCGCAAGTTCTTCGCAACGCACGAACCGACCTTTTACAACGTATCTTTACTATCGCGCCTTGCCTTTCCACTTAGCAATAAGGTCTTAGGCACCAACACTTTTTCTGTAAATAACTGAACACTTCGAGTAAAAGAGGTGTAAATAAATTTTCTGCGCAATGCAGAAAGCCGTTGAATCCGAGGAGGTTTCCAATGGAAAGAGCGCCGCTGACCGGGTCGCGGATACGGTCCTACCGGCTGGAACGGGCTATTCGGCAGTCCGATTTGGCCGAGGCTTGTGAGATTTCCGCCAGCTACCTGAACCTGATCGAGCACAATCGGCGCCGGATCGGGGGCGCGCTTCTGGTGCGGATTGCCAAGGCGCTCGATGTCGACCCGGCCTACTTGAGTGGGGTGGCCGAAGTGCGTCTGGCGACCGAAATGGACGCAGCGGCCGAGGCGCATCCCGAAGCCTCGCCCGAACGCAGCCGGGCCGAGGAACTTGCTACGCGTTTTCCCGGATGGGCCCGTCTCATTGCGCGACAGCAGCGAGAGGTTCGCCGTCTCGAGCAGGTGATCGAGCGGTTGGGCGACCGACTGACCCACGACCCGTTCCTGTCGGCTTCGATGCACAACGCTCTGAGCAGCGTGACTTCGATCCGGTCGTCGAGCGCCATTCTCAACCAGGGCGGCGACATCGAGCCGGAATGGCAGGCCCGCTTTCACCGTAACATCTTTGAAGACAGCCAACGCCTGACCGAGGCGATGGAGGATCTCGTCGGCTATCTGGATGCTGACGGAGGCGATGCGCCGGGCGGGTCTTTGCCGCAGGACGATCTGGATCGCTGGCTGGTATCGGTCAATTGGCGCATTGACGCCCTGGAAGACGGGGATGCCTCTCAAATCGGTCAGATCGTGTCCGAGGCGGAGGTTCTGACCACCCGCGCCGCGCGGCACTTGGCGACGACTTATCTCGAACGGTATGCGACGGACGCGGCGGCACTGCCGTTACCGCAGCTTGTTGAACCACTGGCCGCAGGCGCCACCGCATCGCAAGTGGCGCAGAGCGCGGGCGTCGACCTGCCCGTCGTGTTCCGAAGGTTGGCTGTGTTGCGGGCGGATGAAACACCGGATGGTGAGCCTTACGGGCTGGTTGCCTGCGATGCCTCGGGGACATTGACTTATCGCAAACCGCTTTCGGGTTTCGATCTGCCCCGCTATAGCGCGGCCTGTCCCTTCTGGCCGCTCTTCACCGCGTTGCAGCGGCCGATGACCCCGGTGATCGACACGCTGAGCATGTCGGGCCGGGAAGAAGCGCGATTCGATGTGCAGGCCCTTGCGCAGGTTAGCTACCCGGCCGGGTTCGATGGCCCGGCGGTCAGCGAAGCGTGGATGCTGATCCGGTCGCATCTTGGGGACGACGGGCGGACAACCCGGGTCGGCACCTCGTGCCGCATCTGCCCCGAAACCGCCTGTGTGGGCCGCCGCGAGCCGTCGGTCTTCGTTTGATGGTGGCGAGCAAGTCTTTGACAGCTAAAAGCCCTTCCGCAATAGTGAGTTCAGCGTCATCCAAGGGAGGGGACTGACGGTGCAGGAGCGGCGTGTCCTATTGATCGAGGACGAACCAAACATAATCGAAGCCATTCGCTTTATCCTGTCGCGCGACGGTTGGCGGGTCGATACTCATTCCGATGGCAGCACGGCGCTCGAGGCCATTCAGCGGCGGGCGCCCGACCTGGTGATCCTCGACGTGATGCTTCCGAACAGATCAGGCTATGACATCCTCCATGATCTGCGCGGGGCCGAAGAAACCCGCGAGACCCCGGTGCTGATGCTCACCGCGCGCGGCCAGAAGAAAGATCGCGAACTGGCTGAAAAACTGGGAGCAAGCCGCTTCATGACCAAACCCTTTTCGAACGGCGAGATCCTTGAAACCGTCCGCGAGCTGGCCGGCTGATGGCCAAACCTCCTCAGCCCGTTTTTCTTGAGCGCGAAAGCTATCGCAGGCGGCGGTTGGGCGATGCCGTGCGCTTGGTGCCCTTGCTGGGCCTCGTCCTGTTGCTGTTGCCCGGACTGCTGACCACGACGAATGATGCGCTGATCTATATCTTCACGATCTGGGCGGTGTTGATCGTTGTAACCGCTATTCTGTCGCGAAAGCTGGCGGCGGCGGACATGATCGACGGAGCCGGGGAGGCGCAGAAGGCTCCCGACGACACGTAAGGGCGCGGGCGGCATGGCGTTCGATTTTCTTGTTCTGACCTGCCTCGGGTATGTGGTGGCGCTTTTCATCGTCGCCTTCTGGGCCGACAAGCGCGCGGCGGCGGGCAAGGTGGGGTGGCTGAACTCGCCGTTGATCTACACGCTGTCCCTCTCGATCTATTGCACGGC
Source organism: Pseudomonadota bacterium (assembly GCA_039193985.1). GTDB lineage: Bacteria > Pseudomonadota > Alphaproteobacteria > Rhodobacterales > Rhodobacteraceae > JAJDOD01. Next base: position 11,393 of record JBCCWG010000065.1, read on the forward strand.
GTGGACGTTTTACGGGGCTGTTGGATACGCAGCACGTTCGGGCATGGAATTCGTCACGATCTATCTTGGCCCCACGCTGGTCATGCTGGGCTGGTGGGTTCTGCTGCGCCGCCTGGTGCGGATCGGGCGGACGCAGCGGATTACATCAATTGCCGACCTGATATCCTCGCGGTACGGCAAATCGAACATGATCGGCGTTCTGGTCACCATATTGGCAGTGATCGGCACCACGCCTTACATCGCGCTGCAGTTGCAATCGGTCACACTCAGTTTCGATGTGTTTGCTGAAACGCCCGGGCAGGGAGTGAACCAGACAGCGTTCTGGGTGGCGGCGGGTCTGGCGCTGTTCACCATCCTTTTCGGCACCCGCAACCTTGACGTGAATGCGCGCCACCAGGGCGTCGTGATCGCCATCGCGGTCGAAGCGGTGGTGAAACTCGTCGCTCTGCTGGCGGTCGGCATTTTCGTTGTGTTCATTCTGGCGGGCGGCCCGATGCCGATGCTCGATGTGATCGCGGCGTCGCAGATTGCCGAACAGACCATCCAGCCCGAGCGCTGGACAGTGCTGGTGGCACTTGCCGCCATGGCTTTTATCTGTCTGCCGCGCATGTTTCACGTGATGGTGGTCGAGAACTATGACGAACGCCATCTTGCAACGGCAAGCTGGGCGTTTCCGCTGTATCTGTTCCTGATGAGCCTTTTCGTCGTGCCGATTGCGGCGATTGGTCTGAACGTGCTGCCTGAAGGCGCTAACCCTGACTTGTTCGTTCTGACTGTCCCGCTGGAGTTCGACCGTGATACACTCGCGTTGTTGGCTTTTCTCGGTGGGTTCTCGTCGGCCACGTCGATGGTGATCGTGGCCGCACTTGCAGTTTCGACGATGGTCTCGAACCACATCGTCATGCCGATATGGCTGGCGCAGCGGCAAGGCGGGGCAACCGTGTCGGGGGATGTGCGATATGTCGTGATCCTGTCGCGCCGCCTGACCATCGCGGCCCTTCTGCTGCTGGGGTACTTTTACTTCGTCTACTCTGGCGGCGGCGGCGCGCTGGCTGCCATCGGTCTGATTGCCTTTGCCGGAATGGCACAAGTCATGCCCGCAATGCTCGGCGGCATATTCTGGCGTGGCGCCACACGCTATGGCGCGGCAGCTGGCCTGACTGTGGGTCTTGTCGTTTGGCTCTGGTGCTCGTTCCTGCCGAGCTTCGGCGACGCGAGCCTGATCCCGGCCGCGGTCTACTCTAACGGGCCCTTCGGGCTGGAGTTTTTGCGGCCACGCGCCCTCTTCGGGATCGAGGGGATGGATCCGCTGATTCATGCCGTGTTCTGGTCGCTCTTGTTGAACTCCCTGGCCTTTTGCGTCGTGTCGCTGATCACGTTTCCAACCCCTCTGGAACGGTTACAGGGGGCGGCCTTCATCAACGTTTTCCGCTACTCGGAGGGTGCACCGGGTTGGACCGGTGGCGCGGTGGATGCCGAAGATCTGCTGATGATGTCACAACGCCTACTCGGCAGTCGCGAGGCGCAGGAGCTTTTCGTGGCCGAAGCGCAGGGACAGGGCAAGGAGGGCTATCTGCCCGATGTTTCCCCCGCCTTTCTCGAACGCTTGGAACGTGAGCTTGCCGGTTCGGTCGGTCGGGCGACGGCACATGCGATGCTGATGCAGATCACCGGCGGTGAGACGGTGTCGGTCGAAGACCTGATGAAGGTCGCGGATGAGGCGCAGCAGATCCTCGAATACTCCAGCCAGCTTGAGGCCAAGAGCCTGGAGCTGGGCCAGACAGCCAAGCAACTGCAGGAGGCGAACGAAAAGCTCGTCGCCCTGTCGGTGCAGAAAGACGCGTTCCTCAGCCAGATCAGCCACGAATTGCGCACGCCCATGACCTCGATCCGATCCTTTAGCGAGATCCTGATGCGCGGCGCAGGCATGTCGCCCGAGGAACGATCGCGCTACAGCAAGATCATCCATGACGAGGCGATCCGCCTGACCCGACTTTTGGACGACTTGCTGGACCTCAGCGTGCTCGAAAACGGACAGGTGACGCTGAACGAACGAAGCGTGATGCTGGACGATATCCTCGACCGCTCGGTCGCCGCGACGGACCGCCCCGAGCAGGCCCTCACCATCAGCCGCGATCCACCGATGGAGGCCGTGCCGCTCTTCACCGATGGCGATCGTCTGGCGCAGGTCTTCATCAACCTGATCACCAACGCGCAGAAATACTGCGACGCCGAGGCACCAGAGCTGGAGATCCGCGTCGGTCTTGATAACGGCATACGCGTGGTCGACTTCATCGACAACGGTGCGGGCGTGTCGACGGATGTCCAAAGTGTGATGTTCGAGAAATTCGCGCGCGGCACCGATCATCGCGCCGCCGGTGGCGCGGGGCTGGGCCTAGCGATCTGTCGCGAAGTGATGAAGCGGCTGGGGGGCGACGTGGTCTATCTGCCAGATGAGGCAGGCACCGCGTTCCGGGTGGTGTTGCCTGAGGCGCGCAAGGCGGCAGCCTGAGCCGTCATAGGAACCGTGCGCGTTCCGCCCGCAGTGTCAGCAGGTCGAGACGCAGGAAGCTGCGTTCCGAAATCAGCGACCCGCGCGAAGGGTCGGTCGCGGGCAGACGTGCCAGTTCCGCGTTGATGTCGCGGATATCGCCCTCAATCTCGCGGATCTCCAACTCGATCCGGTTGAGGCGCAGCCCGCGTTCATTGGCGCGTTGCAGGACGGCAAGATCGCGGGCCGGGCAGACATCCGACAGGTGCTTGCCACTGCGCCCAACGCGAAAGGCGTTGTCGGGCGTGCAATAAAGCGGCAGGCCGTCGGCGCGGCCCTTGGCCCAGGTCGTGCGGTCCGGCGCGATCCCGTACTCGGCGCAGGCCTCGGCATGTTGTTCGACGAAGCTCATCGTGCGCCCCTCGGCCCCATCGTTCTTGCCAATGGCGTACCAGTTGCCCGCGCGACACTGGTCTTCCGAAAGGGTGGCGCAGGCGGCGAGCAGGAGGAGCGGGGCAGAAAGCAGAAGGTAACGCATGGGCCATACCCTGCGGTATCGGCGTGCGTCATGCCATATCAATCGCCAGCAACCAGCTTCAGGAACTGATCGATATGGGCGTCAGGGCACGACCAGTCGGCTACGATCCGGGCGTTGGTCCTGGCGTCATCGGCCGCTTCAGTTGCACCTGCGCCAGGATAGTATTGCGCGCCCGCCGCTTGCAGGCGGCGATGGGCTGCGGTGGGCAGGGCGGCGAAGATCATGTTGGCGTCGGGCGGGTGAAGAAGCTTGACACTCGGAAGGGCTTGCAAACCTTTTGCCAGCTTCTGGCCCGCCGCATTCGACAGACGCGCCATGTCGAGCCAGAGGTCATCGGTCAGATAGGCGTCCATTTGAGCCGAAAGATAGCGGCTCTTCGAGAACAAGTGCCCACCGCGCTTACGGCGAAGCTCGAACTCCCACGCAAGGCTTGGATCGAAAATCACCACTGCCTCGGCGGCCATCAGCCCGTTCTTGGTGCCGCCGAAGCTGACGATGTCGACGCCCGCCTGCCACGACATCTCGGCTGCACTGCAGCCGATTGCCGCCATGGCGTTGGAAAAACGCGCGCCGTCGAGGTGGACGGGCAGGCCGTTTGCCTTGGCCACAGTTGTCAAAGCGTTTAGTTCCGTAAGTGTGTATATCGTCCCGCGTTCGGTCACCTGCGTCAGCGACAGCGGCCCCATCTGCGCACCGTGCACGTTTTGGCCCGCCTTGCTTTCGAGTAAGTGCGCCAGCGCATCAGGGCACATCTTCGCATGGTCGCCCGCAACCAGGGTCAGCTTCGCACCGCCCGTATAAAACTCGGGCGCATTGCACTCGTCTTCCTCGATATGCGCCTCAGCCGTGCAAAAGACTGTCTGAAAGGGTTGGGTGATCGTTGCGAGCGCCAGCGCATTGGCAGCCGACCCTGTGGCGGTGAAATAAACAGCGGCCTCGGGGGCTTCGAACACATCGCGCACCTTTTGCACCGCACGCTCGGTCCAGGGGTCATTGCCATAAGGCAGCGCCCAGCCATCATTGGCGGCCTCGAGCGCCGCCATCACCTTGGGGTGGACCGGGCCGGAATTGTCAGAAGCGAACCGCATCAGAGATCCTCGATTATATGATCTTCCCACTCGTCTTCGGGCACTTCGAACTCGGGCACCGTCCAGCCCTGAACCGAGATGCCCGCCGCATGGACGGTCTCATGCGTGCCGGAAACCAGCGGGTGCCAGTCGTAGAGCGGCTTGCCTTCGTAAACCAGTCGATAAGCGCAGGTGCGGGGCATCCAATAAGCGTTTTTGCTGATGTTCTGTGGGGTCAGCACGACGCAGTCTGGCACGAATTGCTTGCGAATGTCGTATTGCGCGCAGCGGCAGGTTTCGCCGTCAAGCAGGCGACAGGCCACGCGGGTGAAGGCGATCTCTTGCGTGTCGGGGTCTTCGAGCTTGTTGAGACAGCACTTGCCGCAGCCATCGCAGAGCGCTTCCCATTCCTTCTTGGTCATGTTCTTCAGCGGCACGCGTTCCCAATAGCGGTCACGCAACCCCGAGCGGTCGATGGGATCGGTCATGACGCAAAGCCTTCTAAAGGCTTTGCGCAGAACTCTTCAGAGAAGTTTTGCGTCATGTCGCGAGGATTGCGCGCGCCTGCGCGCTGTCGGCGTCCATCTGCGTGATCAGCGCGTCGAGACTGTCGAATTTCTCTTCCGGGCGCAGATAGTCGACCAGCGCGACACTGAGATCCGCGCCATATAGATCGCCAGCAAAATCAAAGAGGTATGTCTCGATGTTAGGGTGGTTGACGCCGAACATCGGGCGCACCCCGGCTGAGGCGACGCCGGTATACTGCCCTTTGTGCTGGCCGGTCAGCACATCGACCTTCACCGCATAGACCCCAAATTTCGGCGGGAACAGTCCGTCGATCGACATGTTTGCTGTCGGATATCCCAGTTCGCGTCCGCGCTGGTCGCCACGGATCACCGGGCCGTCGATGCGATGCAAGTGCCCCAGCATCGCCGCGGCATCGCCGGGCCGTCCGTCGGCCAGCGCTACGCGGATTTTGGTCGAGGATACCGCGACGCCCCTGGTTTCGATCAACTCGGCGATGGTCACACCGAAGCCAAGCTCACGACCAAAGCGTTGGAGGAACTCGGCGTTGCCTGCACGGTCCTTACCGAAACAAAAGTCGGCGCCGACCGTGACATGGCTAAGCCCAAGCTCGCCCGCCAGAATGTCGGCACAGAACGCCTCCGGCGTCAGGTTGGCCAGCCGGTCGTTGAACCGGAGTTCGTACAGACGCTCGACCCCCACGGCCTCCAACCGGTGTGCCCGCGCGGTCGCGTTCATCAGTCGAAATGGCGGGGCGTCGGGCGCGAAATACTCACGCGGATGCGGTTCGAACGTGACAACCCCGAGAGGCGCATCTGCCGCCTTCGCCGCAATCTGCAGCACCGCCTGATGACCAAGATGTACGCCGTCGAAGTTGCCGATGGCCGCCGTGGCGCCCTTGTCGGCCTCGTCCATATAGGTGGTGTCGCGGAGATAGTGCATGTGGTCGGGCGTAGCGGTTGGGGGACGGGCTCGCAAGAGCCTGTTGCGAGAGTGCCTTCAAACTCCGCTCTGCGGACAAAGCGGACGCTGGAGATGAGCCGTGCCGTGGGCGGACCGGGGGCTGGCGAACCGACCGACCCGTTATGCGGTTAATTTTGGCCAAGACACATTTTCTGCCCGAGCTAAGCGCCCTTGGCTGACAAATCGCCAGACCGCGGGCCGGTCCGGCGATGGCACGGCGGGGCTGACGCCCCTCGACTCCGTGCCTTGGATCGCATCGCAACCGATGTCCAACAAGGGCTCTTTGCCGACCTTCGTCCTCAATCGAACTTGCCCGAGGGCGCCAGCACCATGGCCTCGCCCTTCAGCACCAGTTTGCCGTCGACCAAAGCGCGGGTGTCCAGCTTCACGCGGCGCTTTGCGTAGTCGATCTCAAGCACCGTGACCTCGGCTGTCACCAGATCGCCGGGGCGGACGGGGGCAAGGAATTTGAGCGACTGGCCAAGATAGACCGTGCCGTGGCCTGGAAGCTGTTCG
>JBCCWG010000066.1:0-17433 GCA_039193985.1 Pseudomonadota bacterium
CTGAGCCGATCCGCACTTGAATCACGCCCATGAGCGCACGATTTCTTGACGCCCTGCCTTTCTGGGCCTCGCTCGGCCTGATCCCGCTGGCCTGGATCGGGGCGGTCTATGGTGGATGGACGGTACTTTTGGTGTTCATCGGCTCGTGGATCATGGTCTCGGTCATCGATCTTGTGACCGGATTGAGCAGAGCCAACGCGGACACCGAAACGCCGGAGCAGGAACTGTTCTGGTACCGGCTGATCACCCTGATCTGGGCCCCGGTACAGGGCCTGACGGTCTTCGGCATCATCGCTTATGTGACCACGTCCGGGCATCTGACGGCTGTAGAGATCTTCGGCCTGTCCGCGGGCCTTGGTATCCTGTCGGGTGCCATCGGCATCGTCTATGCGCATGAGTTGATGCACCAATCCTCGCGCACGGAACGCTGGCTCGGCGACATGCTGATGACGATGACCTGTTATGGCCACTTCCGGAGCGAACACCTGCTGGTGCACCACCGCTATGTCGCCACCCCACGCGATCCGGTAACGGCCCGCTACAATGAAGGGTTCCACCGCTTCTTCCCACGTGTCCTGAAGCAGTGCCTCGTTTCGGCCTGGCGCGCAGAAGCGGCAAAGCTTGCGCGCAAATCCCTGCCCGTGTGGCACCGCTCGAACCCGTTTTGGCGCTATGGCGCGCTGCAACTGGGCTTTGTCCTGCTGGCGCTGATGGTGGGCGGTTGGCTGGGCCTTGCTATGTTCCTGATCCACTGCTTCTTCGCCATATGGCAACTCGAACTGGTCAATTACATCGAGCACTACGGGCTCACGCGCAAACATCTGGGCGATGGCAAGTACGAACACACGCAGCCGCATCACAGCTGGAACGCCGCGCATAAGGCGTCGAACTGGCTTTTGATCAACCTGCAGCGCCACTCTGACCATCACTACAAGCCTGACCGGCGCTTTCCACTATTGCAAACCTGGGACGAGCAGGACGCACCGCAACTGCCCTACGGCTATGCGGTAATGGGCAGCCTTGCGATGATCCCCCCCCTCTGGCGCCGCCGCATGAATCCGCGTGTGCGCGCCTGGCGCAAGAAATTCTATCCCGAGATTGAGGATTGGCAGCCCTACAAGCTGGCGACGAACCCGATGCCCCGTTAGAGCAAATTGCATCAACTCGAACTCAAAGTCGCTGCCTTTCGCCTTTGGCTCCAACGCGACTTTGAATGCATGTTGTTTCCAACTGGGTGCAACACGCTCTAGAACGGGTTCATGACCGACTTTGATGCCCACCTGACAAGCACACTCGCCCAGATCGACGCTGACGGGCTGATGAAACGCGAGCGCCAGATCACCTCGCCCCAGGGCGGGCGGATCGAAGTGGCGGGGCGCGAGATGCTGAACCTTTGCGCGAATAACTACCTCGGCCTTGCCGACCACCCGCGCCTGATCGCCGCCGCCAAGGGCGCGATGGAGAATCACGGGTTCGGCATGGCCTCGGTCCGCTTCATCTGCGGTACGCAGGACCTGCACCGCGAACTGGAGGCTGCGCTGTCCGCTTATCTCGGTATGGAAGACAGCATCCTCTTCGCCGCGTGTTTTGACGCCAATGGTGGCGTGTTCGAACCTTTGCTGGGACCGGAAGACGCCATCGTATCGGACGCCCTCAACCACGCCTCAATTATCGACGGTATCCGGCTGTGCAAGGCAAAGCGCTATCGCTACGCAAACTCGGACATGGACGATCTCGAGGCGCAGCTAAAAGCGGCGCGTGCCGATGGAGCCCGTTTCATCATGATCGCGACTGACGGTGTTTTCTCAATGGACGGCTATCTTGCCAAGCTAGGTGAAATTCGTGCGCTGGCCGACCGATACGAGGCCCTGATCATGGTCGATGATTGCCACGCCACCGGCTTCCTTGGGCCGAAGGGGGCGGGAACGCCGGCACATGCGGGCGTTGAGGTCGACATCTTGACCGGCACGCTTGGCAAGGCGCTGGGCGGAGCCATCGGCGGTTACATCGCCGCCTCGCAGAAGATCGTTGATCTCCTCCGGCAACGCGCGCGGCCTTATCTTTTTTCCAACGCTTTGCCGCCCATGGTCACGGCCGCCGGGACCGAGGCGATCCGGTTGGTGGAAAAGGCTGACGATCTGCGCAACCGACTCTTTGAAAACACACGCTATTGGCGCCAGCGGCTGGAATCGGCCGGTTTCAACCTGCTTCCCGGCGAACACCCCATTGTGCCGGTCATGCTGGGCGAGGCGCAGTTGGCGCAGAACATGGCGGCCAAACTTGATGAGCGCGGCGTCTACGTAGCCGGGTTCTTCTTTCCGGTCGTACCCAAAGGCCAGGCCCGCATCAGAACCCAGATGAATGCCAGCCTCACGCGCGACGATCTCGACCGGGCGGCAGATGCCTTTGTCGCCGCGGGCGAGGAAACTGGCGCAATCTGATGAGCAGTCTTCTTCTTGGTGCAAATACTCCGGGGGAGCGGAGCGGGGGCAGAGCCCCCTCACCGGTCAGCAAAGGGCCGACCCATGTCGAATGAAATGAAGGCACTCGCCAAGACAGCCCCGGCCCCGGGCCTCGACCTGATCCATGCGCCGGTACCCGAGATCGGGCCGGATGACGTTCTGATCAAGGTGAAGAAAACCGGCATCTGCGGGACCGATATCCATATCTGGGACTGGGATGACTGGGCCGCCACGACGGTGCCGATCCCACTGATCACCGGCCATGAATTCGCCGGTGAAATCGTCGAGATTGGCCGAAACGTCACCGATTTGACGCTTGGCCAGCGTGTCAGCGGCGAAGGCCACCTGATCGGCAAACACTCGCGCCAGAGCCGGGCCGGCAAGTTCCACCTCGACCCCGAAACGCGCGGCATCGGGGTGAACGAACAAGGTGCCTTTGCCGAGTATCTGCGCCTGCCCGCCTTCAACGCCGTGCCCCTGCCCGATGAGATCGACGATGAGGTCGGCGCAATCCTCGATCCGCTCGGCAACGCGGTGCATACCGCGCTGTCCTTTGATCTCGTGGGTGAAGATGTTCTGGTGACCGGGGCCGGTCCCATCGGCATCATGGCGGCTGCCGTTGCCCGCCATGTGGGCGCGCGGCACGTGGTCGTGACCGACATCAACCCCGATCGCCTCGCCCTCGCCGCACGTGTCGCAGATGTCGAGACCGTCAACGTGGCCGAGGCTGACCTCAACGATACCATCGCGCGGCTGAAGATGAAGGAAGGTTTCGATGTCGGGCTTGAGATGTCGGGCAATCAGCGCGCACTCGATCAGATGGTCGAGGCTTTGGTGATGGGCGGGCGTATCGCGCTTTTGGGCATCCCGCCAGGCAAATCGCCGGTCGACTGGTCGCGGATCGTGTTCAAGGCGATCACGATCAAGGGCGTTTACGGGCGCGAGATTTTCGAGACCTGGTACAAGATGATTGCCATGCTGGAGAACGGGCTGGATGTCCGGAATGTCATCACGCACCGAATGCATGTCGATGATTACCGAACGGGGTTCGAGACGATGAAATCGGGTGCGTCGGGCAAGATCGTGCTCGATTGGGGGCCGCGCAATGCCTGATCTGATCTTCTGGGCCGTCGCGCTGGTGGCACTGTTTTTCTTCTTCCGTTGGCTGCAATCGAGGAAGAAATGACCGATCCTGCAACAAATCCCTGGCTTGCCATGGCGCTCAACAATGCCTGGGCCAATGCAACGCTCTACACCACGGTCTCGAAGCTGACCGAGGAGGCCTTCGTCGCTGACCGACCGGGGTTCTTTCCATCCCTGTGCCGGACGCTCAACCACATCTACGAGGTTGATCTCTATTACGTCGATGCGCTGGAAGCGGGCGGTCTGGGCCGGAGCGTTTATCAGCGCGACGATATCGAAACCGCAGGCGATCTGGCACGTGCACAGTCGGATGTGGACATGCGCTTTGCGACGTTCTGCCGGGAGATTGCGCCCAAAAGACTCGCCGAACAGCGCGTGACGGAACGTACGGCGGGCGCAACGCACGAGACGGTCGCGGCCCTGATCCTGCATCTGGTGCAGCACCAGGTGCATCATCGCGGACAGGCCCATGTGCAGCTCAGCGATGTGGGGATCGAACCGCCACAACTCGATGACTTCTATCTCGAATTCGGGCGGGTGCCGTCTGCACAGGCCTATTGGCCCGCGACCTGAAGATCATGCGAGCCGCTCTGACAAAGCCTTGTGAACGTTGGGACCTCCGGCGATTACGCCAGCCGTCTGCCGCGCGGCGCTGTTGAAGACCAGCGTTCCACCATGCCGATCGGTCACGACCGCGCCCGCCTCCTCGGCAATCAACGCACCGGCGGCGATGTCCCATTCCCAGGCCGTGCGCAGCGTCAGCATCGCGTCAAACCGGCCTTCTCCGACCAGTGCCATCCGGTAAGCCAGCGACGGGCGGAAGTGGCGCTTGACCGGGGGCGGGCTGTCTTTCCAGAATTCGTCCCGGAAACTGACCTTGGGGCTGAGCACGTCGGCCCCCTCCAACTCGTTGGCCTGAGACGCCGTGATCGGCACGCCGTTCAGGAACGCACCTTGCCCAGCGCCCGCAAGGTAGAGCTTTTCGCGGATCGGAAGAAAGACACAACCCGCGGTGATCCTGCCATTCACCGAGATCGCCAGTGAATGCGCCCAGGTTTTTTCCCCTGCCACGAAGGACCGCGTCCCGTCGATGGGGTCGACGATGAAGACACGCTCAGCCTCGAGCCTTTCGGGATTGTCCTCGGTCTCCTCGCTCACCCATCCATGGTCGGGGCGCGCACCAAGCAGGCGTTGATGCAAATGCGTGTCCACGGCAAAATCCGCTTCGCTGACCGGATCGTCACCGCCCTTGTCCCAGACCTGCGGATCCTCGCGCCAGTATCGCCGCGCGATCTCGCCTGCCTCGCGGGCGGCCGCCTCGAGCAGCTCCAGATCAGTTGCCGGCAATCGTCAGGCCTTCGACGAGAAGAGAGGGGACGACGCGCGACAGATATGTGCGCGCATCATTGGCAGGCACGATTGAACGCAACATTTCGTGCAGGTTCCCGGCAATTGTACATTCGTTCACCGGATAGGTGATCTCGCCGTTTTCGACCCAGAAGCCGCTGGCACCTCGCGAGTAGTCGCCGGTGGTCGGGTTGATCGACGAGCCGATCAGCGAGGTGACGAGAAGCCCCGTGCCCATGTCGCGCAGCAACGCGTCGCGGCTTTGTGTGCCCTGGGTCAGCGCAACGTTGGTCAGGCTCGGCGATGGCGGGCCGGAAGGGCCGCGCGCCGCGCTGGCCGTGCTTTGCATGCCCAGCTTGCGCGCCGTCGCCAGATCCAGCGTCCAGCCCTGCAGCACGCCGTCTTCGACGATGGTGCGCTGCCGCGTCGCCAGCCCCTCGGCATCGAAGGGTTTGGAGCCGGAGACGCGCGCACGATGCGGGTCTTCGACGATGCTCAGGTGATCGGGCAGGACTTGCTCGCCCAGCTTATCGCGCAACCAAGACCCGCCACGCGCCACCGACGACCCGTTCGCTGCCTGGAGCAGGTGGCCGATCAGTCCGGACGAAATCCGCTCGTCATAAAGGACCGGGTAAGCGCCAGTCGGGGGTTTCTTCGCGCCCGACCGCGCCAGGGTGCGTTCGGCGGCCAGTTTGCCAATCTCCTCGGGTGTCGGCAGGTCGGCGCGATAAATGCGGCCTTCCCCGGCATAGTCGCGTTCCATCGACGTGCCTTCGCCGGTGATGGCAACGCAATAAAGCCCGTGGCTCGACCGGCTGTAGCCGCCGGAAAACCCGTTGCTGGCCGCCAGATGGATGCGCGTGCGCGAGAACGACGCTGCTGCGGATTCCGACTGACTGATCCCCGGGGTTCCCAGCGCAACGGCCTCGGCCTCGGCGGCGGCGGCTTGCAACTCGGCCGGTGCGGGATCGTCGCCGGTGTCGACCAGATCCAGCGCATCGGCGTCCCAACCCATGGCGATCTCAGACGGGTCGGCAAGCCCGATATGCGGGTCTTCCGGCGCGATCCCGGCCATGGCCACCGCGCGCTCGGCGACCTCTGAAATCGTATTTGCACTGATGTCAGATGCCGCAACGCAGGCCTGGCGCTGCCCGACCAGCACACGCAGGCCGATCTCAATCCCCTCGGCCCGTTCGGCCTGCTCGAGCGCGCCGTTGCGCACATCGATTGAGAGGGAACGGCCATCGGTTGCAATGGAGTCGGCAGCATCGGCGCCGGCGGTTTTTGCAGCCGCCAAAAGGGCGTCGGTCAGGTCAGACAGGTTTTGCATGAAAAAGGTCCCGGAGCGCATCCATGCCCCGGGACCTAGTGTCTTGCCAGGGCGCCTTCAAGCAAAAGGCGCGCCTTTGGTCACCGGATACGCTGGCCGTTCGCCAGGACCGAGCCGTCTTCCTTTACTTCGATGGTCGACACCAGCGTGTCGTCACCGTCGCCCGGCCGTGCGAAAAGCCCCATCATCATGCGCGCGCCCATCGCCTGTTCCTCGGGTACAAGGCCCATGCCAACCAGCGTATCGAGAAGGCCATTGCCCCCCGTCAGCATCATATTGACAACGCCGGACGGCATCGGGATCGGCCCTTCGTTGTTGAACGAAAACTCACCGTCACCCGTCAACTCGGCACCCGCAAGGTTCAGCAGGATCTCGTTGATGTTCAGGGCGTTGATCTGGCCCGGCGCGCCGGTCATTTGCTCGGCAAAGGCCGGATCGAACACGTCTTCTTCCATCACGACAGCGCCATCGAGATCGATCACCAGCGTTGCCGGGTCACGTCCAAGCTGGCCTTGCGGGTCGATCATGCCCCAGAGCATCTGGTCCACCTCAAGCCCTGCAAGGTTCAGGCGCAGTCCGAAATCCTGTTCATTCTCCGAGGGCACGACAGGCATGGCAAAGCGCATCCCGCTTTCCGCCATCTTGAAGGTCAGCGGCGGGAGCGGGTTGAAATCACCCCCCACCGACACGGTCATATCCTTTGAGATCGTGGCGTATTCCAGCCCTTCGCGGCCCATGGCAAAATCGAACTCGCCCGATGCGACAGCGGCCGCAACTTCGAACACGCCATCGGGGCCATCGCCGGAAACCGTATAGGTCAGGGGCCCGTGCGTGGCCGTGCCTGCGGTGGCGTTGCCCGCCTCGATCGACTGTGCAAACGATGCCATAAGGTCTTGCGGTGCCGAACTGCCGGAATAGTCAGCAACGACATTGCTAACTTCCATCGCAAGATCGAACATCCCCTCACCTTCCGGGGCACCGGACAAGCTCACCTGCATGCTGTCGATGTTGATATCGGCGGTATAGTCCCGCACCGTGCCACCCCCCACAAAGGCACCGACACCGGTGAGGCCGTTCATCTGAACCGAGACGTCCATATCAAGTTCGGCGGCTTCCTCCGGTGCGACAAAGCCAATGTCCGTCACCGAGAAGTTCTCCGACGAGAATGTATAGGTGATCTCTTCCGGGATGCCCGAGACGATCATGCGCGTCCCGGTTTGCACCATGGTCATGACCATTTCGAAATCTTCGCCTTCGGCTGTGCCCTTGATCGAAAGCGGGATTTCCTCTGGGTATGTGACCTCAACCGAGCCGTCCCCCATCTCGCGGAAGGTGGCGCCGCCGATCGTCATGTCGAGCGTGCCTTCCGGCGTTTCAGCCGTGGCGCGGACACCGTCGACCACGAGAGTGTCGCCGGAGCGGGACTGACCGGTCACTGTGGCCTCCATCCCGTAAAGCTCCATGTTGCGGAGCTGATCGGCGAGCACCTGCTCGGCCGTCAGATCGGCATAGGCGGGAAGGGCCGTTACGAGCGCAAGGGCCGAGCTGGTCAAAAGGGTGCAGGTGCGTGTCATGCTTGGGTTCCGATACAAAGCTGTGGTTCTGGGTGTTCGGGGTTAGGTGGCACCATCCAAAGCCCATCGCAAGGCGTCAAGGAAAGGCTGTTGCCTCTGCCACGGACGAGGTAAGCGTGACCGTCATAGCACGCACTATGTCAAAAAGGAGGCCGGAAATGAGCATTGATGGCAAAACCGTGGTGATAACCGGGGCAAGTCGGGGGATTGGTGAAGCCACCGCCGAGGTGTTCGCCGATGCCGGCGCACAGGTCGGTTTGCTGGCCCGCAGCGAAGGCGCGATAGGCGAGATTGCCGGGCGTATCGGTGAAAAAGCTGTCGCTGTGCCTTGCGATGTCAGTGACTATGCCTCGCTCGAAGCGGCCATTCGCAAGGTCGAAGCGACCTTTGGACCGGCGGATATTCTGATCAACAATGCAGGCGCCGTCGAGCCGATCTCGCACCTCGCCGAAGCTGACCCCGACCAGTGGGGCAAGATCATCGACATCAACCTCAAAGGCGTTTTCTATGGCATGCGTGCCGTCATGCCCGCGATGATCGAGCGCGGGGCGGGCACCATCATCACGATCTCATCCGGCGCGGCCCATGGCCCGGTCGAGGCCTGGTCGCACTACTGTTCCTCCAAGGCGGGTGCCGCCATGCTTACACGCTGCGCCGACAAGGAAGCGGGCGAGGCGGGTTTGCGGATCATGGGGCTGTCGCCGGGAACGGTCGCGACGCAGATGCAGAAAGAGATCAAGGCCAGCGGCATCAACCCTGTCAGCCAACTCGACTGGTCCGACCACATCCCGGCCGATTGGCCTGCCAAGGCGCTTCTTTGGATGTGTAGCCCGGAGGCGAAAGAGTTCGCGGGCACCGAGATCTCGCTCCGCGACGAGGACATTCGCCGCCGCGTCGGTTTGATTGCATGATCGAGGTCGCACAAGAGGGCCCGATCTGGACGCTGACACTTGCGCGCCCCGACAAGGCGAACGCGCTGACGGCTCAGATGCTGGGCGATCTCGCCGATGCCGTGGAGCGCGCCGTGGCGGATGAGGCCATGCGTGCGATCGTCCTAACCGGTAGCGGCAAAGTGTTTTCGGCCGGAGCCGACCTCGACGAGATGGGAGCAGGCCTTGCGACCGATCCGGTTTGGGAGCGGCTGTCGGGTGCCATCGCAAAGGCGCCATGCCTGACCATCGCCGCGCTCAATGGCACGGTTGCGGGCGGTGCCATGGGCATGGTGCTTGCCGCCGATGTCCGGATTGCCGTGCCTGGCGCCAAGTTCTTCTACCCGGTGATGAAACTGGGCTTTCTGCCGCAGCCTTCCGATCCGATCCGCCTTGCTGACCTCGTCGGTCCGTCACGCGCCAAGCTGATCTTGATGGCAGGACGGCGGATCGACGCGCATCAGGCCTTGGGCTTCGGTCTGATCGACCTGATCGACGATGACCCGCTAACCGCCGCGCGCAGCCTCGCCGCCGATGCTTCGCAGGCAGACCGCGCCCATGTCGAGGAGATCAAGGCGATGTTTCACAGAAAGCACGCGCAGCACTAACGCAGCCCTCGCCGTTTACCTGGGGTCTTCGATTGGAACCCCGGAGGTCGCTTGGCCACCCATGCGATGAACTTGGCAAGCCTTGGATGCGCCCGTAACGCGTCGATCGTGTTGTATGACCGCGCGAGTTCCGTCTCGGTCAGCGTCGCATGGATTTCATTGTGGCAGATCTGATGCAACAGCACGACCGGCCCGCCCTTTCCGCCGCGCAGTTTTGGAGTCAGATGGTGCAGGCTTTTGCGCACATCTGGCGGAATTGAACGCAGACAAAGAGGGCAGACGGGATCGCTCACAACGACCAGTCGATGACGGGGCCTGCCGGGACGATGCCAAGGGGGTTGCGCAATTCCGAGGGCGAGAAATATCCCTGTTTGTAGATGTCGAAGCGTACCGTCTCGGCGACACCCGGCATGGCATAGATGCGCCGGGCATAGGCCCAAAGGGCGGGGTAATCGACCAGCCGCCGGATGTTGCATTTGAACGCATAGTGATAGGCCACGTCGAACCGCGCGAGCGTCGGGAAAAGCCGCAGATCGGCCTCGGTAAAGGTCTCGCCCACCAGCCAGTCGCGCCCGGTCAGGTGTGTCTCGATGCTGTCTAGCGTCTCGAACACCTCGGAAACGGCGGCATCGTAAGCCTCTTGCGTCCGCGCGAACCCGGCCCGGTAGACGCCATTGTTCACGGTGCGGTAGATGCGGTCATTCCAGGCATCGATCAGATCGCGATGTGCCGTCGGGTAAAGGTCAGGCCCTCCAAAAGTGCCCAGCATGCGCACGATATCGGCGCTTTCGTTCGAGACGATCTGTTCGGTCGTACGATCCCAAAGGACAGGGATGGTCAGCCGACCGGTGTAACCTGGAGTTTGCCGCGCATAGACCTCGTGCACAGCGGCAACGCCCAGTACCGCGTCGGAGTACTCCCCCTCGGCGTCGTAGACCCAACCCTGATCATTGCGACGTGGGCGCGCGAAAGACACTGTAATCGCATCTTGCAATCCGAGCATGACGCGCGCGAGCAGTGCCCGGTGCGCCCAGGGGCAATTCCACGCCGCGTAGAGATGATAGCGCCCCGTATCCGGCGTGAACGGACCATCTATTGTGATCCAGTTGCGGATATTGGCGGCGGCGCGTTTGAACTCGCCGCCCTTGGTGGTGTCCGGCCCCGGATCGTCTACGCGGTAAACACCGTCGATCATCACGCCCATGCCACGCTCTCCTGTTTCGTTGAGCACAGCATAAACGCGTGTGCGGTCCCGTCGACCTAGGCCAGCGCAGACATCGTGCGCGCCCAAGCAGGTCGGCGCATCATGCGCTCGGCATAAGCACGGAACACCGGGGAGGTGAGCGCCACTTTCGCTTGTTCGGCCCAGCGCGCCATGTCCGCCGCAAAGATATCGGCGAGCGAAAATGCATCCCCCGCGAAGTAGTCGCTTTCGCCCAGCAGCGTTTCGAACTTCACCTCCGCCCGCGCGAAATCCGCTTCCGCAACGGCGCGCATGCCGGGGACCCGCGCCTCCTTGGGCAGAACAAAGCCGTGCCGGGCCATCAGCCAGATCGGTGCTTCCATCTCGGTCAGCACGAAGTTGATCCGTGCCACCATCAGCGCCCGCTCGGGCGTGCCCACCGCGAAGGTCAGCGCGCCCGCTCGGTCGGCCAGATAGTTGATGATCGCCAGCGAGTCGGTCAGCACTGTTTCACCGTCGCGCAAGGCGGGCGCCTGACCCAGTGGATTGACCGCATACATGCCCTCGGAATGCGGCCGCGCTTCATCGTGGCGATAAGGCAAACCGAGTTCCTCCAGCGTCAAGACCACGCGGAATGTGCGCCCCATTTTTGGACCGATCACCGTCAGCATCAGCGTCGCCCCATCCAGGCGAGACGCAACAAAGTGCGCTCCATGACCGCCATTTGCGGCACTTCAGCCGACGAGCGCAGCGTCAGATCGGTGTCGAGCAAAAGCGACATCGCACGTTCCAGCTTGTGCATCCCCCAGGCCGAGGCCTGTCGTTGGATACGGTCGCGGCGTGGGCCGAATACGGGCGGACGCAGCTTGCCGATGCCCGCACCCGCACCGCCTGGGTCGGCAGCGACCATGTGCAGCGTCTTGAAGTGACGGGTCGCGCCGATGCAGAGACCGACCGGCCCCACCCCTTGCGCCTCCAAACGTCGTAAGACAGGCCCCAGTTCATGCGCCTTGCCTTCCGCCGCAATGTTCAATGCATCGTCAATCCCGGCCTCGACTGAACTGGGCGCCGACAGAGCCACCTCGTCGGGTTTGAGCGGCCCGCTGTCGTTCAGCTTGTAAAGCGCGACCTTCTCAAGCGTTTGACGGAAATCACCAGGGGAAAGCGCACGTGAGAGTTCTGTGAGGGCGGCCATCGCGTCGGTCGAGATGTCAGTCAGCCCGGCAGCTTTTAGCGCTGTCTCGATCTCATCCCGGCTCGGGGGATCGTCGTAGATGCCAGTCGCATAAGCCGAATTGTGATCCTCGAAGAGCTTGCGGAGTTTCGACCGCGCCGCCAACTGGCCCGCCGTGACAATGATCTGCGCATCGCCTGCGCGCCACTCGCCCAACGCGGTTGCGATGGTATCGGTCAACCCATCGCCTGCGTCCTCGACAAACGCGACGCGCGGGCCTGGAAAGAAACCTTGCGCCTTGATCGCATCAAGCAGCAGCGCGGCGTCCTTTCTGAGATCGGCGGCGGGTATGCGGGCTAACCGCATTTCGTCTTCGCCGTTCTCGCCGATCAGCGCGTGGATCACCTCTTGACGCCGCAAGGCGACGCGCATGGCATCGGCCCCATAAATCAAAAGACCGGTCGCAGTGGGGTCGGGTTTGGCGAAGTAACCGGGAGCCTCGCGCGTCGAAAGCTTCATGCGAGGTCCCGGCCCATCAGATCGGTGACGATACGGTCTGCCAGGATCACCATCAGTCGCCGCCGCGCATCCCGTTGCGCGAAGGAAGTTGCGACCGTGGTCGATGTGGCGGAGTAGCTTGTAAAACTCCGCTCTGAGCCAGCGGCGACGCCCGTCCCATTGTCGATCTCAGCGAGCCGCCAATCGACCTGACCAATCACGTTGAATCGGCTGATCTCGCCATCGGGCAAGAAGCCCACAGCTTCCTCGCTGACCCGGATTTGCGCGGTCAGGGACAAGTCGGCAGCTTCCGGCAAGCCCAGCCTGTCTTCCAACCGTTTGACCAGCGCGAAGCCTTCTTCGTCATCCGGGACGGCCACGTCGATGCGGCCCCGCAACGTGCTGGCCTGTCCGTCTGGGCTTATTCCATAGACGGGCGTGAACCCACATCCCGCCAGAGCTAAAAGCGAAAAGAGAGCCGTACGTCTCGGAATCACGTCCGGGACAGGTTGGGTTTGTCTGGAACGGTCAGATGACGACATTGACGATGCGGCCCGGTACGACAATCAGCTTTTTTGGCTGACCCCCGGCCAGCGCTTTCACCACAGCTTCGTCCGCGAGCGCGAGCTTTTCAACCTCAGCCTTGGGCAGGTCCTTGGGCACCGTGACCTCTGACCGCCGCTTGCCGTTCACCTGGATCGGCAGCGTCACCGTGTCCTCAACCAGCAGGCTTTCGTCCGCCTTGGGCCAGGGCGCGTTGGCGATCAGGCCTTCACCACCCTGCGTTGCCCAGATCTCTTCGGCGAGATGCGGTGTCATCGGAGCCATGAGTTGCGCCAGTGTTATGATAGCTTCGCGACGCGCGGCATGCGAAGCCTTTGCTTTCGCAAGCACATTCGTAAACGCATAGAGCTTGGCAATGGCCGCGTTGAACCCAAAGCTTTCCACCCCCATCGTCACGTCATGGATGGCCTTGTGCATGGCGCGGCGCAGCGCGTCGTCACCGGTCCCTGTATCGCCGCCTTCGGCAATTTCGGCGCTGATCCGGTGCACCCGGCTGAGGTGCCTAAAGGCCGCCTCGGCACCGGCCGCCGTCCATTCCACATCCCGCTCCGGCGGAGAATCGCTCAGCACGAACCAACGCGCGGTGTCGGCGCCGTACTGGTCGATGATCGCGACCGGATCGACCACGTTGTTCTTGGATTTGGACATCTTGGCCGAAGGGATAACCTCGACCTCTTCGCCCGTTGCCCCCAAACGGGCGCCGGATTCGTGAATCTCAACGTCTTCGGGGAAGTGATAAACCGGACGGTCATTTTCATCCCGCGTCACATAGATCGCATGCGTGACCATCCCTTGGGTGAAGAGCGCATCGAACGGCTCGATGGCGGACTTGGGCAAGTGGCCGCAGATATGCATCGCGCGAGCGAAGAAGCGCGAGTACAGCAAATGCAGGATCGCGTGCTCGATCCCGCCAATATACTGGTCGACATTCATCCAATACTTTGCGTCGTCCATGTTGGTGGGAGTTTTCTCGCGCGGGGCCGTAAACCGCGCAAAGTACCAGGACGAATCCACAAAGGTGTCCATCGTGTCCGTCTCGCGCTTGGCGGGTTTGCCGCAAGCGGGGCAAGCGCAGTCGCGCCATGTCGGATGCCGGTCCAGCGGATTGCCGGGAACCGAAAAGTCTATCGGCTTACCATCTTCATCGAACGGCAGTTCGACCGGCAGGTTTTCCTTCTTCTCGGGCACGACGCCACAGTCTTCGCAATGCACGACCGGGATCGGGCAGCCCCAATAGCGCTGGCGGCTGAGGCCCCAGTCGCGCAGGCGATAGTTGGTGACGCCCTTGCCCCACCCGTCACGCTCGGCCACGGCGATGGTGGCGTCGATCGCCTCATCTCCCGTTGCCAGATCGAGCCCGGCAAAATGGTTGATCCAACGCACACGCTCAGTCTTTGGCGGCACGTAAGCCTGATCATGCAAACGGAAATACCGCGTTCCATGCACTTCGGCGATATCCCCATCGACGAACTCAGCATCGAGGATCGATTTGGGTGCAAGCTTGGTGTCTTCGGGCACGAATGTTTCAGTCACCGGCAGCGCGTATTTGCGGCAGAAATCGAGGTCGCGCTGATCATGCGCAGGACACCCGAAGATGGCCCCGGTGCCGTAATCCATTAGGATGAAATTCGCGATCCAGACGGGCAGTTCCCAGTTCGGGTTGAGCGGGTGGCGCACCGTCAGGCCCGTATCGAGCCCCAATTTCTCGGCTTTCTCGAGGGCCTCCTCGGTCGTTCCGCCTTTCTGGCATTCAGCGCGAAACGCCTCGACCTTGGGGTCGGCAGCGGCCAGCGCCTTGGCCACAGGATGATCGGGCGAGATACCGACAAAAGCAGCGCCCATCAGCGTGTCGGGCCGCGTCGTATAGACGGCAATAGGGTCGCCACCATCCACACGCTCGAACGCGAACTCGAGACCGCGCGATTTGCCGATCCAGTTCTGCTGCATCAGCTTGACCTTGGCGGGCCAGTCATCCAGCCCGTCGATGGCCTCCAGCAATTCCTCGGAAAAGTCGCTGATCTTGAAGAACCACTGTGTCAGCTCGCGCCGTTCAACTTCGGCGCCGGAGCGCCAGCCCTTGCCGTCGATCACCTGTTCGTTGGCCAGCACGGTCATGTCGACCGGGTCCCAGTTCACCACTGCGTTCTTGCGATAAACGAGGCCCTTTTCCATGAAATCGAGGAACATCGCTTGCTGCTGGCCGTAATATTCCGGATCGCAGGTCGCGAACATCCGCGACCAGTCGAGACCGAAGCCCAGCGGCTTCATCTGTTCGACCATCGTGTCGATATTGTCATAGGTCCAGGTCTTGGGATGCCCGCCGCTGGCCATCGCCGCGTTCTCGGCCGGCATCCCGAAGGCATCGAAGCCCATCGGGTGCAGCACGTTATGACCAGTCGCCAGCTTAAAGCGCGCGATCACATCGCCCATCGTATAGTTCCGCACATGGCCGATATGGATACGCCCCGACGGATAAGGAAACATTTCAAGCACATAGTACTTGGGCTTGGCCTCATCGCGTGTGGCAACAAAGGTGCCCGCCTGTTCCCAGGCGGCCTGCCATTTCGGTTCGATGGTTTTGGTGTCGTAACGCGACATGCTTCGGGTCCTCGGCGCACGGGGTCCGATTGATTTACCAGAGCGGGGGCCAAGGTCTAGGCCGCAATGCGCCTATAGGTCGAGGTCGCGAAGCCGCAACTCGCGCGCACGGGTCAGGATGGCGTCTTCCACCGCACGCACTGTTGCAGTCGGGGCGGGGCCGCTGCGTGTGGCAAGTGCAAGGTTCAACGCGCGCGCATCGAGTGCCGGGTCGCGAATGAAAACCGTCGCACGATAGGCGCGCCCACCCCCCGGAGGTGCGCCGAACCCGGTGACGATCACGCCCGAGAACGGATCAGCCGACTGGATCGGCAGGAAGTTGAGGATATCGAGCGATGCATTCCAGAGGTACTTGTTCACCTCGATCGTGGTGTTCGGGTCGGCCGAGTTGGTGAAGAGATCAAGGAACGTCGATTGCCGTGCATCCTGCGCACTCGTAGACTGCAAATCCTCACGCACCGAACGTTCCGCCGCGCTCTCACCGGGGCCGTCATCGGTGCTGAAGACGTTAGTGATCCGGCCGCAACCAGCAAGCAATGCCAGAGCGCACAGTACAAACACGCCGTTGCGAGCGATTCTCTGTCCTGTCGGTCCCATGGCCCACCCTTTCCTGCGCTTTCCGGCATGACTATCCGAGGGTTGCAGGTGGAACAAGGTGATTCCCTTAAGACAAAGGGGCGGGCAGCCCAAATCACTGTGGCACCAATGCACCATACCGTTGGAGTCTGGTTAACAAGCGGGGCACTCGCTTGCATTCCACCGCTGGGGGGAGGAAACACGGTGTCAATCAGATCGGTGCGACCGATTTGAGACGCACCTTTTACACACGAGGGAAAAAACGATGAAAAAGGTTCTTTTGGCTTCGACCGCACTGGTCATGTCCGCAGGCTTCGCTGCCGCAGACGTGTCGGTCGGCGGTGACGGCCGTATGGGTATCATCGGTGGTGGTACTGATGACACAGCAACAGCCACTGTTGACGAAACGGATCTGGCGTTCACAAGCCGTATCCGTATCAGCTTCGCTGCTTCGGGCGAAACCGATGCCGGTCTGGCGTTCGGCGGCTCGGTCCGCGTTGACAACTACGAAGACGACCAGGCAACTAACGGTACTGAAGGTTCAGTTTTCGTTGAAGGCACGTTCGGCAAGATCTCCATGGGTGACGTTTCCGGTGCTCCGGAAGCCGCCGTTGGCGACCTCTCGGGCGTTGGCCTGACCGGCCTCGGCGATTACAACGAATTGACATACTTGTCGAACGGCGAGCGCCCTGCTGCACGTTGGGACTACGTGACCGGCGATCTTGGCCTTCACGTGTCCGCTGACAATCCTGGCGCAGCCGATGATACGTATGGCGTTGCTGTGACTTATAGCACTGGCGGCATCTCGCTCGGCCTTGGCTACGAAGACTCTGACGCACTCGACACGGGTCACATCGTAGCCGGTGTGACCGCTGCACTTGGCGATGCAACCGTTAAGCTTGTTTACGGTGACGCGGACGACATCGGCTTCACTCAGTATGGTGCGTCTGTAGACTTCGTGACCGGCGCAACCACTGTGACTGCTTTCTGGCGTACGGCTGATGTTGATGGTGTCGCTGACGGTGACGCATATGGCATCGGTGTTTCTTATGACCTCGGTGGTGGAGCAGCGATCAAAGCTGGTTACGTGGATGGTGACGATATCAGCGATCCTCTTGACGCCGCGTTCGCAACCGAGCTGGAAGACGGTCGTTACGACTTCGGTATTTCGATGTCCTTCTAATCCCTACCGGGATTGGAAACGGAGAGAGCGGGCCTGGCGCCCGCTCTTTTCTTTTTGAGCACAAGGCATAAAACGAGGCCATGAGCCTCGAAGATATCCAGACCCGCCTTGCCGCCGCCGCAAAGCAACACGACCGCAACCCCGACGACATCCACCTGATCGCCGTCAGCAAGGTCCAGCCCCTGAACCGGGTCGAGGCCGTGCTGGAACAGGGCCATCGCGTCTTCGGCGAAAACCGGGTGCAGGAAGCGCAGGGCAAATGGC
>JBCCWG010000067.1:0-17126 GCA_039193985.1 Pseudomonadota bacterium
ACGGGGAACGCGCGTCAGCGCGGGGGGCAGCGCCCCCAAACACCCCTGGCCTCAGTTGACCCGCGTCCAGGTCTGCCCCCGACAGATCCCCAGCACGCACCCCGACACTTCCAGCCGTGATCCGCTGAGTTCCATGCGCGAGTTATAGGTCCGGTCCCGGTCCGGCGCCCAGATCTTGCCCTTGGCGTACTTCCCGCTCCCCTGAGGCTTCATGCCCCAGATCATCCGCTTGCCCACGGTATCGCTTTCGATCTGCTGGCCCGCGCCATTGAACGCCTTGCGGATCACGCCGCAGATATCGGCCTCGCACTGATAGATCTGCACATGCGCGAAGTTCCCGGCATCCCCCGGCTGGGTCTTGTAGGTGCCCAGCACCGGGTCGGCCAGCGCCGGGGCACCCAGCCCCGCCATCACTCCAACAATCGCCAAAACTCGTTTCATGTCTTCCTCCCATGCCAATCGGCGGCACCCTGACGCGCTGACCCCACGTCAGGCAAGCGTGACGTGGGGACACGAATTCGGCTTGCCGTTTCCCGACGCACCCGGCATCAACACGCGCGCCACGACCGGAGAGACAGCCGATGATCCTGTACCCTGCCATCGACCTGAAAGACGGCCAATGCGTGCGCCTGCTCAAAGGCGAGATGGATGAGGCGACCGTCTTCAACGACGACCCTGGCGCGCAAGCCGCCGCGTTTCAGGCAGCGGGCGCCGAGTGGCTGCACATCGTCGATCTGAACGGCGCCTTCGCTGGTGCCCCGGTGAACGGCGCGGCGGTTGAGAGCATCCTCGCCGCACTCACCATTCCGGCGCAGCTTGGCGGCGGCATCCGCGACATGGCCACGATTGAGGGCTGGTTGGCCAAGGGGCTCTCCCGCGTCATCCTCGGCACCGTCGCTGTGGAAGACCCAGATCTGGTGCGCAATGCAGCCCGCGCCTTCCCCGGCCAGGTGGCTGTCGGGCTTGATGCGCGCGGCGGCAGGATCGCCACGCGCGGCTGGGCGGAAGAGACCGAGATGACCGTCACCAACCTCGCCCGCGCCTTCGAAGACGCCGGGATCGCCGCGATCATCTATACCGATATCGACCGCGACGGCGCGATGGGTGGCCCCAACATCGCGGCGACCGAGGCTCTGGCCCGCGCGGTCGACGTGCCGGTGATTGCCAGCGGTGGCGTTTCTTCCATGGCCGACCTGATCGCGCTCCGCGATACCGGCGTGATCGCCGGTGCCATCTCGGGCCGCGCGCTCTATGATGGAGCCATCGACCTTGCCGAAGCCTTGCAGGCGCTCAAGCCTTGATTGCAAGCATCGGACCACGTATCTATCGGCTCCTTGCAACCGATGGAGGCGAAAATGGCAAAACGCATCACGCCCGAAGATCAGCCGTCCTTTCGAGGTGACGTCGAAACGACGTAAATCCTATCCGTCCGAGACCCGGGTCAAGACCGGGGTGCGCATGGTGCGCGGGCGATGTGGAACTGAGCGAGAAACTTGGCAGAAACGATCTCTGCCCCTGCGGTTCGGGCAGGCGGTTCAAACGCTGCTGCCTGCGCTCCGGCCGCTATGACGGCGCACTCAGGGACCACTACTTTTAGAGAGCGATAGCGAAGCGGAGGCCCGTCCGGCGCGGGCCTCTACAAATCGCGCTTCGTGCGCGCTCTTCTTGGCAAAATACTCCGGGGGACGCGCGTCGGCGCGGGGGGCAGCGCCCCTACTCACCCGCTGCTGCGGCCGTCAGTTTGGACAAAGCACCGGTCATGGCGGCCCGGAACGGCGCGTCATCGGCAATCTCCAACCCGTCGAACATTGCATCGACGCTCTCATAGGTCAGCACCGTCTGCCCACCGTCATCATGCACCAGCACGCGGAGCGGCAGGACCAGACCCGCACGGATGTCCTGCTGCAGGGCCGGCGTACCCAGCTTGGGGTTGCCGAAGATCACCAGTTCGGCGTCCTCCAGCTCCATATCCACGCTCATCGCGCCCTTCGAATGCGGCACACGGGCAAACACGCGGGCGCCCGCGCCTTCGACGGCGGCAACCAGCCGGTCCGAGACTTCGGCGACACTGCCCGTCGCTTCGACGCGGACATAGTCTGCAAAGGCCGCCGTTGCGCTGAGCGACAGGGCAAGCATGGATGCGAATAGTTTCATGATAATCTCCCGTATGGTTGACGCACCATAACCGTGCTGTAACCGAACCGCGCGACACGTTCGCGTGAGGTTCACCCCTTAGGCAATACGGGGCCTAGCTTTCGGCGTCCGGATCCGCCTTGCCGACGCCCCGGAACACCGCCTTGAACGGCAGCGCCCAGACGATGCCGAGGACGACATAGACCAGCAGTTCCACCAAAAGCGGGGGCCGGTCCAGCCAGTTCAGCACGGTCACACAGGCGACAACATATATCGGCAATCCGATCAGCAGGATGACAAGCGACCAACGCCGCCGGGCTTTGTAAGAGAGGGCCATGCGCGTGAGGTAGCCAAGTGCGCGCAAAGGTCAAGCCGGCCGTGAAGTTGCGCCCCTTTTCACCCGAAGTCGCGCAATGGCTCAGCAAGACTTCTCAGACATCTGTCGATGTGACAGAAAAAGCCAATGAATAGAACGGTCAGGTACCTGTCCCACCCGCAAGTCTGTGTCGACCCGCGTACGCCGGTGCCCGAATGGTCGCTGAATGACATTGGGAAACGCCGCATTGATCACCTTGCAAAATCCGGTGCTCTGGAAGGCACGCAGTTGATCGTCAGCAGCGCCGAGATCAAGGCCATCGAAACCGCGTCGCCTTTGGTGTCCGCCCTTGGGTGCCCGTTGGAAATTCGTGAGCAGATGCACGAGAATGATCGAAGCGCGACCGGGTTCCTGCCCCCTGATGAGTTTGAAACCGTTGCAAACCAGTTCTTTGCGCATCCGACGACGAGTGTGAGAGGATGGGAAACTGCCGCCGACGCTCAGTCCCGGATAGTGGCTGAAGTTCATGATTGCCTTCGCAAAAACCCAGACGGAGACATTCTGTTTGTCGGACATGGCGGCGTCGGGACGCTCTTGTTTTGCTATCTGTCCGGGTTCGCCGTAAGCCGCGCGTATGATCAGGGTCCTGGCGGTGGCGGGTGTTACTTTGAGTTTTCGGGTATGCAGGACCGGCCCAAACAGCGCTGGCAGACGATTGAATCTCTGATTGACGCCGGTCGGCGCTGAACATCGGCCTCGCTGCGTCAGTCAGCGAACGGATCCGTCACCAGAATAGTGTCGTCGCGCTCGGGCGAAGTGGAGAGCAGCGCGACGGGGCACTGGATCAGCTCTTCGATCCGGCGCACATATTTGATGGCCTCGCCGGGCAGGTCCGCCCAACTGCGCGCACCCGCGGTCGAGGCGCTCCAGCCCGGCATGCTCTCGTATACGGGCGTCACACGCGCCTGTTGGTCGGCGGCGGTGGGCAGATAATCGAGGCGTTCGCCGTCGAGTTCGTAGCCGACGCAAATCTTCAGTTCTTCGAACCCGTCGAGCACATCGAGCTTGGTCAGCGCGATGCCCGAGACGCCCGAGGTGGCGCAGGTCTGGCGCACCAGCACTGCGTCAAACCAGCCGCAGCGCCGCTTGCGGCCCGTGGTGGTGCCAAACTCGTGGCCGCGCACGCCCAGCCGTTCGCCATCCTCGTCGTGCAACTCAGTCGGGAACGGCCCCTCACCCACGCGGGTCGTATAGGCCTTGACGATGCCAAGCACGAAGTCGATCGAGCCCGGACCGATCCCGGTGCCCGTGGCCGCCTGACCGGCGATGACGTTTGATGATGTGACAAAGGGATAGGTGCCGAAGTCGATGTCGAGAAGTGCCCCTTGCGCGCCTTCGAACAGGATGCGCTGGCCGCCGCGCTTCCGCTCGTTCAACACCTTCCAGACCGGGGCGGCGTATTTGAGGATTTTCGGGGCGACTTCGCGCAGCTTCGCAATCAACCCGTCGCGGTCGACCGGTTCAAGACCCAGCCCACGGCGGAGTGCATCGTGATGCACCAGCAAGCGATCCACCCGCCGCTCCAGCGTCGCGTCATCTGCCAGATCGGCCACGCGGACAACCCGGCGCCCGACCTTGTCTTCATAAGCCGGGCCGATGCCGCGCCCGGTCGTGCCGATCTTGGCGACCGAATTCTGGCTTTCCCGCGCCCGGTCAAGCTCACCATGCAGCGGCAGGATCAGCGGCGTGTTCTCGGCGATCATCAGTGTCTCGGGCGTGATCTCGACACTTTGAGCGCGCACCGTCTCAATCTCCTCGATCAGGTGCCAGGGGTCGAGCACCACACCGTTGCCGATCACCGAAAGCTTGCCGCCCCGAACCACACCCGAGGGCAGCGCATGCAGCTTGTAAACTTCCTCCCCGATGACCAGCGTGTGGCCCGCATTGTGACCGCCCTGAAAGCGGCAGATCACATCCGCCCGTTCGCTCAGCCAGTCGACGATCTTGCCCTTGCCCTCGTCGCCCCACTGCGCGCCGACCACCACCACGTTTGCCATGAGTGTCTCCGTCCAAACCCGGCCCGCTATAACGGCCCCGGCCAACGGGGAAAAGAGCGAAACCGGTGGTTTCGCAGCGTCCTCGTTCTCGACACGTCGGACGGACGAGACGGAAACGCCGGATCAGTCTCCCCCGCCTCCATCGCCATCGCCATCGCCATCGCCATCGGATGAGAACTCGACCTGATCGCCCCGAAGAAGCCGGAACAGCGTCCACGCCGCCAGGAACCAGGCGGGGATCGCAAGGGCCAGCCAGATCGTCAGGAAGATATAGCCCTCGTCTCCGAAACTCATCGCAAGACGTGCCTTCAGTGCCACGAAGCAACCCGAGGTCCATATCGATAGCCAGAAAATCAGAAAGACAATCCCGTAGAGGCGCTTGCCGAGGCTCATCTTCTCCGGCGTATCAGAGGCATCGACCTCCGTATCCGCAGAAGGCACAATTGCGGGCCTTTCCCATTTGACGCGAGGGTTTTCACCAAGCGTCTGACCATAAAAGGATTTCTTACGGGGCTTGCGGAACATCCAGAACACGCCCGCGACGAACAGAAGAAAAAGCAGAACTTCGCCCAAAATGACCCTTCTTGCCCCGGCGTCAGTCTAGGTGATCCGCTTTACCAAGAAAATCGCTTGTTGTGTGATTGTACTGCGCTCGTGCGCTTCGGACACAGTCCTTGGCAGTATGCCAGCATCTCTGTTTAGTGCAGTAAGACACCCGAAAAGGACCAGCCCGATGCAAAAGACCAAAGTCGCCGACCTCGCCACCCTGCCCGACCGGAAACCGCAATATGCGCTGGTTGGCGAGGTTGACCTCGTGGTGGTTCGTTTCGACAAGGACGTTTCGGTCTTCTACGGGCGCTGTCTTCACCGGGGCGCGCTGATGTCGGATGGCTTTGTGCAAGGGCAAAACCTGATCTGCGGGGTGCATTACTGGGACTACCGCCTTGATTCCGGCGTGTCGGAATACGCCAATGACGAAGCGCTGCCCAAGTTCGAAAGCTGGATCGAGGACGGCACCGTGCTCGTCGACGCCGACGAGATCGCGGCCTGGGCCGAGGCCAACCCGCAACCCTATGACCGCGACGCCTATCTCGGCCTCTATGCCGATCCGAGCCATGGCGAGAAGGAAGAAACCTATACTGGCCTGATCCAGGAATACGCCCGCGACGGCCTCTCCAAAACCGGGCACCACGGCAAGGTGGACGCGATGGGGGTGCCACGCGCCGAACTTCCCGATTGGGACGATATCCAGATTCTGACCGCCCAACTCCACAAGGCACCGCTGCTCGATGAGGATCCGGTGGGAACGGATGTGGTCATCGGCCCCAACGCGCAAAAGCCGCTCAAGCTCGATATCCCGCTCTTCGTCTCCGACATGTCCTTCGGTGCGCTGTCGGAACCTGCCAAGATCGCCCTTGCGCGCGGTGCGGAACTGGCGGGCACGGGCATCTGTTCGGGCGAAGGCGGCATGCTGCCCGAGGAACAGGAGGCCAACAGCCGGTATTTCTATGAGCTCGCCTCGGCCCGTTTCGGTTTCTCGTGGGACAAGCTCGCGAAAGTGCAGGCCTTTCACTTCAAAGGCGGGCAGGGTGCCAAAACCGGCACCGGTGGTCACCTGCCGGGCAAGAAGAACAAGGGCAAGATCGCCGAGGTCCGCGAGATTGAAGAGGGGCAGGATGCGATTTCACCGCCACGCTTTCCGGATTGGACAGAACCCAGCCAGATCAAAGAGTTCGCGGACGAAGTTCGCGACCGCACCGGCGGCATTCCCATCGGTTATAAACTCTCGGCGCAGCATATCGAGAAAGACATCGACGCGGCTTTGGAGGTAGGTGTGGATTACATCATCCTCGACGGGCGCGGCGGCGGCACGGGCGCCGCACCGATCCTGTTTCGCGACAATATCAGCGTGCCGACGATCCCCGCCCTCGCCCGCGCCCGCGCGCATCTCGACAAGACCAACCCGGACGTGACGCTGGTCATCACCGGTGGGCTTCGCAAACCTGCCGATTTCGTCAAGGCCCTCGCCCTCGGCGCGAACGCCATCGCGCTCTCGAACGCCGCCATGCAGGCCATCGGCTGCATCGCCATGCGCGCTTGCCACACCAACAACTGCCCGGTGGGCATCGCCAGTCAGAAACCGCATCTGGTCAGCCGTCTGGTGGTCGAGAAATCCGCGCGTCAGCTTGCCAATTTCTTCGAAGCCAGCGCCGAACTTATGCAGGTGATGGCCCGCGCCTGCGGCCACTCCCATGTCTCGGGGTTCAACCGCGACGACCTGACCACATGGAAGCGCGAGATGTCTGACCTCTCTGGTGTGGCCTATGGCGGGCTGGCCTGAGCCAGCTTTCACCTTGCCCCTAAGGATCACCGGGTCTAGGCAGGCCGCAACGAAGTTTAGGAGACCGCCCTCATGGCCGATGCGCCCCAGTTTCACGATCGTATGTTGTCCCTCGGCCTGGCGCGCGTCAGCGAAGCCGCCGCCCTCGCCTCGGCCCGCCTGATTGGGCGCGGCGATGAAAAAGCCGCCGACCAGGCCGCTGTGGACGCGATGCGGACGCAGTTGAATCAGCTTGATATCAAAGGCGTCGTCGTGATCGGCGAAGGCGAGCGCGACGAAGCGCCGATGCTTTACATTGGCGAGGAAGTTGGCAACGGCACCGGCCCCGAGGTCGACATCGCGCTCGACCCGCTGGAAGGCACAACGCTGACGGCGAAGGACATGCCGAACGCGCTGGCCGTCATCGCCATGGGCCCGCGCGGCACCATGCTGCACGCGCCGGACACTTACATGGACAAGCTCGCCATTGGTCCCGGGTTCCGCACCGGCGTTGTGACCATGGACATGAGCCCGGCTGAGCGCGTCAACGCGCTGGCCGCCGCCAAAGGATGCTCGACCGAGGACATCACCGTCTGCGTGCTGGAGCGCCCGCGCCACGAAGCGATGATTGCCGAGATTCGCACCACTGGGGCCGCGATCCGGTTGATCACCGATGGCGATGTGGCAGGCGTTATCCACTGCGCCGAGCCCCAGACCGGCATCGACATGTATATGGGCGAAGGCGGTGCGCCGGAGGGTGTGTTGGCGGCGGCGGCGCTGAAATGCATGGGCGGTCAGATGTTCGGCAAGCTCGTCTTCCGCAACGCCGACGAAAAGGGCCGTGCTGAGAAAGCCGGCATCACCAACTTCGACCGCGTCTATACCCGCGACGACATGGTCACCGGCGATGTGATCTTTGCCGCGACCGGCGTTACCGATGGCTCGATTCTTCCGGGGATCAAGCGCGAACCGGGTATGCTGACGGCCGAGACCATCCTGATGCGCTCTAAGACCGGCTCGGTCCGGCGCATGACCTATCGCAACCCGACGAAATAGGACGCGGGCCGTCCGCTCACGGTTCTGGCGCACTGACTGTGAGCGAGACTGCGCAAGCTAAGCCTTTCCTCGTCGGGCTCGCTCAGATATAGTGGTGATACAGGCTTTCACCACAGCATCTGGTAGCAATTTGCCCAAAGACATGCTCAGCACAGCTTTTCTGAACGTCGAGACATCTCTCTCGGGCCGCCGTTGGGTCGGGCCTGCGGCCGAGGACATTCGGCAGGCCGAGGCCATTCAACAGATCACGGGTCTGGCCGAACCGACGGCGCGCATCCTCGCGCAGCGCGGCATCGCCCCGGAAGAGGCCGAGGGCTTTCTCTCTCCCCGCCTGCGCGATCTGCTGCCCGACCCTCGCAAGTTGCACGATCTTGAGGCTGCCGCCGCACGGATCGTTTCGGCGGCCAGTGGGCGTGAGCGGATCGCAATTTTCGCCGATTATGACGTGGATGGCGGGTCGTCCGCCGCCCTGTTGCTCGACTGGCTGCGTCAGAAAGGCACGAATGCTACGCTTTATGTCCCCGACCGCATTGATGAGGGTTATGGACCGAACCCGCCCGCCATGCGCGCACTGGCCAAGGCGCATGACCTGATCGTCTGCGTCGATTGCGGCACCCTGTCGTTCGAGGCGGTTGCGGCGGCAAATGGCGCAGATGTCGTGATCATCGACCACCATCTGGCCGAGGTGGAGCTGCCCGACGCGCTGGCGATAGTGAACCCAAACCGTCAGGACGAGAGCGGCGACCTCGCCCATCTCTGCGCCGCCGCCGTGGTGTTTCTGGTTCTGGTCGACGCGAACAGGCAGTGCCGCGCTGCTGGCGAGACCACGCCCGACCTGATGGCAATGCTCGATCTCGTGGCACTGGCGACCGTCGCGGATGTGGCCCCGCTGGTCGGGCTGAACCGCGCGTTGGTCACGCAGGGCCTCAAGGTGATGACGGCCCGCGCCCGCCCCGGCCTTGCAGCACTTGCCGATGTCGCAGGGCTCGACGCCCCGCCATCGGCCTATCACCTCGGCTATGTGATCGGGCCACGCGTCAACGCCGGGGGTCGCGTCGGCCGTGCCGATCTCGGCGCACGCTGCCTCTCGGCGACCGACCCGGACGAGGCGCGCGCGATGGCCGACAAGCTGGACGAGTTGAACCGCGACCGCCGCGAGATTGAAGGCAAGGTGCGCGATGCCGCCCTAACCCAGGCCGAAGAGCGTGGTCTGAACGGCCCGCTGGTGTGGGCCGCAGGCGAAGGCTGGCACCCCGGCGTCGTCGGCATCGTTGCCGCCCGCCTGAAGGAGGCCACCGGACGCCCCGCTGTCGTGATTGGCATCGAGGATGGCGAGGGCAAGGGGTCGGGCCGTTCGATCCGCGGCGTCGATCTTGGCTCGGCGATCCAGAAGGTTGCCGCCGAGGGCCTGCTCATCAAAGGCGGCGGGCACAAGATGGCCGCCGGACTTACCGTGGCCGCCGACCGGATCGAACCGGCGATGGAGCGTCTGGCCGCACTTCTCGCCCGGCAAGGCGCCGGTCAGGACGGCCCCCGCGACCTGCGCATCGATGCCGCGCTGATGCCCGGGGCGGCCACCGTCGACCTCATGACCCAGATCGAGGCGGCGGGTCCCTTCGGCCAAAGTGCCCCGGCCCCGCGCTTTGCCTTTCCAGACGTGCAGATCCTGCATGCCCGTGAGGTCGGGGGCGGCCATCTCAAGATCACCTTCGGAGACGGGCTTGGGGCCAAGATGGACGGCATCGCCTTCGATGGCTGGACCAGCCCGATGGGCACGGCACTGGCAACCAAAGGAGCGGGTCGCTTCCACCTCGCCGGGCGCCTCGACATCAACCATTGGGGTGGACGCCAACGGGTTGAGTTGCGATTGGAAGACGCGGCTCCAAGCGGGTAGGAACCCCGAAATTTCTTCTTGCCCTCGGCCCGCCGCTTGCCTACATACCCGCTACCGTGGCCCGTTCGTCTATCGGTTAGGACGCCAGGTTTTCAACCTGGAAAGAGGGGTTCGATTCCCCTACGGGCTACCATGTACTTTTCTAAATAATTGAAATCTTTAAAATTACTTCGCCGCTATCGGCTTTGCCCCCGATTTTGCCCCCGACCTCGCGCTGGCTTTCAAAGGAGCCTATCGGCGTTGCGCGGAAGATCCGCGACCCATTTTCCAGAAGCAGTTCTGAGTCGAAACTGCTCGGCGCTGTGTGATTTCGGCAGAAACGGCCCGCGCGCGAGGTGAGAGCGCATCGTCAAGAAGCGGAATGACGCCCACTAGACCAGTGCGATCAGTCGGCTGGGGCTTCCCGTTCCGCCCTCATGCTTGGGCGGGACATCGCTCCGGTCGCCCTTTGCCCAAGCTCTTCGCCGATAGACCGTCGCGCAACACAATAGACGTCAAAGCTCCATCGGGTTTGGTACGTTGCCATAGACGTCATCGGGATCGAACGTCTTGCCCTCTTCCAGAAATGTCCGGGTTTGGCCCGCATGCTGCCCCGTCCGCACTGCCCGGTAAAAGCACGACCTATAGCCGACATGACAAGACGCGCCGGACCCGGCAACGTCGACCCGCAGCCAAGCGGCTGAAGTAATGCGCCTCGCCCGTCTCGATGGTCAACCGCAGCGCCTCTTCATTCATCCACCCCAACATCAGTACTTCGCCGGTCTTCGCGTCGCTTGTGAAGCAAGGCAGCAAGCCATCGCCGCCGAACTTCGGCGCAAGCTCAGTGCCCTCCTCGACCTGTTCGACCGAGCGGCGGGTTTCTAAGACGACATTGTTCAGTGGCCTACCTTTACGATTTGTTATACTATAACATAGCGCTACTCGCGCCGTTTCGCCGTGAAGTAAAGGGGGGACAATCCACCATGGACACCGATGACGCCCGTATTCCCGTCACCTTGTTGACAGGCTTTCTGGGGGCCGGGAAAACAACCTTGCTGAACCATCTGATCCGCGACCCTGACGCAGGCCGCATTGCCGTCATCATAAACGAGTTCGGAGATGTGGGGCTTGATCACGATCTGATCGAGGCGTCCACTGAAGAGACCATCCTTATGCCGTCAGGGTGCCTCTGCTGCTCGATCCGTGGCGATCTGCTGAAAACCTTGGGAAAACTCTACACCCGCCGGAACGCGGGCGCGCTGACATTCGATCGCGTTGTCATCGAAACTACCGGAATCGCCGACCCGGCGCCGATCTTGCACAGTCTTGTTGTTGATCCGTTTGTCGGTCCGCATTTCCGAATGGACGGGGTTGTGACCGTCGCCGATGCGGCGACAGGCGCGCGGACGCTTGAAAAGCAGGTCGAGGCGGCCAATCAGGTCGCGATGGCGGACCTCATCGTGATGAGCAAGACCGATCTTGTCACTCCACCCGAGCTTGCGCGATTTGAGGCGCAGCTTGCCGAAATCAACGCTTCGGCGCGGCGCATTGAAGCCCAACACGGGCGTGTTCCATCTGGCACGCTGTTCGGCTTGTCCGCCATGCGTTCGAGCGTGACCACCGGCGATGTGTCGGACTGGCTGGGCACCAACGTACCTCAGCCGGATCCCCTTGCAGGTCTGTCCGGCCTTTCCCCTGCGAAAAGCGAACCTTCCGCCCTGCCCATTGGCCAAAACCAACACAACGCGCCTCACAACCACCGGATCAACTCGGCCTCTATCGAGGTTCACGACCCGATCTCGGCCAATGTGTTCGACTTCTGGCTCGACACGCTCATCGCACTCAGGGGCCCCGACATCCTACGCGTCAAGGGCATTGTCCACGTCGAGGGCGTGGGCTTCCCGTTTGTTTTCCACGGGGTACAGCACATTTTTGAACCGCCTGTGCCACTGGAAAGCTGGGCAGGTGAGGATACGACCAGCCGGGTCGTGGTCATCGCGCGCGATATGAGCAAGGAAGAGCTTGCGACGAGTCTCAACACCTTGCGCATGCAGCCATCGGAGAACGGGACACATGCCGAGGGCATGATGGTCCAGACCGTGGAGATGCCCTTTTGAGCCTGCACCGAACCAGCGAGACGTGGCCGCGGAAGAGGCGCGCATGAGGGCGGTTCTGACATGGGTTTTGATCCTACCGATCCGGGCCTACCGGCTGATCCTCTCCCCCTGGGTCGGCCATTCTTGCCGGTTCCAGCCGACCTGCTCGGCCTATGCCATTGAAGCGCTGGAGACCCACAGGCCGCTTCGCGGCCTTTGGCTGACGCTGCGCAGACTGGCGCGCTGCAACCCATGGGGCGGCTCCGGCCTCGATCCGGTGCCGCCAAGGACCAAACCGTAACAATTGTGTGTCGGCGCAGGACGTGCGACGCCGTAGCAGGCGGCCGTTAAGGTTGCAGAATTATCGGGGAATTCAGCCTGAAGTGACGCACGTAGATCGCACACCCCGCCTTGTTCTGAGACCGTTTGTTGAAAACGATCTCAACCAACTCGAACTGATCCTGGGCGACTCGGTTGTGATGGAGTTCAGCGATCACGGCCCTCTCGACGCTGCGGAACAGTTGGAATGGCTCAAGCGCATGACGGACAGCGCGCACGTGCTTTTGGTGCGCGCGGTCGAACGGACATCGAACAACGCGCTCATCGGTTACATATCTCTAGCGAACGACCCGCAGAGAGTGAGCCGGAACGACGCAGAACTGGGCTTTCGATTCGCGCGCGCATTCTGGGGCAGCGGCTATGCTTTTGAAGCGGCCAAGGCCATGATTGACCTCGCGACGTCACGCCCCGAAATCAAACGTCTGGTTGCCTTTGTCGATCCCCACAACAAGCGATCCGTTCGGGTACTCGAAAAGCTTGGTATGGTTTGGGACGGGGACGTGATGTTTGACGGGTATGACTATCCGGATCATCGGTTTGTCCTGCATCTGACGTAAGCGCGTCGGCCTCACTTCGGCGGATAGAAAATCGCGCCTGGCAAATAGACGCGCGGGAGGTCCATTCCCACAGGAAGTGCCCGCTCGGCTGCCAGATGGTCCGGCAAGAGATGTGTGTGGGGGCCGTCAGGGGAAACGGCATCAGGGGGCGGGATACGCCCCTGCACTTCAATACGGCCAAGTGCGGTTTCGACAACGCGCGTCGGACTTGCGGACACCAGCGCGGCACCGATCTTTGGCAGCGCCTCCGCGAAAGGTAACCCAGCCGCGTTGTCGAGTGCCAAACGTGTCTTTCCGCCGCCCAACCTTACACAGAACCGAGCCTCTTTCCGGCCCAATCCAATGTCAAAAAGCTGGTCGTCTGCCTCTCGCATCAGGTTAATCTCATCCCGACCCAAGCTTGAGACACCGTCTGCCACCGGCAAGCGACCGCGCTCCCGTTTCACCGCCAGCACAACGCGCGGCGCGACCGCTGCGTCTGGAGGATCAAACGTGAGAGCTCGAACATCATCGTTTATCTTCATTATCAGAGCCCCGTTGTGGGTCTGCGCGACAATGTCATCGCCCTGATGACTGACCTCAATACGCTCACCCGGAACTGCGGTGAACTCGGCGACTGCGCCCACAACGCCCATGACCCACGTCCCGCGCCCCGCTTCTAACGTTGATGAAACAAATGCCCGGATGTCCTCCGTGGTCCACGGCAGTCTCTGGCAGGACACACCCAACTGATTCAGTCTTGAGGGGATTTGGTCCCAAACCAAGCGGCGCGACGCCTCGGACCGCGTGTGCCAGCCATCCATATCCTCACCGCTGC
Source organism: Pseudomonadota bacterium (assembly GCA_039193985.1). GTDB lineage: Bacteria > Pseudomonadota > Alphaproteobacteria > Rhodobacterales > Rhodobacteraceae > JAJDOD01. The sequence goes on from JBCCWG010000067.1 coordinate 13,565, forward strand.
GGCCACAGCCAAGGCACCAACCCGTTTTCTCGTCAAGTTTGCAAACACCGGTACAGGGACTGACGACTGTCATAAGGCGACCTCATTGGCTTTGGCCAGTGCTGCGCATATGGCATCCAGACCATCAGTAAGGGCTGCAGGCCCCGGTTGCAGGATAAGGGGCGATTTGATTTCGGTGATCCGGCCTGCACGCACCGCTGGAACCGCGTCCCATCCAGGACGCGCCGCGATTTTTTCGGGGCGGACCTTCTTACCGCACCACGAGGCGAGGATCACGTCAGGCACGGCTGCGATGACTTGCTCGGACGTCACAACCCGGTCCTTGGCTGCCGCTTGCACCGCGTGGGCAGGGAAAACGTCCTGGCCACCTGCGATCTGCACCAGTTCGGACACCCAGTGGATACCGGAAATCATCGGCTCGTTCCATTCCTCGAAGTAAACCCGAACCGGAGGGCGCCCCGCAGTCCGCGCGGCGATCTTGGCCAACCTTTGTTGGTAGTGGTCGACAAGACGCGCAGCCCGACGCGCGCGGCCAACCGTCGCGCCAAGGTGCAGTATCATTGCAAGAATGCCAGCAATGTCGCGTTGGTTATAGGCCATGACAGCCACACCGGCGCGGATCAACTCAGCGGCGATGTCCGCCTGCAGGTCCGAGAATGTCAGAACCAGATCGGGCTCCAAAGCGAGTATCTTGGGGATGTCTGCGGAAGTAAACGCCGACACACGCGGCTTTTCCTTGCGCACGCGTCTGGGGCGGACAGCATAGCCCGAGACACCTACAATGCGGTCTTCCTCACCCAAGAGGTAAAGCGTTTCGACCGTTTCTTCGGTCAGGCAGACGATGCGTTCTGGGGGAAAGACGCGCATGGCTCAGGACACCCTGCAACGTGCAATAGCTTCGACATGACATGTCAGAGGCGTTCGCACTATTCCTGCAAGTGTGAGATGTGTGATTTTGTCGACATGCATAGTATCGATTTCCACTTGGTTGTGGCGTCAGAAGCCGCGATTAGTGTCTGACCGGTTATCGAGAAGAAGGTGTAGTAATGTGGTCACCGCCGCACAGGCAAACACCGGTGCTAACACCAGTCGCGGCTCAGTGAACAGAAATGTGCGGTACTCATAGATCATCGCCCCCCACTCCGGGCGACCGGTATCTGCGGACAGACCAATGAAACCAAGCGACGCGACCAACACCACGGCACGCCCTGCGTCCGCGCCTGCAAGCGCGCCAATGGCGGGCCAGGCGTTGGGCAGCATGTGGAGCCGCACCGAGAACGGGAGCGATGCGCCCATGGCTTCGCTCGCGCGCCAATAGTCTTCCCCGCGAATGCGGTCAAAAAGCGCTGCGATGGTGATGGCGTAGGGTGCCCAAGTCGTCACAATAAGAGCGATGGCAACTGTCCAGACGCCCGCACCGAAAATTGCCGACAGCACGAGCGCAGTCACAAGGGTCGGCACGGCCAAGACAGTCTCAGCCAGCCAGGCAACAGCATCGCGGAGTGCAGGAGGTGCCAGCGCAATAACCGCCCCTGCCGTCACGCCAAGGCCGATGCCGCCGGCCAATACCAAGGCAATGGCCATTAGCGACGGCATTGCCCCCAGTACCACGCGCGTCGCCAAATCACGGCCGAGATGATCGGTGCCCAGCAGGTTCGATGCAGTGGGGTGTGCCAGTCGGTTTGACAAATCGACAGCGTGCGGATCGCTCAGACCGCCCGCAGCCATCCAGAGGCCAAGGCATGTGGCGAGTGCGCCAAGGCATATCAGGCCAAACCGCCTCATGTCAGCCGCGGGTCCAGAGCGTGGCGAAGGACGCGCGCCGCCTGTAGAACAACAGCAACCCACAACGCGACCAACGCGATGTAGGGTTGCAGGACCGCATAGTCGCGATGGTTGACCGCCTGGACTACGCGTTCAGAGACACCCGGAACGCCGAACACTATCTCGGCGACCGCCGTTCCTCCGACAATCCACGCCAGTTCGGGCGCCAACCCCGCTATCAACGTCAGGGCCCCCGCCTGCCGCCCGTGGTGCCATAGCGCGCCGGTCCGCGACCGTCCTTTGGCAAGTGCGGTGCGGTAGTAAGGACTGGTTTTGACCTCGAGGAATCCGGCACGGGTGATCCGCGCCATTGATCCGACGGAAAAGACCGCAACCAGAAGCATCGGCAGCAAGATGCGCTCGACCGGCCCTCCACCAAAAGCGTTGATCCAGCGCAGCTGCACACCCAGCACCCAAAGAAGGATCAAACCAACTGCAAAGGCCGGAAGCGCCTGACCTGCAACCGCTAAGGCGCGCGAGGCCATGTCAGCCCATCCACCGGGGTGAAGCGCAGAGAAAAACCCAAAGCCGTATCCACAAACCAGCGCGAGTGCCATGCCACCAAACCCAATGCCAGCCGAATAGGGCAATCGCGCCTGAAAATCCTCTGCGACGGACCGGCCGGTCTCGAACGAAACGCCCCAGTCAAACGACAGAAAGCCACTCAGCCAACGGATAAACTGACCGACGAGCGGCCCGTCTAGCCCCCATTCCTGCCGATAAGCGGCAATGGTCTCGGGCGTCGACCGAACACTCAAGTGGTCAAGAAAAATCTCGACCGGATCGCCGGGCATAAGGCGCAGCAGAACAAAGGCGGCAGCCGTGACGGCCAGCCACGAGAGGGCCAGCCGTCCAAGCGTTTGTGCCGCCGTCGTCACGTCAGTTTGCCCGCATCATTCCGCGACCGTCAGGTCGGGCCGGATCACGTAGTAGTCTGAGCCCCACGGTTCGTACCCTGCGAGGGCGGGCGAAAGACCAACATGCCATTCCGGTGTTACGAGGAAGGAAACGGGCGCCTCTGCGGCGATCATTTTCTGCGCCTCCAATGCAAGATCGATCCGAGCCTGAGGGTCACCTTCGGCACGCAGTTTTGCAATTAACGCGTCGTAGTCTGCGTTGGACCAGCCGCTGTAGTTACGAGAAGCTCCGGTCTCAAAAAACAGCGACAAGAAGAGGCCGGGATCGCCCGCAGGCGCGGTGTGCTGCGCCCACAGGAAAAGGTCGAACGCGCCACTTCCCGCCTGATCGCTGGGGCTTTCTGTGACCTGCGTTGTAACAGTGATGCCGATCTCGGTCAGAGCGGCGCGAACGACCGGTTGAAATGTCACTAGGTCGGGGCGCTGCGGATAGGCCCACAGCACAAGCTCCAGCGGTTCGCCGTCTTTGACGCGCACGCCGTCCTCGCCCATCAGCCAGCCCGCCTCATCCAGAAGGCGCGCGGCTTCGGCCGGGTCGTGCGGTCGCGGCGCCTGCGCGGCGAAGGGGTAGGCCGCCGCGAACGCCCCGGTGGCCGGCGTTCCAGCGCGGGCGGCCGCCACCAGGTCGCCCCGGTTGATGGCAAGGTCGATGGCGCGCCGCACCCGCGCATCCTCCAGCGCGGGGGAGCGCGTGTTCATCCACATCATGTATTGATAGGCAACGGGGAAGGTGATCACCGATTGGTCCTCCCGCCCGTCGAACATGGCAAGGGTTTCGACCGGCAGGTTGAACGCCATGTCGATCTCGCCGGAGGCGAACG
>JBCCWG010000068.1:0-17014 GCA_039193985.1 Pseudomonadota bacterium
GTGATTTCGTGAACGTCGAATTCGAAATGCTCGACCATCATGAAAGCCGCAAAAACGACAAAGATCTGCCGCCGCGCCCCTGCCACAAACTGTAGCGCGTAATAAAGCCAGTAGCGCCGTTTCAGCACCATCTTCTTGGCTTGCGGCTTTGCGCGGAAGTTCGGAAAGGCAAAATGGCAATAGACGGCAATCAGTACACAGGCGCCGCCCGAGATCATGTAAACGGTGTTGTATGAAAGATCGAAAAGCTGCCAGGTCGCGACAATAGTGCCATAGGAGAGCAGCGACGCGCCCGACCCCACCGCCACAAGCCAGCCGAGCATCTGCGGCGCGCGTTCCTTGCTGATCCACTGCAATTGCAGGGATGTGTTCACAGTCTCAAAAAAGTGGAACCCGATCGAGGCGATGAACGTCACCATCAAGATACCGCCAAAGGTAGGAAACCAAGCCGTCACCGCACTGGCCACACCCAATGTGACAAGCGACAGGATGCCAAGAAATTGCTCGCGCATCACGAGCAGGATGAACACGACCGCAAAAGAGAGGAACCCGGGGATCTCGCGCACCGTGTGCAACCAGCCGTTCTCCACGCCGGTAAAGCCCGCACGCTCGATGACGAAGTTGTTCAGAAGCGCGGCCCAGGTCGAAAACGCCAGCGGCATTGCAATCGCCATCAGAACCAAGAGCGCGATAGGCCGACGCCAGACTGGCAGGTCCTCGGCCGAGGTTATGTCGACGGTGGTCATGCCCCGCCTTACGCCCAATCGGGCGCGTGCGAAAGCTATCTATTCCACGCGCGCGATGAGAGCCTGGATGTCGAGCGTTACCGTATCACCCACCATTCCAGAAAACCCGTCGGCCCCAAACGCGCTGCGCGAAAGACTGCCCTGCAGACGAATGGTCAGCCGCGAGCGGTCGCCGGGTGCTGCGCCCGCGGGGCGAAAGAGACGCGCTGTGAACGTCTGAGGCTGCGTGACGCCGCGGACTGTCAAACGCCCGGTCAGGACTGCGCCGCCCGCCCCATCGCGTCGAACGGTCTGGCTTTGAAAAGTGATCTCGGGGAACCTGTCGGTCCAAAGCACGCTCTGGCCCTTCATCGCCTCTCCCGCAAGCGGCGCGCCGGCCCGGGCCTTTGCAGCGTCGACCGCGACATTGATCCGGCTGTTCGCTGGTTGGTCGAAATCCAGCGCGATACTGGCGCGCGCCACCGGCATCTCACCGGTGATCGCGTCATCTCCGAAGAACCAGACAAAGCCAACGCGGCTTTGATCCTTTTGCAGCCGGTACTCAGCCGGGGCCGACACAGCCTGAGTGCCCAGAAAGAACAGGCAGGCTAAGAGAGTGAAACGTTTGAACATGGGTCTGCCCTTTGCGATCAGTCCTGTTTAGACTGCTTACGCCCGATGCGGCGAAAAAATTCCCGTGAGGGTGATTCATTGAAGGGCTGCTTCGAGTTCATACCTCCGGAATGCTGTGCCACAGCTCACGTCTTCCAAGCGGCAAACCGTTGACTCTGCTGTTTTAGGTGCCTTATCGCTGGCGGTATGGTGAGTTCGTTCTTCGCATCGCAGAACTACTATCCTCAGCCTCGATAGCTGCGGATAGTTCATCATTGGTTTTCCGCTGCCCCTGACAGCGGTCAACCTGAAATCGACCTTGCGCCGGGCGGCAAATTCAAAGGTCGAAAAATGAGCAACGACACAAGAAGCAATGACACGTCGCTAGGCATCGTGGGGTTTGGCGCATTCGGACAACTTGCCGCCCTTCATCTTGGCCAACATTTCGAAATAGCGGCTTACGATCCGTCTCCGGACGTTGCCAAGGTCGCAAAGCAACTCGGAGTGCGTCTGGCATCATTGAACTCGGTATCGCAGGCTGATGTGGTCCTCATTGCGGCACCAGTATCCTCATTTCAGCAGGTTGTCAGCGAGATCGCGGTTGCTTGCAAACCCGGCGCGCTGATTGTCGATGTCGGCTCAGTCAAAGTAATTCCTGCAGAAATGATGCGGCGGCTGCTACCCAACTATGTGGATATCGTGGCGACCCACCCCTTGTTCGGTCCTCAGAGTGCGACGCATGGAATCGAGGAGCTCAAAGTTGCAGTCTGCCCCGTTAAGGGAAACCGACATGCGAGGCTGGCTGCGTTCTTGCGCAAGTCGCTTGGTCTGACTGTCCTCATGACGACACCAGAAGAACACGACCAAGAAGCAGCCGTTGTCCAGGGGCTTACGCATCTCATCGCCAAAGTGCTATTGAGAATGGGGCCGTTGCCAACGCGCATGACAACAAAGAGCTTTGACTTATTATCTGAAGCCATTTCCATGGTTCAGCATGATGCGCCAGAAGTGTTTGAAGCGATTGAGAAGTCCAATCCTTACGCACAAACGGTGCGTCGACAGTTTTTCGATTTGGCAGCAAATTTGAGTGACGAACTGGAAAAAACACTGAGCACACCGCCACACAAAAAAACCGGAAATTGATGGCGCGGCATCCAACGGCAGATTCGTCCGCACAGCGGACTTCGCGCAACCAACAGGAGTGACGCCAATGTGCTGCCTCAGTAAAAACTCTGTGGGTCGATATCGATTGTAACGCGCAGGTTGTTCGGAGCGCGAAACTGGCTGAGCCACTGGTCGATTGCCTTTTGGATGGGCGCGGTCTTCTCCGCCTTCACCAACAGACGAACCCGGTGGCGGCCACGGATACGCGCGATCGGGGCAGCGGCCGGGCCGAAGACTTGCGCGCCGATTCTTTGGAGCGGCTGGGTGCGTGAAGCGAGCGCTTTGCCGTAGTCGAAGACCTCCTGCACATCCGGGGACGAGAGCACGATGCCGGCCATGCGCCCGTAGGGCGGCACACCGGCCGCGCGACGCTCGGCCGCTTCGGCTTTCCAGAACGCCTCTTCCTCGCCTGACAGAATTGCACGGATCACCGGATGCTCGGGCTGATAGGTTTGCATAAGCGCGACACCCGGTTTCTCGGCACGCCCGGCACGGCCCGCAACCTGGCGCATGAGTTGAAAGGTGCGTTCGGCAGCGCGAAGGTCGGAGCCTTGCAGTCCAAGATCGGCGTCGATCACACCGACCAGAGTGAGAAGTGGGAAATTGTGGCCTTTGGCCACGATCTGGGTGCCGATGATGATGTCGGCGCCGCCTGCCGCAATGTCTTCGATCTGAGCCTTCAGTGCCCGCGCCGATCCATAAAGATCGGAGGACAACAGCGCGGTCCGCGCCTCTGGGAACAGCGCGCTGACTTCCTCAGTGATCCGCTCGACGCCCGGCCCGACAGGGGCAAGCCTGCCTGCTGCCCCGCAGGACGGGCAAACCGTGGGCATCGGTTTCGTCTCACCGCATTGGTGGCACATAAGCCGTTTCTGGAAGCGATGCTCGACCATGCGCGCGTCGCAATGGTCGCAGCCGATCTGGTGACCGCAGGCCCGGCAAATGGTAACGGGGGCATAGCCGCGCCGGTTGAGAAAGAGAAGCGACTGCTCACCGGCGCCTAAGCGCTGGCGCACCGCGCTGGCAAGGGTCTCGGATATCCAGCGGCTCGCAGGCAAAGCTTCGGCGCGCATGTCGATGGCGTGCATCTCGGGCATCACCGCTTCGCCGAACCGGGCGGTTAGGGTTAGGCGTTCGTACTTCCCCGCTTCAGCATTGACCCAGCTCTCGAGCGAGGGCGTGGCCGAGGCCAGCACCACCTGCGCCTTGGTCATCGAGGCGCGCAACACAGCCATGTCGCGGGCGTTGTAGAGGACGCCGTCCTCCTGCTTATAGGACGTGTCGTGCTCCTCATCCACGACGATCAGGCCAAGGTCCTGATAGGGCAGGAAAAGTGCCGACCGCGCACCTACCACGAGTTGTGCACTCCCTTCGGAAATCATTCTCCAGGCGCGGCGGCGTTCGGTCATCGTGACGCCCGAATGCCATTCGGCCGGACGGGCCCCGAAGCGGTCTTCGACACGGGTGAGAAACTCAGCGGTCAGCGCAATCTCGGGCAGCAGGACCAGGGCCTGGCGCCCGGCCTCGAGACAGGCAGCGACAGCTTCGAGATAGACTTCGGTCTTGCCCGAGCCGGTGACGCCTTTGAGCAACGCAGTGCTGTATTGGCGGGCTGCAACACCTTGACGGAGCGCTTCTGCGGCAGTCGCCTGTTCCTCGGTCAGCGCCACGCTGCCATGGGCCTGACCAATGACGCCTGGTATCAGTCGCGGATAAGGCAGATCGCGCGGGCTTTCCTCCTCTGCGACAACACCCTGCTTCACCAGACCTTTCACCACGCTTGTGGAAACGCCCGCCATCTCAGCCAGCTCGCCGAGCGTGAAGGCAAGCCCGCCGAACTCGTCCAAGACCGCCACAACCTTTTTGCGCGCGGCCGTCCAGCGGTCAGGCGCATCCACAGAACCACGCCGATAGATCACCCGCATCGCTGGCGGGTCACCGAGACCGGGCGAACGGGTGGCCAGCCGCAGCATCGCCGGCATCGGTGTCAGTGTGTATTCGGCGGCCCGGAGCAGAAACTGCCGCATCTCGTCGCGCATGGGCACGGCGTCCAGAACGCGGATCACCGACCGCACCTTGGAAGGGTTATAGCCGCCCTCCCCTTCACCCCAAACCACGCCGATGACCTTACGGGGACCGAGTGGAACCTCGACGAATGCGCCTTCGAAACAGCCCCCTTCCGCGGCTTTGTAATCGAGCTTGCGGTCCAGCGGTTGGGTCGTCAGGACCGAGATCAGATCGCCTTCGTCGTAGTGCCGCATCAGGCCGGGGCGCGGCGAAACGTTGCCGTAGCTAAGCCCATCGCGATCAGAGTGCCGCCGCCCGCCCGGGTGAGCCACTGGATAACGGCAGGGCGTTTGATCGTGGCGCGAAGTCTGTCGGCGAGAAGGGCATAGGCGAGCGCGTTGACGCCCGCGAGAAAGACAAAGCTGGCGATCAGGGTCGCCGCCTGCGGCAGGAAAGGATCGCTCGCACTGATGAACTGGGGAACGAACGCAATGAAGAAGACAATGCTTTTGGGATTCAGCGCCGTCACGACTGCCGCATTGGCAAATGCGACACGCGGGGTAAGCTCACCCTTCGCCTGCGGCAGATCGAGACTCGCCTGTTTCGCGCCAAGGATCATCCTGATCCCAAGCCAGACCAGATAGATCGCGCCGATCCATTTCAGTACGGCAAAGAGCGTGGCCGATGCTAAAACCAGCGCACCAAGCCCAGCAAGCGACGCGGTCATGGCAATGAGATCCCCAGTGGCCACACCGACCGCCGTGGGCACAGCGATACGTTTGCCTTTCGACAGGGCATAGGCGAGGACCAGAAGCACGGTTGGGCCAGGGATCAGAAGAAGCGCGGTCGAAGCGGCAACAAAAGCAATCCAGGTTGTGGGATCCATAAGCTCTCCTCCGGGTGGGTTTTGTTCCCTGTGGGCTTGCGCTATCAGTGCCACGACCGAGACCCGGATTGCCAGAGGGGGACCCCATGAAATTCTTCGTCGACACCGCCGACACCGCCGCAATTGCCGAACTAAATGAGTTGGGTATGGTCGATGGCGTGACCACAAACCCGTCGCTGATCCACAAATCGGGCCGTGATATCAAGGAAGTGATCGCCGAGATTGCCGGTATGGTGCCAGGTCCGGTCAGCGCCGAGACCGTGGCGACCGATGCCGAGGGGATGATCGCCGAGGGCCTGGAGCTGAAGAAGATCGGCGAAAACATCGCGATCAAGGTGCCGCTCACCTGGGAAGGGCTGAAGGCCTGCAAAAAGCTCTCCGGTGACGGGCATATGGTGAATGTCACGCTCTGTTTCTCGGCCAATCAGGCACTGCTTGCCGCCAAGGCGGGAGCCACCTTCATTTCGCCGTTTATCGGGCGTCTTGACGATCTAAATCTAGACGGCATGGACCTCATTGCGGATATCCGCGAGATTTATGACAACTACGGGTTTGAGACGAACATCCTCGCCGCGTCAATCCGTTCGGCCAATCACATGAGCGAGGCGGCCAAAATCGGGGCCGATGTCGCGACTGCCCCGCCGGATGTGATCCGCAAGATGGCGCAGCACCCGCTGACGGATAAGGGGCTCGATGCCTTCCTCAAGGATTGGGCGGCAACGGGGCAGAGTATCCTCTAGTCTCGCCGCGCTTCGCGCGCCGATCCGCTGGGGGGCCAGCCCCCCAGACCCCCCGGGATACTTCTGGACCAAAGATAGGACTTTACACGCTTTGGAAAACACCCTGCGCTGGTGGTTCCCGACGCTGGCACCGACGAGGTTGGGCGGATCACCGGGTTGGCCTGTCACCGGCAGACAGATTTCCGCGGTTCACCGGGCCCGGGGATTGGGCTTTCCGACTATGAAAGCGCATGCTCAACTTGAGCGATGAAATCGTCGCCACGTTTTTCAAAGTTGTCGTATTGGTCAAAGCTGGCGGCAGCGGGCGCCAACAGGATTGTGTCGCCCGGCTCCGCGTCACTGGCCGCACTGGCTACGGCTTTTGCCATCGTCGTGCAGACCTCGTGCGGGCAATCGCCGAGCATCAGCGCCGTTTCCGCCGCGTGGCGTCCGATCACGTAGGCCTTGGCCACATGCCCAAGATGCGGATGGAGCGCGGTGAGGCCGCCGTCCTTCACCTGCCCACCCACGATCCAACGGATGCGGTCGAAGGCCTTGAGGGCCTGCGCAGCAGCTTCGGCGTTCGTGGCCTTGCTGTCGTTGATAAACCGCACTCCGTCCTTTTCGCCCACCAGTTGTGAGCGGTGTGGCAACCCGGTGAAGTCGTGAAACGCCTCTTCAATGGCTTTCGGAGCAAGACCAAGGGTGCGGAGAACGGCATAGGCGGCACAGCCGTTCTGGTGGTTGTGCGCCCCGGGTAGGCCAGGCATCTGACGCAAGTCGATCGACGCCACCTGACGCCCCTTGCGATACTCGGCAAGGAACCCCTTGCGGGCAAAGACGTTCCAGCCCGGACCGTCGAGCTTGGCAGTCACCGACAGGCGGATCACGCGGTCGTCGCTGGCCCCTTCGGAAAGCTGGTTGGCGAGGAACCGCGTCTCCGTCTCATCGACGCCGATGATGGCGCGATCCGGCCCGCCTTCGGCAAAGAGCCGGCGCTTGGCGGCAAAATACCCGCCCATGCCACCGTGGCGATCAAGGTGGTCGGGGCTGAGGTTTGTGAAAACGGCAATGTCCGGGGTCAGCGCCCGGGCAAGCTCGGTCTGGTATGAAGAGAGTTCCAGCACCACGATGCCCCCGTCACCCGGCGGGTCGATGTCCAGCACACCGCGGCCGATGTTCCCGGCCAGTTGGCTGTCGCGGCCTAGGGCTTCAAGCGCTTGGTGGATCAGCGCGACGGTGGTCGACTTTCCGTTCGAGCCGGTCACGGCGACAACTTTGGGCGCTGTCTCAAACCTGTCCCACTCCGGCGTGGCGAGCGAGCGGAAGAAGAGCCCTATGTCATTGTCGACCGGCACCCCCGCCGCCATGGCTGCGGTCACGACAGCGTTCGGTTGGGGATAGAGATGCGGAATGCCGGGGCTAAGCACCAGGCGCGTTACCCCGTCCCAAGCATCACGGTGGGTCAGATCATGCAGGGTCAGACCGGCGTCACGTGCCGCCTCGCGCGCCGTTTCGCTCTCGTCCCAGCACAGCGGCGCGGCACCACCTGCTGCCAGGGCGCGGGCCGCCGTCAGGCCCGAACGCCCAAGCCCCAGGACAGCGATGCGTGTGCCGGTCACACCCTGAACCGGGATCATGCCGCGGCCTCATTCCCGATGGTGGTGAGCACGAAATCGGCGCGTTCGGCGACGCTCAGCCTCGGCAGGATGTGGCACTGATATCCCCAGCCGGGCAGCCGCGTCGCAAGGTCGATATACTCGTCGACGGCGTCGTCGAACCCGTGTTGCCGGTCTTCATCCTGTGCGTAAACTTCGGGCCAGGGTGGCGCCAGGAACACCGCGTTGTCGTAACGCGGCACCTCAGCTGGAGGGGCGCTGTTCTGCCGCGCGTACCAGGCGGCCTGGTCGAGTGCGCTGCGGTCGAAAAAGGTCAATGCGGCATTGGCCGAGCCGTGATCTGCAAGCGCCATCCAGAAGGCGAGGTCGGCGAAACGAGTTGCGTCTTTCCAGGGGAACCCGGTGCCGCCCGCTGCCCGTTCGGCCGCGATGACACGACGGCCCGGTTCCTTGACTACGGCATGACCGCGCGCCGCAAGCTCGGCCAGCAGCGTGGATTTGCCGCCGCCAGAGCAGCCTGTGATGACAATCCTGCGCATCAACCCTGCCCGTCGTCGTCGACTTCAAGCTGGCCCGAGATGCGACGCCAGAGGATGCCCCAATACATCCCCACGGCCAGTACTATGGAGATCATCACCAATGCGATCCAGGTATTCGCAGAAGGGTTGTCAAGGCTGAGCCAGCCAAGATCATAGAGCACCCAGATCAGCGCGCCGAGGACTGCAGCGATGAGGATTACACCAAACGTGCCAATGCCGCGCAGCACTGCGGTGAGGAACAGGATAAAGGCCACCAGCAGGATGAGACCGAAGAGCACGACCAGAGGCGTCTGGGTGTTCCAGTTCTCCGTCGCCCAGCGGATGTAGGACAGCTCGGTCGGGTTATAAGTGGCGGCCAGCAACACGAAAGCGGCGAGCCAGCGGATGAGAAAGCCCATAACTCAGACACTCCATTTTCTTCCGGCTACACCGGGACGTCGCTTCCGGCAAGCGCAAGCGAAACGCGTGTGGCTCAGGCGCACGGCGCATGCGTCCTTTACCATTCGATCTCCTTGCGGCGGCGGAAGAATTTTCCGTTGGGGCCGTCTTCGGGCAATGTCGCAAGCCAGATGGCGGTGTCTGCACCCTCTTCCGGGGTCAGCGGCGCCGATGGCCCGCCCATGCGGGTGTGGACCCAACCGGGGCACATGGCGTTGATCTTGACGCCCGGCGGCGCTTCGCGGGCGGAGGCGACGGTGAGCGCGTTCAAGGCGGCCTTTGCGATGCCATAGGCTCCGGGGCCTCCAAGCCCCTCGGCAAAGCTGCCCCAGCCGGAGGAGACGTTGACGATCCGCCCGTAGCCTCCTCGCTTCATGTGAGAGAGGGCCGAGCGCATCATCAGGTACGGCGCACGCAACATGACGTCGATCGTTTCATCGAACTTTGCGGCCTTTGAAAAGAGGTCCGCCTCATAGAGTACACCCGCATTGTTGACGAGGATGTCGACCTCCAGGTCCGATGGCAGCACCATTGTGTCGAATGCACCGTCCAAATCACAGTAAACGCAATCGGCACCGATCTCGTTTGCAACCTGCTTGCCTGCCTCAAAGTCGCGAACGCCGATAATGACGTGAATGTCTCGCGCCAGCAGACCCTTCGCAATTTCAAGTCCAATTCCGCGATTGCCCCCCGTAACCAGCGCCCGCATCACCGCACCTTCAGCGTCGCAAGGCCGACCAGCGCCAGGATCAGCGAGATGATCCAGAATCGGATGACGATCTGGCTTTCCGCCCAGCCGCGTTTCTCGAAATGGTGGTGGATGGGGGCCATCAGGAAGACGCGATTGCCGGTCAGCTTGAAGTAGCCGACCTGGATGATGACCGAGAGCGCCTCGACCACGAAAAGCCCGCCGACGATGGCGAGAACAATCTCGTGCTTGGTGGCCACTGCGATGGCGCCGAGCGCGCCGCCGAGGGCCAGCGACCCGGTGTCGCCCATGAAGACGGCGGCGGGGGGTGCGTTGTACCAGAGAAACCCAAGGCCGCCCCCGATGAGCGCAGCGGCAAAGACGAGGATCTCGCCCGTGCCCGGCACGTAGTGGATGCCGAGGTCGCCGGACCAATCGACCCGACCGACAACATAAGCGATCACGCCGAGCGTCCCGGCGGCGATCATCACCGGCATGATGGCCAACCCATCGAGCCCGTCGGTCAGGTTCACCGCATTGGCCGAGCCCACGATCACGATCATCGCGAAAGGGATGAATACGATGCTGAGGTTGAACAGAACGTCCTTGAATACCGGCACAGCCAACTGGTTCGAAAGCTCTGGCGGATGTAACAGCGCAGCTAGGACGCCCGCGATGCCCGCCACAACAAAGCCGATCACAAGGCGGAGCCGCGCAGACAGGCCCGAGTAGTTGTCGTTTTTCGTGACTTTTGAGTAGTCATCGGCAAAGCCCAACACGCCAAAGGCCGCGGTGACAAAGAGCACGATCCACACATACCCGTTGTCCCAGCGCGCCCAGAGCAGCGTGGCCACCAACAGGGCTGACAGGATTAGGAGACCGCCCATGGTGGGTGTGCCCGCCTTGTTCAAAATGTGGCTTTCCGGGCCATCCTCACGAATAGGCTGCCCGTTCTTCTGCTTGGCACGAAGAAGGTTGATCAGGGGCTTTCCGAAGATAAAGCCGAAGACGAGTGCCGTGAAAAACGCCCCGCCTGCCCGAAAGGTAATGTAACGGAAAAGGTTGAAGACGTCGCCGCCATCCGAAAACGCTGTCAGCCAGTAGAGCATGTTAGTTCGTTCCTTCGTTGCCAGCCTGGTGCAGCTTTCTCAGCGCATCCACCACCAGGCTTACCTGCGACCCTTTCGATCCCTTGACCAGCACGACGTCGCCCGCATCGATCAGCTTATGTGCCTGGGCAACCAGGTCCTGTGCCGCCTCCACCCAACGCCCACGTTTCTCAACCGGCAAAGCGTCATAGAGCGCGCGCATCCGGGGGCCAACGCAGGTTACACGATTGACCGCTGCCATAGCAGGGTGATCGGCCAGTCCACGGTGTAAATCCAACTCGTTAACGCCCAATTCCAACATATCGCCAAGAATGGCGATGCGGCGGCCCGTGGCGATGCGCCCCTGCCCCTGTTTCGGCTCGATTGCGGCCAGCACATCGAGGGCTGCGGCGACCGAAGCCGGATTGGCGTTGTACGCATCGTCGATCAAGTCAATCGACATCCCTTCGACAGCGTCGAGCATGATCGTTTCGCGCTGGCCGCGTCCGGCGGGCGCACGCCACAGGCCAAGATCGCAAGCCGCCACATCGGCGTCCGCGCCGACCACTTGCACAATGCCATATACCGCCAACGCGTTCATCGCGAAATGGCGACCCGGCGCGCCGACCTTGAACAAGAACGAACTTTTGGAAGAACGCCCTTCAACCACGCTGGCACTGTCGGTCAAAGTCACATTGAGGGCGCGAAGTGCCGCGTCGGCGTGTTCGCCGAACCCGATCCGGCGTGCGGCATATTCCTTGGCGGCGGCGTTGAGGATCGGAGCAGTTTCTACGTCGGCATTGAACAACGCGGTGCCTCCCGGCTCCAGCCCTTCGAAGATCGAGGCTTTCTCAACCGCGATCCCTTCGACACTTTCAAAGGCCGCAAGATGCGCCGGTGCGACGGTGGTGATCACCGCAACATTCAATCGCGCAAACCGGGCCAGGGGTGCGATTTCGCCTGGATGATTCATCCCGATCTCAATCACGGCGAACTCGGTGTCTTGAGGCATTCGGGCGAGTGTAAGCGGGACGCCCCAATGATTGTTATAGCTCGCCTCGGCGGCATGGGTTTTCCCTTGCGCGCTCAGCACATGATACAACATGTCCTTGGTCGAGGTCTTACCTGCCGAGCCCGTGACGCCAATGACTTTTGCATTGCTTCTGGTGCGCGCCGCACGTCCCAGATCGGTAAGGGCATCCAGAACATCTTCGACGATGAGCAACGGCGCCCCGTCTTCCACCTCCTCCGGAACACGCGATACCATCGCGGCGGCGGCCCCCTTGGCCAGCGCCTCTGCGACAAAGTCATGGCCGTCGCGGACATCCTTCAACGCGACGAAGAGGTCGCCCGGCTGCAGCGTCCGGGTGTCGATCGACACACCCGTGGCCAGCCAGTCCGGCCCAAGCAAACGGCCGCCGGTGGCAGAGCAGGCATCGTCACTGGTCCAAAGCGCGGTCACAGGCCTTTCCCGTCAAGCGCAGCCACGGCGACGCTGGCCTGTTCGACATCGTCGAAGGGCAGGATGGTGTCGCCGATCTCCTGCCCTGTCTCGTGGCCCTTGCCCGCAATCAGCAGCGTGTCGCCCGGGCCGAGAGCGTCGACCGCACGCAGTATCGCCTCGGCCCGGTCGCCGACCTCGGTCGCCTCGCCCGACGGGATGCCGCCCAGGACCTGGCGGCGGATCAGTTCGGGGTCTTCGCTGCGTGGGTTGTCATCGGTGACGAAGATCACATCGGCATGGTCGGCGGCGGCCTTGCCCATCTGCGGGCGTTTTGCGGTGTCGCGATCCCCGCCCGCGCCGAAGACGACGATCAAGCGGCCTAGTACATGCGGGCGGATCGCCTTGAGCGCGGTGGCAAGCGCATCGGGCGTGTGGGCATAATCGACAAAAACCGCCGCCTGATTGTCGCGCCGCGCCGCGAATTGCATGCGCCCGCGAACGGTTCCCAGCATGGGCATCGTGTCGAACACTTCCTGCGGATCGGCGCCGGTGCCAATACAGAGTCCCGCGGCGACCAAAGCGTTTTCGGCCTGAAATCCGCCGATCAGCCCCATACGGATTTGCTGAATGCGCCCCGCCCACTCAAATCGAAGTTCCTGCCCCGTCGCGTCATAGCGTTGGCCGAGGATCTGCAGCATCGCATCGCTGGTCCGGCCGATGGTGAGAAGGTCCTGCCCCCGGTCCTCGGCAATTTCGGCCATACGCGCGCCATAGGCATCGTCGATATTGATGACGGCGGTACCATCCTCGGGCAAAACGCGCGCAAAAAGGCCCGCTTTTGCGTTGAAATAATCTTCGAAATCAGCGTGGTAGTCGAGATGATCCTGACTGAGGTTGGTAAATCCGGCAGCGCGCAAGCGCACCCCGTCAACCCGTCGCTGCGCCAACCCGTGGGACGACGCCTCCATCGCCGCATGAGTCACGCCGGCATCCGCGGCCTCACTCAAAACACGGTGCAGGGTAATCGGCTCGGGCGTCGTATGGCCGAGCCGCGCGGTGTAACCGCCCTCGACGCCGGTCGTTCCGACCGAGATCGCCTCGGCTCCCATTTCCGTCCAGAGTTGCCGGGTGAAAGACGCGACCGAGGTTTTGCCATTGGTGCCGGTGACCGCCACCTGCACTTCCGGTTGGGCTTCGAACCAGAGCGCGGCGGTAAAGGCCAGCACCTCGCGCGGATCCTCGACGATGACCACGGGCACATCGTCGGTCAGGGCATCAGCGGCGAGGGCTGCACCGTCGCGATCGGTCAGGATCGCACCCGCCTGCATGCGGAGCGCGTATTGGATGAACTCGGCCCCGTGCATCTTCACGCCCGGAAGCGCGGCGAAGAGATGGCCGGGTTTCACATCCCGGCTATCGACGGAGAGGCCCGTGATCCGCGTCTCGGCCCCTCGCGCCACGGTCAAACCCAGTTCGGCAAGCGATTTCGTCCTGGCCCGGGTCTGCACGGCTCTCTCCTTGACGGTTCAATTCCGGGCGAGTGTTACACCCGCTGAGGTGTCGGGCGCCAGTCCCAGAAGCGGTGCGACGCGGCGAATAACCTCTGCCGCAACCGGCACAGCCGTCCAGCCTGCGGTGCGGCGCGGTTTTTCGCCCGTGGTGTCGATGGGTTCGTCCAGCGTGACGACCAGCACGTATTTCGGGTCGTTGGCGGGGAAGACCGACGCGAAGGTGGCGATCACCTTTTCATCGTAATAGCCGCCCTGTGCCTTAGGTTTGTCCGCCGTCCCGGTCTTGCCAGCCACGTGGTATCCCGCAACATCAGCGAGCGACGCGGTCCCTTCCGAGACGACCTTGCGCAGCATGTCGCGCGCCTGTTTCGAAGTGTTCGATGACACGACCTGTGGGCCAATCACAGGTGTTTCGCGCCGCAGCAGCGTTGGCGTGACCTTGTACCCCCCGTTCAGCAACGTCGCATAGGCCGTGGCCATGTGCAGCGGCGAGGCGGACATGCCATGCCCATAGGAGATGGTCATGGTGTGAATTTCCGACCAGTTGCGCGGCAGCAGCGGCTTGGCCCCAGGTGCTTCGATCAGTTCGACCGGGGATGGCGCGAAAAGACCGAGACTGCCAAGGAAGCCTTGCTGCCGCTCTGGTCCGATCATCATGGCAACACGCGCGGTGCCGATGTTGGAGCTTTTGACGATCACGTCTTCGACCGTCAGCGCCTTGCCATGGTCACGGAAGTCGCGAATGCGATGCGTGCCCCACCGCAGCGGACCCGTTGTGTCGATCCAGGTAGACTGGCTGACCAGCCGTTCCTCGATGCCTTGCGCGATAGTGAAAATCTTGAAAGTCGAGCCCAGTTCATACAGCCCCTGCACCGCACGGTTGAAAAGCGGGCTTTCCGCCTGATCCCCTTGGGTCAGCGGCCTTGGCCGGTCGTTGGGGTCAAAGTCGGGCAGACTGGCGAGCGAGACGATCTCACCCGTATGAATGTCCATTAGCACGGCGGCGGCGCCGCGCGCGTTCATCAGGCGCATGCCGCCTTCCAGAACACGCTCGACTGCCGCCTGGATGGTGAGGTCGAGCGACAAGGTCAAAGGCACGTCCCCGCGCCCCGGATCGCGCATTTCGGTATCAAGTGCACGTTCGATCCCAGCGACGCCTATCACCTCGGCCGAGTTAACGCCCTCTCGACCGAACCCTGCACCGCCCAGCACGTGAGCAGCCAGGGCACCGTTGGGATAAAGCCGCATCTCGCGCGGGCCAAACAGCAGACCCGGATCGCCGATGTCGAATACGGCCTGCTGTTGTTCGGGGCTGATGCGGCGCTTGATCCAGATAAACTTGCGCTCGCCCGTGAACTGCTTGAGCAGCCGCTCTTCACTCAGATCGGGAAATATCTTTGCCAGTTGGCGTGCCGCTTTGACCGGATCGATCATGTGGGGCGGCTGTGCATAAAGCGCGTGGGTCGACAGATTGGTGGCAAGGATACGCCCGTTGCGGTCGGTGATGTCGGCGCGCGTGGCGACGATTTGGGCACCGGATGCCGCGGAACGCGGTTCGGCCGGATCGGAAGCGGCCAGGGCACTCATCCGCAAACCAACCATGGCGAATGCGCAAAGAAACGCCACGCCAAGCACCAGAAGGCGCCCTTCAGCCCGCTGTCGTTGTGCATCGCGGTCAGCCTCGTGACGGGCGACAAGGTTCGCGCGCTCGATCGCATCGGGGTTCTCGCCTGCGCGGCGCGCCACGAGGATCCGGGCCAGCGGGCGGAGCGGCGTCCGGGTCATTCCGCCTCCTCCCGCAGCATCACGTCTTGCACTTGTTCAACGGGAAAGGGGATCTGCTCGATCTGTCCGAAGTGCTCGGGCCGGAGCGGCAGGAGACCCAATCGGTCAAAGTTCATGTCTGCCAGGTCGGCCAACCGCTCGGGCCGGTTGAGGAACGCCCATTCCGCCCGAAGAACCCCGGCCCGCTCACGCAGCTGCGAAATGTCTTCCCGGAGGGCATCAACTTCGCGCAACGTTGCCTGTGTCTCGTAGTTCTGGCGATAGGCCCAAACGGCGAGCGCCATCACAACGCAAGCGGTCAGAAGGAAGAAGAACGACTTCATGCCACCTCCACCAGTTTGGGCAACCCCAGTGCGGTGCGATCCACCGGTCCGGCGGGTGCCGATGTACGCCGCCCGACCCGCAGCTTAGCGGAGCGGGCGCGCGGGTTGCGCGCCACTTCGGCCGCGCTTGGCGGGATCGCCTTGTTGCGCGCCTCAAACCGGGCCGCTTCCGCTGCGACTTCGGGTTGGTACCGATTGCCGCCGCTCCTCGCGCCACGGGCCTGAAAAAAGCGTTTCACAACGCGGTCTTCCAGCGAATGAAAGCTCACCACTGCCAGCCAGCCACCTGCCTTTAGCGCACGTTCGGCGGCCTCAAGTCCCTGTACAAGCTGACTAAATTCGTCGTTCACCGCGATGCGCAAAGCCTGAAAGGTTCGTGTCGCAGGATGAGAAGCCCCAGGTTTCGGACGCGGCAGGACGGTTTCGACGATCCGCACGAGGGCCCCGGTCGTCTCGATCGGGCCGTCCTGCCGCATTTTCACGATGGCGCGCGCAACCTGTCTTGCCGCCCGCTCTTCACCATAGTGATACAATATGTCTGCCAGCATCGCTTCGCTGGCTTCGGCCACCACATCGGCCGCACTGATACCTGACCGGCTCATCCGCATATCAAGCGGCCCATCGGCCATGAACGAAAACCCGCGTTCCGCCTGATCGAGCTGCATCGACGACACGCCGAGGTCCAGCACCACACCATCCAGCGCCGCGCCAGCATGCGTGTCGAGGTCGGAGAACGTGCCTTCCACCAGCGTCAACCGGTCGCCACAGTCCTTGGCCCACTCATCGGCCATCTCGAACACCATCGGATCGCGGTCAACGCCAATCACTCGTTCGGCCCCTGCCTCCAGCAATCCTTTGCTGTAGCCGCCTGCGCCGAACGTCCCGTCCAGCCAGACGCCTTCGACAGGCGCACAAGCCTCGAGAATGGCATCGAGAAGAACCGGGATATGCGGGGCGGTCATAGGTCAGCCATCCTCCCCATCATCAAGGAGCGTCCAGATATCGGCACCCGGCGGCATCGCATCCAGCAATTCGTCCACCGCGCTTTCGGACGCCTCAAAGCTCTCCGGTTTCCAGATCTGGAACGTATCGCCCATGGCGATGAAATACGCCTCGGACGAAATTTTCAGTTTGTCTCGCAATTTCTGCGGCAGCACGATCCGCCCGGTGTCGTCGACCGTAGCGGGCAGCGACTGGCCGTTGAACAGTTTCTCAAGCGCACGCCGCTGACGCGAGCCACGCGGCATGCGCGCGATCTTTTCATCCACTTCATTGGCGCTGTCGATAGTGAAGCATTCAAGGAAGTCCCGCCGCTCGTCGCCGTAGACAATGATAAACTCGGGAAGCTTGCCTTCGGACCAGTTCGGATCGCCATCGCGCAGCACAGAGCGATAGTTGGCCGGGATGGACACCCGACCTTTGCCGTCCACTTTCTGGACGCCTTCGCCTCTGAACCTGCGAACCAC
>JBCCWG010000069.1:0-16951 GCA_039193985.1 Pseudomonadota bacterium
CGCTTTGGCACCTTGCTCAGGCGTAAGTTCGGCACCGAGTTTGCCGGTGATCAACCCGTTGGCATGTTGTGAGATCTGGCCGGAAACATAGACCACATTGCCTGTGATCACAAAAGGCACGTAATTCGCCGCGGGTGCGGGCGCACTCGGTAATTCCAGGCCCAATTCCCTTAGTCTGGCATCTATGTCCGCCATTTTCGCGCGCTCCATCCAAGTTTCGCCGCCATATTGAGCGCCCGCATCCTGCACGCAACACTCTTTTGCAATTCCGATCACAGCCGGGTCACAAGATCTGTCAATTCACGGCCAGCCGCCCTATGTCCAACGAACGCAAAGATGAATAGGTCTTGTTGTGAAGCTGCCGTTTGATTCTAGAGCCGCCCTGATTGCGGGATTCGTCCTGCTGGCGGGCTGCGCCAAAACGACCGACGAAGGCATAAACGACCCGTACGAGCCGGTGAACCGGGCGGTACATGCTGTCAACAAGGGCGCGGATACGGTGTTTTTCCGCCCTGCGAGCCAGGTTTACGGCAATGTCGTGCCACAACCCGTGCGACGGAGCCTGTCCAACGCGGCATCGAACCTCTCGGGCCCGCGCAATGTCGCCAATGACCTGTTGCAGGGCAATATCGAGGATGCCGGTCACAACCTGTCGCGGTTCTTGGTCAACACGACCATCGGGCTTTTGGGACTGTTCGACCCTGCCAGCGGCTCTTTCGGCCTGGAAGAACGCGACACAGGTTTCGGCGACACCCTTGCCGTCTGGGGCGCAGGCGAGGGCGCTTATCTTGAACTGTTGCTCTTTGGTCCATCGACCGAGCGGGATGCCATCGGTCAAGTCGTTGATATCATTGCCAACCCGTTGGATAGCATATTCGATGAAGGCGCTGAGGTTGCGACGGCAACCTCGTTCCCGTCTGTCCTGAATTCGCGTTTCGAACTGGCCGACACCGTCGACGGCATTCTCTACGAAAGCGCCGACAGCTATGCGCAGTTGCGCCTGTTCTATCTCGAAAGCCGCAGATTCCAGCTTTCGGGGCAGACTTCCGCCGAGAATGCTTTTGACCCCTATGAGAACCTTTATGATGAGGTTTATGAAGGGCTTTATGATGAATTCTGATCTCTCCCGCCGTTCCGTCCTGTTGGGCACCGCTGCCCTGATCGCGACCTCGGCCACCCGAGCCAACGCATTGACGGAAGCCGAGGCACGGCGCGTGATCAACGCTGCCGTGGCCGAAATCAACCGCGCCATCAACTCGGGCCAGTCGGCCTCGCGGCTCTACCGCACGTTCGAAGGCATCTTCAGAAAATATGCCGATGTGCCGACCATCGCACGCTCCGCACTCGGCCCCCCGGCGCGGTCCGCCTCGCGTGCGCAGATGCGCAGTTTCACCACTGCCTTTGCCGGTTACATGTCGCGCAAATATGGCAAGCGGTTCCGCGAGTTCGCGGGCGGCACGGTGGAGGTCACCGGCGCACGTCAGGTCAAGAACTTCCAGGAAGTGCGCGCCCTGGCCAAACTGCCGGGCCAATCGCCTTTTGCCGTCAGCTTCATGGTCTCGGACCGTTCGGGAAGCGACAAATTCTTCGATCTGCTGATCGAAGGCATCAGCCTGCTGAAGTCGGAACGCGCGGAAATTGGCGCCATGCTTGACAAACGTCGGGGCGACATCGACGCGCTGATCGGGGATTTGCAGCGCGCCGGATGACGACCGTAGGCTAGGGAAGCCGCGCCACAGTCATGTGCCGCTTGCGGCCATAACCAGGCACCCGTTCAACACTGAACCCGGCAGCCTCAAGCCCTCGGCGCACCGAACCCGCCGCGCTATAAGTCGCCGCCGTGCCATGCGGTGCAGTATGGCGCGCCACTTCGGCCAGCAGAGACGGTTCCCAGAGTTCGGGGTTCTTGGCGGGGGAAAACCCGTCAAGGAACCAGGCATCGGCCCGCTCCCCCCAGCGAGGCAACGTCTCGCGCGCGTCCCCGATCACGATGTCAAGCGACAGTGAGGCGGACTGAAAGCCCGTTCTCGCAAAACCGTCGAGCAGTTCATCGGACTGACTTTCAAGTTCAGGATAGGCCCGATGCGCCCGTGCCATATCTTCAACCGCCATCGGAAAGCGCTCAAAACTCGTGATCCTGAGCGGACCTTGAAGGCCCGTCTCACACCACGCGGCCCAGACCGCCAGGACATTCAACCCGGTTCCGAACCCCAGTTCTGCAATGTGAAACCCCGGCGCAAACCTCGCGGGCAGGTCGTTGCCCGCCAGAAACACATGGCGTGTCTCCTCCAGCCCGTTCCCAAACGAGAAGTAAGGATCGTCAAAGGCCCGCGCGACCGGCACATCGCCCTGCCAATCGAGAATGGGATGGTCTTTCAGCACGCCACGTCCTACCTGATGGGACGCGCGAGACTGGCAAGGGAAAGGGCGCTTGTCCATGGCCGATCTGACGATTTACGGCGCTGGCATCTTTGGTCTGTCGCTGGCCTGGAACGCGTTGAACCGCGGCGCGCGGGTGACTGTGATCGACCCGCATGGCCCTGGAGCGGGCGCGTCTGGCGGCGTGGTCGGCGCGTTGCAACCGCACACGCCCGATCCGTGGAACGAGAAAAAGCAGTTCCAGTTCGAGAGCCTCATGATGGCCGAGCGCTTCTGGGCCGAGGTCGAGGCCACATCCGGTCTCGCCAGCGGCTACGCACGCGCCGGACGCATGCAGGCCCTGGCCAGCGATCGCGAGGTCGCGCTTGCCCGCGACCGCGCCGAAGCCGCCGATCGGAACTGGCAGGGCCAGGCGGTGTGGCAGGTGATTGACAAGGCCGAGGCTGGTCCCTGGAAGCCCCCTTCTGGCACAGGCCTTTTCCTTCACGACACGCTCTCAGCCCTTCTGAACCCGCGCCGCGCCACGGCAAGCCTGGCCGCAGCGATCCGGGCGCGTGGGGGCACCGTCACCGATGCTGCC
The DNA here is from genome assembly GCA_039193985.1 of Pseudomonadota bacterium. Taxonomy (GTDB): domain Bacteria; phylum Pseudomonadota; class Alphaproteobacteria; order Rhodobacterales; family Rhodobacteraceae; genus JAJDOD01. Next base: position 2,960 of record JBCCWG010000069.1, read on the forward strand.
GCACCCGCTGGCGTTCCGGTGATCTGGGCCACCGGCTGGCAGGGTCTCCGCGAGCTGAGCGACAGGCTGGGCCGCCCGGTGGGCAACGGTGTAAAGGGCCAGGCGATCCTGCTGGATCACAACGCGGCAGGCGCGGCGCAGATCTATGACGACGGGTTGCACATTATCCCGCACACCGATGGCACCGTGGCCATAGGCTCCACCTCAGAACGCGACTTCGATGCCCCTGACACGACCGACCGCCAACTTGACGATCTTCTAAAGCGCGCCACGACGGTCCTTCCCGTCCTTCATGGCGCACGCATCCTGAAACGTTGGGCGGGCGTGCGCCCCCGCGCGCAAAGCCGCGCCCCATTGCTCGGCCCGTGGCCTGACCGGCCGGGTCACTTTATCGCCAATGGCGGGTTCAAGATCGGCTTCGGCATGGCGCCGAAATGCGCCGAGGTGCTGGTCGATCTGGTGCTCGACGACCGCGACACCATTCCCGACAGTTTCCACACACGACACCTGACATGATCTTCATCTTTTCAGAAATACGCAAAACTCCAGGGAGCGCGAGGGCGGCACGCCTTCGCAAAACGTCGCAGGCAATTTAACAATATCTTGTGGATAACAGAAACGACGGACCCCGCTGCTTGGGGTTCGCCGTTGACTCTGACACATCGACGCCAGACACTCAGCCACCGGATTCGTAAACCACGAGACCCCGCCTTGCGCTTCAACAAACTGCGTCTCAACGGCTTCAAAAGCTTTGTCGACCCGACCGACCTGATCATCGCCGATGGTCTGACCGGCGTGGTCGGGCCAAACGGCTGCGGCAAGTCGAACCTGCTGGAAGCGCTCCGCTGGGTGATGGGCGAAAACCGGCCTACCGCAATGCGCGGCGGCGGCATGGAAGACGTGATCTTTGCCGGTGCCTCGACCCGGCCCGCGCGCAATTTTGCTGAGGTCGCGCTGGTTCTCGACAACTCGGAACGTCTCGCGCCATCTGGATTCAACGACAGCGACACGCTGGAGATCATCCGTCGTATCACCCGCGACGCGGGCAGCGCCTATAAGCTCAACACCAAGGATGTGCGGGCGCGCGATGTGCAGATGCTCTTCGCCGATGCCTCAACCGGGGCGCATTCCCCGGCGCTGGTGCGACAGGGCCAGATCTCGGAACTGATCAACGCCAAGCCGCAGAACCGCCGCCGCGTGCTGGAGGAGGCCGCCGGCATCTCGGGCCTTTACCAACGTCGCCACGAGGCCGAATTGAAGTTGCGGGGGGCCGAGACCAACCTGACGCGCGTCGATGACGTCATCGAACAGCTCAGCCAACAGCTTGCGACATTGGCGCGGCAGGCCCGGCAGGCAAAGCGATATCGCGAAATTGGAGCGGAGTTGCGCCACGCCGAAGGACTATTGCTCTACATTCGCTGGCGCGAAGCCGAAGGCGCGCGCATCGCCGCCGAAGCCGCGCTTGCCGAACTGGTGCGCGAGACGGCCGAGGCCGAGCGGCTGGCGCGCCAGGCGACCGGCGAACGCGCCAAGGCGGAAGAAGCGCTCCCGGCGCTGCGTGAGGAGGCCGCGATTGCGACAGCGGTGCTGAGCCGACTTCAGGTCAAGGCCTCGGCCCTCGATGACGAAGAACAGCGCGCGACGCGCGCAATCGAAACGCTGGAAGCGCGCATCGAGCAACTCACCCGCGACGCCGAGCGTGAAACCGAGTTGAACGCGGACGCGGGCAAGACGCTGGAGGCGCTGCAATCCGAGGCCGACGAATTGACAAGCGCACAGGAGGGGCATGCCGAAAACATCGAAGCCGCAGCCGCCGAAGCCGCTGATGCCGCGCGCATTCTGCAAGATCGCGAAAGTGCCTATGCGCAACTGACCGAGGATGTGGCCCGCCTTGCCGCGCGTCATCAGTCGGCCGAACGCCTGTTGCAGGACGCCGAGACCACGTTGATGCGCAGCGAAGAGGCCGCAGTCAAAGCGGGCGAGGATGCGGCGTCCGCTAAGCGCGACCTCGGCCGGGCGGAGGCAGCCGAAACTGCTGCCGCCTCGGCCCTGACCGATGCCACAAAGACCGCGAGCGCCGCCGAGACCGCATTGACCGCGGCGGATGATGCCCGAGAAGCTGCACAAAACCGCGAGGCCGAAGCACGCGCCGAACGCTCCTCGGCCGATGGCGAGGTCAAGGCGCTGCAGGCCGAGGTTTCGGCGCTGGCCAAACTGGTGGATCGCAGCACGGCGGAAGGCGGTCAGGTGATGGACCTGCTGACGGTGAAATCCGGGTTTGAAAAGGCGCTCGGCGCGGCACTCGCCGATGATCTGCGCGCCCCGGTCATCGAGGGGGACGGCATCTCGGGCTGGGCGTCGCTGCCCGCCTATGACAACGCATCCGGTCTGCCGCAGGGCGCTGTTCCGCTTTCTGACATGGTCAGCGTGCCCCCCGTTCTGACCCGTCGTCTGGCCCAGGTCGGGCTGGTCGATCGCGCCAATGGGGCCCGACTGCAGGCGGATCTTGCACCGGGGCAGCGGCTGGTCAGCAAGGACGGCGATCTCTGGCGGTGGGACGGGTTCCGCGCCGGTGCCGGCGATGCGCCCTCTGCCGCCGCGTTGCGTCTGGAACAGCTTAACCGGTTGCAGGAACTCAAACAGGACGTGGTCGAGGCCACGGCCCGCGCGGATGGTGCCGCGAAAGCCCATGACCTCTTGCGCGCGGAGCTCGAAGACCTCGCCAACCATGTGCGAAAGGCGCGCGAAGCCAGGAAGGCCGCCGATCACGCCCTGACAGAAGTCAGCCGTGCCATGAGCCGTGCCGAGGCCGACCGCAACATCGCCGGCGGCAAGCTGGAAGCGGCTGAACTCGCCGCGCGCCGTCATGGCGATGAGGCGACGGCAGCCCGGACCCGCAAGGCGGATGCGACACGTGCGCTGGCCGGGTTGGACGACCTGGACGCGCTGCGTGCGGCGGTGGAAGAGGTCAAGGTGACCGTTGAAGCGGCGCGGATGACGATGATGGCGCGGCGTTCGGCGCATGAGGAACTCAAGCGCGACACCGAAAGCCGGGCCCGCCGCCTGGCCGAGATCGAACGCGAGCGCGGCACCTGGACCGAACGGCTCGCCAATGCCGACCAGCGTCTGGGCGAGCTGGCCGAACGGCGCACGGGCTCGGAAACCGAACTCGACGAGGCGCGCGCGGTGCCGGGGCGCGTCGCCGCCGAACGCGCGACCTTGCAGGACGACCTCGACACCGCCGAGACGCGACGCCGCGCGGCCGACGATGCGCTGGCCGAGGCCGAAACCGCGGAACGCGACGCCAAGACCGCCGAGCGCGACGCCGAACGGCGCGCCTCGGAGGTGCGCGAAAAACGCGCCGCCGCCGAGGCCCGGACCGAGGCGGCACGCGAAAGCGTGACGCTGGCCGCCGAGCGGATCGCCGAAGAACAGGAGACCACGCCGGACGCGCTGATGGCGCGGCTTGAGACGGATCCAGAAAGCTTGCCCAGCGCAGATCGCGTCGATGCCGACGTCATGCGTCTCCGCCGCTCGCGCGACGCACTTGGCGCGGTGAACCTGCGGGCTGAGGAAGATGCTCGCGAGGTGCAGGAAGAGCATGACTTGCTGGTTTCTGAGAAGACCGACCTCGAAGATGCGATCCGCACGCTTAGGAACGGTATTCAGGGGCTGAACAAGGAAGGCCGCGAGCGCCTTTTGGCGGCCTTTGACGAGGTAAACCGCAACTTCTCGATGCTCTTCACCCACCTCTTCGGCGGTGGCGAGGCAAAGCTGGTTCTGGTCGAGTCCGATGATCCGCTGGAAGCCGGGCTTGAGATTATGTGCCAGCCGCCCGGCAAGAAGCTCTCAACGCTGTCGCTCTTGTCGGGTGGTGAGCAGACGCTGACCGCGCTGGCGCTGATCTTTGCTGTTTTCCTTGCCAATCCGGCCCCGATCTGTGTGCTGGACGAGGTCGACGCGCCTTTGGACGACGCCAATGTCACGCGGTTCTGCGACCTGCTGGACGAGATGTGCCGGCGCACTGAAACGCGCTTTCTGATCATCACCCACCACGCGGTCACCATGGCGCGGATGGATCGCCTCTTTGGCGTGACCATGGGCGAACAGGGGGTCAGTCAACTGGTCTCGGTCGATCTGAAAAAGGCCGAGGCACTGGTAGCCTGAACCAGAGGGGGCTCTGCCCCCGCCCTGCGGGCCCCCCGAGGTATTTTGGGGCCAATGATATCTCAAAGGGCGGCGCGGATGGCGCGGATGTTGTCTCCGTATGGGGCCGGGTTGCTGACCGAGCCGCCCCGGAACACGGCCGATCCGGCGACCAGCACGTCAGCGCCTGCTTCGACCACCCGTGGTGCTGTCTTCGGATCGACCCCGCCGTCGATCTCGATATGGATCGGACGGTCGCCGATCATCGCACGCAGACGGCGGACCTGATCGACCTGGGTCTCGATAAAGCTTTGTCCGCCAAACCCTGGGTTGACCGTCATCACGCAGACAAGGTCGCACAGGTCAAGGAGCGGCGCCGTCGCCTCGACCGGTGTGCCGGGGTTCAGCGCCAGACCGGCTTTGATGCCGGAGGCGCGGATCGCCTGTAACGTGCGATGCGTGTGCGCCCCAGCCTCGAGATGCGCCGTCAGAATGTCGGCCCCGGCATCCACATAAGCCTCGATGTATGGATCGACCGGCGCGATCATCAGATGCACGTCCATCACCGTCTTGATGTGCTTGCGGATCGCTTTGACCAGCGGCGGCCCGAAGGTCATGTTGGGCACGAAGTGCCCGTCCATCACATCGACATGGATCCAGTCTGCACCCTGCGCTTCGACCGCCTCGATCTCGCGCCCGAAATCGGCGAAATCAGCGGAGAGGATCGAAGGGGCGATCTTGACGGAACGGTCGAACGGCATGGGGCAGCGCACCTTGTCTTGATATGGGCGCGGTTTAGCCAGTTGCGGCGGGCGCCACAACCCGATCAGAAGTAGATGCGGAACCGGTCGCGCACCGCCTGGTCGACATCCGCCGCAACCTGACTGGGCGCATCTGCGAGGATCGCGTCCTTGCGGGCCTTTGCTGCGGGCAAAAGCTCGGGCCGCCCGGCCTCGTTCCATTCCTTTGGGCTCATCCGGTTGCCGAGGACGGGATAGGTGTATTCAGTCTGCATCAGGCTGAGCGTCTGTTCCGACCCGAGGTAGTGGCCCGGACCATCGAGGCAGACGGCGCGCATCACATCGAGCGAGACGCTGTCCTCGGTCACCTCGATCCCGCGCACACAGCGCAGCGCCTGGCCCACCAGATCGTCGCCCAGCACCAGCCCTTCCAGACAAAACCCGAGGAGCGAGGCCTGCATGCCCGCCGCCTCGTAGACCATGTTCAACCCCGAGAGGCCCGCCAGCACGTTGGTCATGCCCTGTTCCCAGCCGGTCTGCATGTCGGGCAGTTTGCTGTCGGCCATGCCGCCCGCGGCCCCGCCCGGCAGGCCATAGAACCGATGCATCTGAGCACATCCCGCCGTCAGAAGCGCTTGCTCGGCGGACCCGCCCGACATCGCACCGGTGCGCAAATCCGAGACAAAGGGCCAGGTGCCGAAGACCGCCGGATGGCCGGGGTTGATGGCGTTGACATAGACGACACCCGCCAGACACTCGGCCACTGCCTGAACGATCGCCGCTGCGATGGGTGCAGGCGCGGTGGCCCCCGCCTGCCCGGCGGAGAGGAGGAGGACAGGCATGCCGGCGCGGATACAGTTTTCCATCGCCACACAGCTTTCCTCGGCAAACTTCATCGGCGGCACCACGAAACAGTTGGTGTTCGAGATGAAGGGCCGGTCACGCCACGTCGCCTCGCCACCTGCGACCATGTGGATCAGCTCCATCGCCGGGGCGACATGGGACGGGTCCGAGAAGGAGGTGCCGATGTGCTTTTGCGTGCCGGTGACGGCAGCGTAGATCGTGTTCAGGTCGAGATCGAGGTTGTCTTCGATGTCGCGGCACACCATCGGGCGCTGAAAGAAATGGATGTTATCCAGATGCTGAACAAGGCGCGCCGCATCGTGCAGGTCTTGTGACGTGGGATCGCGGTAATCGCCGGTCTCAGGCTCGACCACGTGGACCGCTGCTCCCGCAGTGCCGAAATGCACACGGTCGGGTTCGAGATGCAGATCGAACTTCGGATCGCGACCGCAGAGCGTGATATTCCGGGCGGCTTTGGCCACCATGTCTTCGACCAAAGCACGTGGGTACCGCAACCGGCCGTCATCGCCGAGGATCGCGCCCGCCCCCACCATCGCCTCGACGCCCGAAGGCGGGGCCTGCGACAGACCGATGGTCTCAAGCGCCTCGAGTGCGGCTTCGTGGATGCGCAGCACGGCAGCATCGTCAAGCGGGCGGTACCGTCCGCCCTTCATCCCCGGTCGAATGGGGCGGACATCGTCCGGCAAAGGCGCTGCACGCATGGCAACCCGGGCGGCGCGACCACCGGACCGGCGGCTCACGGTTTGACTTCTTTCGACGGCATGGCATGTCCTCCCTAACACTGACTGACCAGTTTCGTCGCTTTTGCGACGAGGTCTAACCCAATCGCGACATTACATTTTCATCCGCTCCGCTTTCGGGTCATACATCGGCGCAAGGCTCGCTTCGGCGGCAACGCGCGTGCCCGCGATCTCGATCTCATAGGACGACGCAAGCACTTGCTCGGTTGTCTCACCCGCGCACGGCACATAGCCCATGCCGATGGCACCCCCGAGGTGGTGACCGTAATTCGCGCTGGTCACGATGTTCACGATTTCGCCGTCACGGACGAGCGCTTCGTTATGAAAGAGCATGGGTTCGGGGTCGGTCAGTTTGAACTGCAGCATGCGGCAGGACGGACCTTCCTCGCGTTTGCGGATCACGGCATCGCGCCCGATGAAGCTGTCTTTCGCTTTGGTTTTGACCGCAAAGCCGAGGCCCGCCTCGACCACATGGTCTTCATCCGTGATGTCATGGCCGAAATGGCGGAAGCCCTTTTCGATGCGGCAGCTGTCCATCGCATGCAGGCCGCAGAGTTTCAGTCCGTGGTCCGCGCCAGCTTCAAGCAGTTGTTCGAAGACATGGGCCGCCTGATCGACCGAGACGTAAAGCTCCCACCCCAATTCGCCGACATAGGAAATGCGGTGCGCACGGACGAGGCCGAGGCCGAACTCCACTTCGCGGGCGGTTCCGAACGGGAACGCCTCGTTCGAAAAGTCGTTAGGCGACAAAGCCTGCAGAAGGTCGCGGGCGTTGGGCCCCATCACAGGGAAACAGGCCTCGGCCGCCGTGACATCCAGAATGACCGCGACATCATCGCCGAGATGCCGTTTCAGCCATGCCAGATCGCGTTGCACCGTCGCCGCAGGGACGATCAGAAGGAATGCGCTCGGGGTGAGGCGGGTGACCGTCAGGTCGCACTCGATGCCGCCTTTGTCGTTGAGCAACTGGCCATAGGTGATGGTGCCCGGCGCCTTGTCGAGGTCGCCCGCAAAGACGCGCTGCATGAAGGTCAGGGCCCCCGGACCTTCGACCCGTATTTTGCCGAAAGACGACATGTCGAGCATGCCGACGGCCTCGCGCATCGCCATATGCTCGGCCTTCTGATTCTCGAACCAGTTTTGCTTGCCCCAGTCGTAGTCATAGGCCCGCTTCTGGTTCGGTTCGGCGAACCAATTGGCACGTTCCCAGCCGGCGGTTTCGCCAAAGACCGCGCCTTCTTGCTTCAGGTGCTCGTGGATCGGCGACCGGCGCACGCCGCGCGCGGTTTCGACTTGGCGGAACGGGTAGTGATCCGCGTACAGGAGGCCGAGCGTTTCGGTCACGCGTTCCCGCAGATAGCGCCGGTTGCGCTGGAACGGCTGGGCGCGGCGGATGTCGACATCCCAAAGATCGAAAGGCGGGTGCCCTTCGTCCATCCACGCGGCCAGCGCCATGCCCGCACCACCGGAGGAGACAATGCCGATGGAGTTATAGCCAGCGGCAACCCAGTAGTTCTTCAGCGCGGGCGCTTCGCCCAGATAGTATTTGTCGTCCGGCGTAAAGCTTTCGGGCCCGTTGAAGAAGGTGTGCACGCCCGCCGTCTCAAAGAGCGGCATCCGGTGCATCGCCTGTTCCAGGATGGGCTCGAAATGGTCGAAGTCTTCCGGCAGGCTGTCGAACTCGAAATCCTCGGGGATGCCAGCCATGCCCCAGGGTTTGGCCTTGGGCTCGAACGCGCCCAGCATCATCTTGCCTGCGTCAGCCTTGTAGTATGCGCACTCGTCCGGCACCCGCGTGACCGGCATGTGCGTCAACCCCTCGACCGGTTCGGTCAGCAGATAGAAGTGTTCGCAGGCATGGAGCGGCAGGGTGACGCCTGATTGTGCGGCCAGATCGCGGCCCCACATGCCGCCGCAGTTCACGACATGCTCGGCCGTGATGTGGCCGGACGTTCCGTCTTCTTGCACATAGTCGACGCCGGTGACCTGCGCATCATTGTCGGTAACGGCGCTGACTTTCACACCCTCGACAATCCGTGCGCCGCGCATCTTGGCGCCGCGCGCCAGCGCCATGGCGATGTTCGCCGGGTCACTTTGGCCATCGCCCGGCAGGTAAACGGCGCTGACGATATCCTCGGTGGTGAGGTAAGGGCAAAGCTCCTTGGCCTTTGCGGGCGAGACCTCCTCCACCTCGACATCGAAGGCGCGGGCGAGGCTGGCCTGCCGAAGGATCTCTTCCCGACGGTGATCGGTCAGAGCAACTGTTAGTGAGCCGGTGACCTTGAGGCCCGTGGCAACACCTGTTTCAGCCTCCAACCGCCCATAAAGATCGGCGGAATACTTGGCGAGCCGCGTCATGTTCTGGTTGGGGCGCAGCTGCCCGATCAGACCAGCGGCGTGCCATGTGGTGCCACAGGTCAGCTTTTTGCGCTCCAAGAGAACAATATCGGTCCAGCCGCGTTCGGCCAGATGATAGGCGACGGAACAACCAGAGACGCCGCCACCGATGATGACGACGCGGGCATGGGTAGGAAGGGTCATGGATACAACTCTGCGTATTTGGATTTGTAGAGCGCGATCATCTCATCTTCGGTCGCGCCATCGTCATAGGGTGGGGTCGTGATCATCTTGACCGCGTCGGCATGGATCAGCACCAGCGACTTGATACGGGCAGCCAGATCGCCCCAGGTCTCGACCCATCTAGGGTGAAGCTCGTTATACCGAGCATGCCCGACCTCGACGATTTCGGCAGACCCGGCGATGCGCACGCCCTTGCGGCGGAACGGATCGACGAACACGACCTCGGCCATCGCCACTTTCCACAGGTTGGTGCGCGTACCGGGTGACCGGATGTCGCCATAGGCAATCGTGTTGCTGTCGACGACAAGAAAGGTGCCCTTGGGCGAGGCTGCAGGCCGCCCGTCCGGCGTGATCGTCGCGACGATCCCCAGCGGAAACTCGCGGATGATGCGCTTGGCGTCTTCGGTGATCACGCCCGTATTCTTTCGTTGTCCGGATCCCACATCGGCGCATCGGGCTGCACGACCGCCTTGCAGCGGTTGCCGAAGATGTCGACCTCGACCTCGGTCCCCACTTCGGTCAGATCGGTGCGCAGCATTCCCAGCGCGATAGACGCGTTCACGCGGTACCCCCAGGCCCCGCTCGTTGTCTCGCCGACCACCTGCCCGTTGTGCCAGAGCGTCGACATGTAAGGCGCATCCGCGCCATTGGCCTCGACCTTCAGTGTGACGAAGCGTTTTTTGACGCCCTGCTGCTTTTCGTTCAGCAGCGCAGGCTTGCCGGGGAAGTCAACATCCTTGTCGAGTTTGACGAACCGGTCGAGGCCGCCTTCGAGCAACGTGTAGTCGGTTGAAAGATCGCCCTTCCATGCCCGATAGCCTTTCTCGATCCGAAGAGAGTTCAGCGCATACATGCCGAACGGTTTCGCCCCGGCTGCGGTCACCGCGTCCCAGATGGCGGGCGCGTCTTGCGGGTCGCAATGAAGCTCCCACCCCAGCTCACCGGCAAAGGACACGCGCAGCAATGCGCAGGGTTTTCCGGCGATGGTTCCGTTCATGCTGGCGGTCAGCCAACCGGATTGCAGATCGTGCCCTTCGCTCAGCCCCGACAGGATCTCGCGGGCCTTCGGACCGGTCACAAGCAGACACTCCGCCTCCTCCGTATGGTCAGTCACGACAATGCCGTCGGGAGCGTTGCGAGAGATCAGCTCGGCATCATGCCACTGGGCGGAAGCTGCGGTGATCAGCCCGACCTCATCATCGGAATGCACCATGACCGACATCTCGGTCACGATCCGCCCTCGACCGTCGGCGAAATAGGCGAGGCTCACGCGGCCCGGTTTTGGCAAGCGCGATGCGGTCAGGCTGTCGATATAGGCACGCGCGCCGGGGCCGGTCACTTTCAGACGCGTGAACCCGGTGATCGGCAGGATACCGCAATGATCGCGCACCGCTTCGCATTCCTCGCGAATGCGCGGCTCCCACGGGCCGTTCCGCTCCCAGGTTTGGGTCGCTTCCTCGCTGGTATCGTCGCCCGGTTGGGCAAACCAGTTTGCCCGCTCCCACCCGTTATAGACGCCAAACACGGCGCCCGCGTCTTTCAGGCGGGAATGCAAGGTCGAGAGCTTTTTGTCCCGCGCGGCAGGCCATTCGTGATAGGGGAAGTGCATGGCGTATTCGTTGCCGTAAACCTCCATCCCCTTCTTGTTGGAGTAGTCCTGATCGGCGTAGGCGGTATAGCGGCGCGGATCGACGGCCCACATGTCCCACTCGGTCTCGCCTTCGGTGATCCATTCGGCGAGCACTTTGCCCGCGCCGCCCGATTGCGCGATGCCAAAGGTGAACACGCAGGCCTCGAACGCATTCCGCACGCCTGGCATCGGCCCGATCAGCGGCAAACCATCTGGCGCATAGGGGATCGGCCCGTTGATGATCCGCTCGATCCCAGCAGTGCCGGAAAGCGGCACGCGTTCCATCGCGTCGGCGACGATATCCATGATGCGGTCAAGGTCATCGGGATAAAGCTGAAAACTGAAATCGTCCGGCATCGTGTCATCCGGCGTCATCCAGTGGCCTTTGCAGTTGGGCTCGTAAGGTCCAATGTTGAAGCCGTTCTTCTCTTGCCGCAGGTAATACGAGACATCCACATCACGGACGAGCGGCAGCTTGCCGCCCTTTTCCTTGGCATGGGCCTCGATCTCGGCCACCTGCTCGGTCAACACATATTGGTGGCTCATCACCATCATCGGCACGGTGCGCCCGCCATAGGGCTTGAACCACTCGCCGACCTGTTGCGCGTAATAGCCCGCCGCGTTCACCACGAACTCGCAGGCAATGTCGCCCTTGTCGGTGTGGACGATCCAGCCTTCGGGCGTTTGCGTCACGCCGGTTGCGGGGCAAAAGCGGATGATCTTCTGGCCCATGTCCCGCGCACCTTTGGCCAGCGCCTGGGTCAACTGCGCCGGGTCGATGTCGCCATCGGTTGGGTCGTAAAGCACCGAGTGCAGGTCATGGGTTTCCATGAACGGGTACATCTCGACGGCTTCGTCAACCGTCAGCATCGACATGTCGATGCCCTGATAACGGGCCATGCCCATCGTCCGCTGAAATTCTTGCGTCCGCTCCTTCGAATGCGACAGACGCAGCGAGCCGGAGACATGATAGTTCATGGGATAGTCAACCGCCTCGCCCAGCCCACGATAAAGCTCGGTCGAATAGCGCTGGATGTTCATGATCCCCCAGGAATTCGAAAACGTCGGTACATTGCCCGCCGCGTGCCATGTGGATCCGGCGGTCAGCTCGTTCTTTTCGAGCAGCACGCAATCGGACCAACCTGCCTTGGCCAGATGATAGAGCGCTGATGCGCCAACGGCACCTCCGCCGATGATGACGACGCGTGCGGTCGAGGGAACTTCAGCCATGTCTTCTCCTCAGTAAACAGGGGGCGCGATCACCCAGATCGCAATGCAAGGGACGGGGCCGCGATTGGCCCAGCGAAAGGGTTCGCCGCGAATGCGGAAACTGTCGCCCGGCCCCACGGTGAATGTCTGTGTGTCGATCGTGATCTCAAGCTCACCCGAGACGACGTAAGCCACCTCCTGCGTTGGGCGGCGCACCATTTCGAGCCGTTCGGCGCCCGGCTGGAACGTCGAATGAACGACCTCGAAGTCATCGGTCAGGTCGGGTGAGACAAGTTCTTCGGCAAGACCGCCAACGCGGTGGCCCAACTGACGGCGCGCGCCATTGCGCACGATCACATCCGCTTCACCCGGCGGCGTTGGCGCGCTTCCAAAGAAGCTCTCGACCGAGACGCCAAAGACCCGTGCCAGTTCTCTCAGTTCTGCGTCGGAGGGTTCGGACAGGCCCCGTTCGACCTGACTGAGCCAGCCGACCGACCGGCCAACGGTCTCGGCCACAGTGACAAGGGTCATGCCGCGCCGTTTGCGGAGGACCCGCAGGTCATGTCCCAGGCTTTCGGGCGGTGATAGCAGCACGCGATGTATCTCTCGTGAAATTTTCGCCCTAATTTTCACGAGAATTGCGCCGGAAAGTCAACAAGATTCTCACGCATCCGCTGCCCGGCAATGGCAAGGTCGTAGAAAGGCTTTCCCCGAAGGCGTCTCAGAATGTCATTGACGTGAGGTACGCCCCTCAAATAGCGTTTCCCAAGATGCTCAAAGAAGCAACGGAACCTGGAGGGACCCCTGAAATCGACTGCAGTTTTTGCGGATGACGCACCGTTGACCGGCGCGCGCCAGCATTCTGCTTCAACAGGGGAGATGGGAGGACGGCATGGCGCAATTCGTCAATGCGAAGGATGATCTTGTCAAAGAAGCCATTGACGGCCTCATTGCCTGTTCCGGAGGCGCGTTGGCGCGGCTCGACGGGTACCCGCACATCAAAGTGGTTTATCGCACCGGTTGGGACCGCTCGCAGGTCGCGCTGATCTCGGGCGGCGGATCGGGCCATGAGCCGGCCCATGCCGGATTTGTCGGCCCCGGCATGTTGACGGCGGCGGTTTGCGGCGAAGTCTTCGCCTCGCCGTCCGTTGAAGCGGTGCTGGCCGGGATCTTGGCCGTCACCGGCGATGCGGGCTGCCTGCTGATCGTCAAGAACTATACCGGCGACAGGCTGAACTTCGGCCTCGCCGCCGAACGCGCCCGCGCCCTTGGCCACATGGTCGAGATGGTGGTCGTCGACGATGACGTCGCCCTGCCCGATCTGCCACAGCCGCGCGGCGTTGCGGGCACTCTATTCGTGCACAAAATCACCGGGGCCATGGCCGAAAACGGTGCGTCGCTGGCCGAGATCAAGACCGCCGCTGACCGCATCATCGGCAATGTCGCCTCGATCGGCAAAAGCCTCGACACCTGCACTGTCCCCGGCTCGCCCAAGGAAGACCGCATCCCCAGCGGCAAGGCGGAGCTTGGCCTTGGCATTCACGGCGAACCGGGTGTCGAGCAGGTCGACTTCGACGGTGCCGCCGATGCCATGGGGATCATCCTCGACAAGCTGCGCCCGCACATGAAGGACGGGCCTTGCGTGGCCCTCATGAACAACCTCGGATCGACCACGCCGCTTGAGATGTCGGTGCTTTGCCATGCGCTGGCCGAGGCCGGTGTCGTGACGCACATGATCGGCCCCGCACCGATGATGACCTCGCTCGACATGCACGGCTTCTCGGTCTCGGTGCTGCCCGCGACCGAGGGCGACCTGGCCGCACTCGCCGCACCCGTGCCGATGCCGGCGTGGCCCGGCTTGGCCGAAGTCGCGCCGGTCAAGGTCGAGCCCTTGCCAGACGGGCTGGCGCCGAAAGCGCCCGTCCCCTCAGCCGATCCGGTCACCCGTCTGATCCTGGAACAGGTCGCAGACCTTTTGATCGCAGCGGAGGCGGACCTGAACGCGCTTGACGCAAAATCTGGCGATGGCGACACCGGCAGCACACTCGCCACAGCCGCACGGTCTCTGAAGGGCACAATCGAC
>JBCCWG010000070.1:0-16919 GCA_039193985.1 Pseudomonadota bacterium
GCCCCGACCTGTGGTCGCGCCATTTATCCTGCGGGCGGTTCTGGACGAAGATGGCGGGCGCTTTGATGCATGCACCGCCGATAGCGAGGCGGCCCGCGCGCGCATCCTCGAAGCAGCGTCTGAGGCGGGTATCCGCGGTGGCGCCGCCTGTATCCTCGGCCTCGGCACGCCATCCACCAACTGGGGTACCGCTGCCGTGGCCAGTATCGAAGCGCTTGAACGCCTTGGCGGAGGAACAGTGACAATCTCGAATGCAGACGTAACACTGGTGGCGTTGGAGCGCACAGCCGCAAGTGTTTTCGAGCGCACAGCGGGCGAACTAGAATCCGAACTGCCGCCTGTGTTTTCCCTCTCAACAATCCTGCCTGTTGCCGAAAGCGAGCCGGAGGAGGGTGCCAAACCCCCGCCAGAGTTCATCGCAACGCGGTCGCCCGAAGGGCTGGTGCAGCTGCGTGGGCGCCTGAGCGATGAGACGATGCGCGCTGCCGTCCAAAGCTATGCCGCGGCCCAGTTCGGTGCTGAAAACATCTCGCCCGCGACCAGGCTTGACCCTGATGTCCCCGCCGGTTGGCCTAAGCGTGTGATGGCCGCGCTGTCGGCCCTGGGCAAGTTGCATAATGGTGTCGCATCCGTGACCGCCGACAAGATCGAGATACGGGGCATGACCGGCAACTTGAACGCACAAGGCGAAATCGCCGGGTTGCTGTCCACAGCCCTCAACGGCGCGGTCACCTATGATCTCGACGTGACATATCGTGAGGCACTCGACCCACTGGCCTCGATCCCGACGCCCGAGGAATGCATCGAGATGCTGAACGCCACGGCCGAGACACGCAAGATCACCTTTGCGCCCTCCTCCTCTGACATTGACGAAGACGCGCAGGAGACCATCGACAAGGTTGCCGAGATCCTGCGCGATTGCCAGCACACCGAGATCGAGATCGGGGGCCATACCGACAGTCAGGGGCGCGAGATCATGAACGAGCAACTTAGCCAGGCGCGCGCCGATGCCGTCCTGAACGCGATCATGGCGCGGCGTGTTCTCGTGTCGAACCTGTCCGCGCGTGGCTATGGCGAAAGCCAGCCCATCGCCGATAACGAGACTGAGGAAGGGCGCGAGTTGAACCGACGGATCGAGTTTCGCCTTCTGACCGAGGATGAGCCGGACGAGACGACTGCCGAAGCAGAAGCGGCGGACGCAGACGACGCCGGCGAGGAGGAGAGTACCGAATGAACGGAGCCGAGTTCATTGCGGCCACAGCGGCCATCCTGTTCATGGCGTTCCTCGCCGGCTGGTTCACGCATTGGCTGATTTCACGGATAACGCGCGTGACACGGTCTGACATGGACGACCTCGACAAGATGGCCCAGGAATTGCACCAGGCGGAAGAGGCCCATGACGAGGCGACCAGCTATTTCCAACAACGCGAGGCCGAATTGACCAACAAGCTGCGGGAGACCGAAGCCGAGTTGGAGGCCGCAATGGACGGCTTGCGCACCGCCCGGACCGAAGCGGAAGAACTGCGGGGCTATGTCGAGCGGTCGCGTCAGTCGTGACGTTCCCGCCGCGGGATCGGCTCGACGGCACCTAAGCCGCTGACCGTACCTGCCGCAACCACCGATGCCTTTTGAGCCGCAATCTCGGGGTCACCCGTCTCGACAAACCATGCGAGAAATGCGCCCGCGAAACTGTCGCCTGCGCCCGATGCATCGACCGGCCTCGACGGTGCCGGAGCGATCAGAATACGCTTGTCTTCAAGAGCCAGAAGGGCCCCCTTATCTCCCTGCTTTGCGATGACGATGCGCGTGCCCATTGCGAGAAACCGATCGGCAACCGCCTCCGGTGATCTGTCACCGAACAGCAATGCCGCCTCGTCATCACTTGCAAAAACGATATCGGGAGCGGTCACCATGGATGCCAGGGCTTCAAGTGCTTGCTTGGCAGACCAGAGCGCGGGCCGGTGGTTCAAGTCATACGACACCAGCGTCTCGTTAGACTTTGCCAATTTCACTGCAGCCAGGCCGGCTGCACGCATTGCGGCACTGATGGCTAAGGAAATGCCGGACAAGTGCAACACTTTCGCTTTTGCTATCGCCTCCTCAGGCAGATCCTTTGCGCTGTACAAACTCGCCGCTGACCCGCGTCGCGCATAGGTGAACTTGCGACCTGACGGATCGGGGTCGATGAAACAGACCCCGGTCGGGTCGCCCGGGCCTGCCAGAACATGCGCGTCGTCCACGCCTTCCTGCGCCCAAAGTTCGCGGAGCGCGGTGCCGAACATGTCGTCGCCCACCGCCGAGATGTAGCCGGTGCTCCCACCCTGACGCGCTGCTGCGATGATTGCGGTCGAGGTATCGCCGCCGAACCCTTGCATATAGGCCGGACGCCCTTCAATCGGATTGGACAGGCGCACCATTTCGATCAGCGGTTCGCCGAGACCTAGGATTTCAGCGGTCATTGAACAACCTGCAAAAGCCTAGAAATCCAGGTTCTCAACGCTCAGTGCATTCTGCTGGATGAACTCGCGTCGCGGTTCCACAACATCGCCCATCAGCTTGGTGAAGAGATCATCGGCCTCGGACAGATCCTCGACCTTTACCTGCAAGAGCGTCCGCGCCTCTGGGTCCAGCGTGGTTTCCCAAAGCTGGTCGGGGTTCATCTCGCCCAGACCCTTGTAGCGTTGAAGGCTCAGCCCCTTCTCGCCTTCGTCGAGGATAGTCTGAAGCAGGTCGAGTGGCCCGTTGATTGGCGCGAACCGATCCTTGCGGACCAGTTGTGCGGGTTTGCTGTAAACCTCCCGCAGGGCGTTGGTGTGGCCCCCCAGTCGCCGTGCCTCGCCGCCGCGCAGGATCGGGCCGTCCAGCGTGCGCACTTCCTCAACGCCGCGCAGCGAGCGGGCCAATCGGATACCCTTGTCCTGAGTGATCCTGCCTTGCCAGCCACGTTCATACTCCAGCGCAACAAGGTCGAGCCGCCGTGCAACTGCGTCCGCCACGCCTTGCAGGTCGGAATCGACCTGACCGGGTAGAAACGCACCGGCGATCGCCGCCTGTTCTAGGATCGTTGCCGGGTAATGCGTTGGAAACGCTTGGAGAACACGTCGGACTTGCCGCGCTTCCTCCACAACGCGGATCAGGTCCTGTCCCACAATCTCCTCACCGCTGGCCAGACGCAGGGCGGCCCCATCGACACCCATCTCGATCAGATAGTCATCCAGCGCCGGCTGGTCCTTGAGATAGACTTCGGACTTGCCACGCGCGACTTTAAACAGGGGCGGCTGTGCGATGTAGAGATACCCGCCCTCGATAATCTCGGGCATCTGCCGGAAGAAGAACGTCAGCAAAAGGGTGCGGATATGAGCGCCATCGACATCCGCATCGGTCATGATGATGATCTTGTGATAGCGCAGCTTGCTGATGTCGAACTCGTCGCGCCCAATCCCCGTGCCAAGCGCGGTGATCAGCGTTCCGATCTCCTGGCTCGACAGCATCCGATCAAAGCGCGCGCGTTCCACGTTCAGAATCTTGCCGCGCAAGGGCAACACCGCCTGATTGGCGCGCGCGCGTCCCTGCTTGGCAGAACCACCAGCGCTGTCGCCCTCGACAAGGAATAGCTCGCGAAACTCCGGGTTTTTCTCCTGACAGTCTGCCAGCTTGCCAGGCAGCGAGGCCACATCCAGAACCGACTTCTTTCGCGTCATCTCGCGCGCCTTACGCGCCGCCTCGCGGGCCAGCGCGGCCTCGATGATTTTGGTGACGATCATCTTTGCCGGACCCGGGTTTTCTTCGAACCACTCCGACAGTTTTTCGTTCATCATGCTCTCGACCGCTGGCCGAACTTCCGAGGATACCAGCTTGTCCTTGGTCTGAGATGAGAACTTCGGGTCGGGCACCTTGACCGACAGGACACAGGTCAGGCCCTCGCGGGCATCGTCGCCGGTAAAGCTGACCTTCTCCTTGCGCGCCGCGCCTGATTGCCCCGCATAATGGTTCAGCGTCCGCGTCAGCGCGCCCCGGAACCCCGCCAGGTGCGTGCCCCCGTCCCGCTGAGGTATGTTGTTTGTGAACGGAAGGACGTTTTCGTGGTAACCATCGTTCCACCACATCGCGACTTCGACTGTGATCCCCTCACGCTCTCCTTCGATAAAGATGGGCTCGTCGATCAGCGGGGTCTTCGACCTGTCGAGATAACGCACGAACTCACGTACCCCGCCATCATAAAAGAACTCGGTCTCAAGGGCCTCGGAAGGCCGTTCGTCCCGCAGGATTATCCGCACGCCGGAATTCAGAAACGCAAGTTCCCGAAGCCTGTTCTCAAGGGTCTTGAAGTTGTACTCGAGGTTGGAAAATGTCTCGGTCGACGCAAGGAACCGAACTTCTGTGCCCTTGCGCCCGTTGGCGTCGCCGACGACCTTGAGATGTTCAACGGTCTCGCCGCCTTCAAAGCGTGCGGTGTGTTCCTTACCATCACGGAAAATACGCAGCTCAAGCCAGTTCGATAGCGCATTGACCACCGAAACACCGACACCGTGCAGACCGCCCGACACCTTGTAGGAGTTCTGGTCGAACTTACCGCCAGCATGAAGCTGGGTCATGATGACCTCGGCGGCAGACACGCCTTCTTCCTCGTGGATATCGACCGGAATACCGCGCCCGTTGTCACTGACCGAGACACTGTCATCGGCATGCACGGTCACAGTCACACGATCCGCGTGGCCCGCCAAAGCTTCGTCAATTCCGTTGTCGACAACCTCGTACACCATGTGGTGCAGACCCGAGCCATCGTCTGTATCCCCGATATACATACCGGGGCGCTTCCGAACTGCCTCTAACCCTTTGAGAACTTTGATTGAATCGGCGCCATATTCTGGTTGCACCGGTGCGGCCTCTGCCATGCCGTTTTTCCTTATGTTCTATTAGGAAAATATAGGCGTTTTCAGCGGTATTGTCACGCCTTTGACACAAGATTTGGTGGTTTCAGATGTCAGGTCAGTGCGCAAGTGCAGACACCATCGCAGCCACCGCCCGCGGGTCGGTTTTCATCCGTCCGGAAGGGGGGTCGAAATCCGAGAATGTCTCGGCGTCGGAAACCGCCGCGTTGCAGGCTGCATGGACCTCGCTCGCGCCGGTCCGGCCCACGATCTGGACCACGTTCTCTGGCGTCAAACCGCAGCCCGGCATCACCGAAAGGCGCCCGGCAGCACGTGCCACCATCGCCGCAATCACGTCGCAGCCCTCGGGTGCCTCCGGCGCGGTGCCCGAGGTCAAGACGCGGTCGAAACCCAGTGCGATCACCTGATCCAGCGCCTCCATTGGGTCGGGCACCACGTCGATCACACGGTGCAGCGTTTTGCCCATCTCACCCGCTGAGGCGCAGAGGTCGCGTAGAGCATCGAGGTCCAATCGACCGTCGGCCATTTGAACACCCAGTACGACACCGTCGAGGCCCGCATCGCGCGCCGCCTGAATGTCATCATGCATCATCGCAATCTCGGCTTCGCTGAAGTCGAACAGTCCTGATCGCGGACGGATCATCGCATAGCATTGAATGCCGACGGCCGCAGCTGCGCGCATTAGGCCAAGAGGCGGCGTCAGTCCGCCTTCCGACAGCGCCGCACAAAGCTCGACCCGGGTTGCACCTCCGGCCTTAGCGGCGGCAACACCCTCAATCGTGTCCACACAGACTTCCAATGCAACCATGAGGCCCTCGCCATTCTTTGCAGTCATAATCAAACCATACCGCAACAACCGCGCCACGCCCGTCAGCCTGATCACAAACCTGTGTCGCCCACGCCCCTCGCGTCGTGGTACAGCAAGTGAATGACTCGTTTGCTCGCACCCCTCGCCTTCATCCTTGCCACCCCCTCATTCGCGGACGACGCCACCATCGAGGCAGTCGAAGCCCGCGCCTCGGGCGGTACCTGGAATTTCTCGGTCACCTTGCGCCACGGCGACACCGGCTGGGATGACTATGCCGACGGTTGGCGCGTGGTCGCCGAAGACGGCACCGAGTTGGGGATGCGCGTGCTCTATCACCCTCATGTCGAGGAACAGCTCTTCACCCGATCCCTCGGCGGCGTGACCGTTCCCGAGGGCACCGATATCGTGTTCATTGAAGCCCGCACAAACGTCGACGGCTGGGGCGCGGCGCGCTTCCCGGTTTCGCTGAAATAACACAGCGCTCCCGCTTTCGGCGCGCACCCTCTGGGCAGAGGCGCCCGGCTGGGCTAGCAAGCGGCCATGAGCAAGACGATCCTGATCCTGAACGGGCCAAACCTGAATCTGTTGGGCAAACGCCAGCCTGACATCTATGGCGCGGCGACCCTGAACGATGTGGCGCGCCTGTGCACCGAGGCCGCTGCGAGTTTCGACGCGGGCATTCTGATGCGCCAGTCCAACCACGAAGGCGAGTTGGTCGACTGGATCCAGGAAAGCCGCGACACGGCCGACGCCATCGTCATCAATCCGGGTGCCTATTCGCATACGTCAATCGCGATCCTCGATGCCCTCAACACGTTCGAAGGCCCCGTGATCGAGGTGCATGTCTCGAACATCCATGCACGCGAGACGTTCCGGCACCATTCCTATGTCTCGCACCGTGCCGACGGCGTTATCGCGGGCTGCGGCATCGACGGCTATGTCTTTGCCGTGCAACGCATCGGTACCCTTCTGGGATAGGCCATGCGCATCGCAATCACCGATTTCGCGCTGAAGCACTGGCAGGATGGCGCCAGCACCCGGATTACCGGCCTGACACCTGAGGAACTGGTCGGCCTCTGCAACCGGTCGGACGCACCGCTGACCGACGGCTATGCGTCCTTTTGCAAACACCTCTTCCTGCAAAACCCGAGTGAAACACGCGCCGCCTTCGCGCCCATCACCAACGAAACGCGTCCCTATTTGACATCGGGATATCTGGCCCGCCGCGACGGAGAACGCGCGGTTCTGGAACGCTGGTTCGAAGGAATGAAGGCACCGCGCGCAAACTGGCTCGACGTGATCCTCTACAGCCACGACCAACTTCTGGCCGAGGCGCGTGATTATCCTGACGAACAGCCGGTGCCCGACTGCGACTGGGGCATTGTCTCGATCATCGGCGTGCTTGAGCCGGTCGAGCCGGCGATGCCGCCCATCACCCAGATGCGGAACGCGCTAGGCCGGGCCGAGGGTGGGTCGGGTGTGCCCATCGACGTCGACGCCTATGACCAGGCCGTCGCCTTTTGGGACCGACACGCAACGGTGCGCTAACCTCCGATATGCTGTTCTCCGCGCGCCTTGGCGAGTTCGATCTGACGCTGGCGCTCGCGGAACCGCTCCCGATCCTCGACCGAGTACTCGCCGATACAGCGATGGCAGGACACACCGGCCTCAAAGTCCACATGTCGTTTGTCGGCGTCTGAGATCGGGCGACGGCAGGCATAGCAGAGGTCATAGTCCCCCTCGACCAGCCCGTGCCCCACGGACACCCGCCCGTCGAAGACAAAGCACTCGCCGGTCCAACGGCTGTCTTTTTCGGGAACCTCTTCAAGGTATTTTAGGATGCCGCCTTTCAGGTGAAAGACGTCCTCCACGCCCTGCGAAATCAGATAGTTGGTCGCCTTCTCGCAGCGGATACCACCGGTACAGAACATCGCGATCTTCTTGCCCTCGAGCCGTTCGGCATTGGCCGCCCACCACTCGGGAAATTCGCCAAAGCTGCGTGTCTCGGGGTCGATCGCTCCGCTGAACGTGCCGATCTCAACCTCGTAATCGTTGCGCGTGTCGATGGTCACCACGTCGTTCCGCGTGATCAGGTCGTTCCAATCCTCGGGCGCGACATACGTACCGACGGCAGCCAACGGGTCAACGCCCGGCTGCCCCATCGTCACAATCTCGCGCTTCAGGCGCACCTTCAGCCTTTGGAACGGCATCTCGGCGGCGGTGCTTTCCTTCCACTCGATCTCCGCACAGCCCGGCAGCGTACGAATATGGGCCAGCACCGCGTCGATTCCGGCCCGCGTGCCCGCAATGGTCCCGTTGATCCCTTCGCCCGCCAGCAACAGCGTGCCCTTCACAGCTTGCGCGCACGCCACTTTGGCCAGCGGGCCCTTGAGCGCGGCCGGGTCTTCAAAAGCCGTGAACTTGTAAAGGGCAGCGACAACAAACATGCCGCGTTCCTAAGCAATGCAAGGCCAAGGTTGCAAGGGGTGAGGTTTCTGCGCAGTAATCATGGCAAGCTAAAACCAGCGACCGGAAGTGCCACCATGCGCCCAGCCAACGAAGCCATTCTCGTAATTGATGTTCAGAACGACTTTTGCCCCGGTGGTGCGCTTGCCGTGGCGGGTGGAGATGAAATCGTCGCCCCGATCAACGCCATGGTGCCCGAATTTCCGGTCCGCGTGTTCACCCAGGATTGGCACCCCGCCGATCACCTCAGTTTTGCATCGCAACACGACGCCGAGCCGATGACGACGACCGAGATGCCTTATGGTACGCAGGTGCTTTGGCCAGACCACTGCATTATCGGGTCACGAGGCGCGCAGTTTCACGACAAGCTGAACACTGACCATGCCGATTTGGTGATCCGCAAAGGCTTCCGACGCGAGATCGACAGCTATTCGGCGTTCTTCGAGAATGACCACACCACACCCACAGGCCTTGAAGGATACCTGCGCAGTCGCGGCGTGGACACCGTCACACTCGTCGGCCTCGCCACCGATTTCTGCGTTAACTATTCGGCCGTGGATGCGGCGAAACTCGGGTTCAAAGCCACCGTGATCGAAAGCCTGTGCCGCGCCATCGACTTTGGCGGGTCACTCGCCGCCGCACGAGACGGCATGACAGAAGCGGGTGTTGGGCTGGCCTGACGGTTAGAAGCCGGGGGCGGGTGTCGACAAGGCGCGCGAACTGATCCGGTCTGCGGGCATCAATGCAATCGGCGGCAAGGCAGGGCGCGCATCGGCAAAGACGGCTTTCTTCTGATCCGCCTCAGGCGCAGCCGCATGTGCCACTGCAAAGAACACGTCGATGTCAAACCCGTTCCAGTTCACGTCGTCCGGCAAGGCGTCAACGTTCTGACGCAAGCGCTCAAGCACTTCTGACCGGCTGTTTTCCGTTTTGGCAGCGTAGTGTCCGGCGCGGTCAGTGGATTGCCGGCAATTCAATGCAAAGCCGCTGGCCACAAAGCACTCGCGAACCTCGTCGGACGCACCGGACAGGGCCCAGGTGGTCAGCGGATCGCGGAACATGGCCAGCTTCTCGGCTGCCTGTTCGGTCATTCTGAAAACAGAGAGCAGCGTCGCGTATTTGGACTGAAATTCGTCCGGCGTGACCGAGATCATGTCAAAATCGTACTTCACGGATCCATCCCTCAAACTGGTTTAGCACTGGGGATCGATAGCTGCACATGATGCCGTGAATTGGGCGACAGTGAGGCTTTTCTAGAATTGTAAGTATACCACTGCATACAGTCTTTCCCCGATCACGAACCTCCTGTATGACGCGTCCAGCACAGGAGCCTGCGTATGTCCAAGATCAAAGTCGAAAACCCGATCGTCGATATGGACGGCGATGAAATGACCCGGATCATCTGGGCGTTCATCAAGGAAAAGCTGATCCTCCCCTATCTCGACATCGACCTGCTTTACTACGATCTCGGGATCGAGGAACGTGACCGCACCGACGACCAGATCACTGTCGACGCCGCCGAAAAAACCAAAGAGGTCGGCGTCGCAGTCAAATGCGCCACGATCACGCCCGATGAGGCACGGGTTGAAGAGTTCGGCCTCAAGAAGATGTGGCGCAGCCCCAACGGCACAATCCGCAACATCCTGGGCGGCGTCATCTTCCGTCAGCCGATCATTTGCAAGAACGTGCCCCGTCTGGTTCCCGGCTGGACCCAACCCATCGTGGTGGGTCGCCATGCTTATGGTGACCAGTACCGCGCCACCGACTTCACCTTTCCCGGCCCCGGCAAACTGACCCTGAAGTTCGAAGGCGCCGATGGGACAGTGATCGAACGCGAGGTATTCGACGCCCCCGATGCTGGCATCGCATTGGCGATGTATAACCTCGACAAGTCGATTTACGATTTTGCCCGCGCCAGCTTCAACTATGGCCTGAACCTCGGCTGGCCAGTCTACCTTTCCACCAAGAACACCATTCTCAAGGCCTATGATGGTCGCTTCAAGGACATCTTCGAAGAGGTGTACGAGACTGAGTTCAAGACCCGGTTCGAAGAGGCAAAGATCTGGTACGAACACCGCCTGATCGATGACATGGTCGCCTCATCGCTCAAATGGTCTGGCGGCTATATCTGGGCCTGCAAAAACTATGACGGTGACGTCCAGTCCGACACCGTTGCGCAAGGGTTCGGATCGCTGGGGCTTATGGCATCGCAACTGATGACACCCGACGGCAAGATCGTGGAAAGTGAAGCCGCCCAAGGAACCGTCACACGCCACTATCGCCAGCACCAAAAGGGCGAGGCAACGTCCACAAACTCCACCGCCTCGATCTTTGCCTGGAGTGGCGGGCTGAAACATCGCGCCAAGCTCGATGGCAACGACGCACTGATGGGGTTTGCCGAGACGCTGGAAAAAACCGTGGTCGACACAATTGAAAGTGGCCAAATGACCAAGGACCTCGCCCTGTTGGTCGGCCCCGACCAGGGATGGCTGACGACAACAGGGTTCCTCGACAAGATTGATGAGAACCTGGCGAAGGCGCTGGGCCAAGGTGGGACATGAGCCAGTGGCATGCCAAAGTGATTTCCTATCAAAAACCTTGACTCGACATTCCCCGGCATCGCCAAAACGAGTTAACGTTACATAAACCTCCGATCTTCTCACCTTGCCGTGACATGGCTTGTTCTATTGCCGTTCCGCGTCAATCTTGGACAGGAAAGGATTCTCTGCCCATGTCCATCGAACGCTTCACATTTCCGGGCCACTCGGGCGACGCGCTTGCCGCACGCCTCGACATGCCTGAAGGTCCGCATCTGGCGACCGCGCTTTTTGCGCATTGCTTTACATGCGGCAAGGACATCACCGCTGCCCGCCGCATCGCGGCGCGGCTTGCGGCCATGGGAATTGCTGTTTTACGGTTTGATTTCACTGGTTTAGGCCATTCCAATGGTGAGTTCGCTAATACGACTTTCACCTCGAATGTCGACGATCTGGTACAGGCTGCAAAGCATCTTGACGAGCGTGGCATGGCCCCCAGCTTGTTGATCGGCCACTCTCTCGGTGGGGCCGCAGTCCTGAAAGCAGCAGGTGAGATCGACAGCATCAAGGCTGTGGTGACCATAGGAGCGCCTTTCGATCCGGGTCACGTCACGCACAATTTCGGTGACGCGCTTGACCGGATCGCAAGTGATGGCAAGGCCGAGGTCGACCTGGCCGGTCGCCCCTTCACGATTGGCAAGGGCTTTGTCGAAGATGTCTCGGCCGCCGCCCTCGCCCCCGCAATCGGAGCATTGAAGAAAGCCCTTCTGGTCATGCACGCCCCCCGCGATGCGACCGTGAGCGTACAGAATGCAACGCAGATCTTCCTTGCCGCAAAGCACCCAAAGAGCTTTGTCACACTGGATGACGGCGACCATTTGATCTCGCGCCCCGAGGATGCCGAATATGCGGCCGAAGTGATTTCCGCCTGGGCTGGCCGTTACCTCGACCTGCGCCCACCGGCCCCGCCGCCCGGCGCACCCGAGGGGATTGTCCGGGTGAGCGAGGCCGACGCGAACGGTTTTCTACAAGATGTGAACGCGGGCCCGTTTCATCATACGGTCGCCGATGAACCGCTAGCCTATGGCGGGACCAACCAGGGCATGTCGCCTTACGGGTTTCTGTCCGCAGGGCTGGGCGCCTGCACGTCGATGACCATCCGGATGTATGCCCGCCGCAAGGGTTGGCCGCTCACCCACGTGTCGGTCGATGTCAGCCACGACAAAGTGCATGCTCAAGATGCCGAGACGTCAAAGGCGGTGCGGATCGATAGTTTTCGCCGCGAAATCAGACTGGAAGGCGATCTGGATACCGAACAACGCCAGCGCTTGCTCGAAATTGCTGACAAATGCCCGGTTCACAAAACGCTGGAGACCGGTGCAAAAGTGGAAACGATCCTCGTGGATTGAAGTGGCACGCTGGTCGTGCGACCTTTGCGGCGATGGACAAGACGCTCAGCAAAGCCGAAACCGCGCATCTACCGCAGGTTCAGGAGCCGCGAAACGCGGGAATGCCGCTCGACCTCGATCTGATCCGAGGTCTGCAAGCGAACACAAGCGCTATCGAGCGGCGGGCAGCCACCCTGCCAGGGCGGCGTTCGGTCAAGAAAGCTCATCAGGCGGCATGGCTGGCCCGCGCAATCACGATGATCGATCTTACCACGCTTTCGGGCGATGATACCGCCGGTCGCGTTCAGCGGCTTTGTGCCAAGGCGCGTCAGCCCGTACGCACCGATCTGTTAGAGGCATTGGGACTGCCCGATCTGACTGTCGGCGCGGTTTGCGTCTATCACGACATGATCGAAACGGCCGTCTCGGCTCTGGAAGGGTCAGGAATACCGGTAGCCGCAGTTTCCACCGGGTTTCCAGCAGGCCTGTCGCCCTTTCACCTTCGCGTTGCCGAGATTGGCGAGAGCGTCGCGGCGGGCGCGCAAGAGATCGACATCGTCATCTCCCGCCGCCACGTTCTGACCGGGAACTGGCAGGCGCTCTATGACGAGATGCGCACCTTTCGCCAGGCCTGTGGTGACGCCCATGTGAAGGCCATCCTCGCCACGGGCGAGCTTGGATCACTCAGGAACGTCGCCCGGGCAAGCTGGGTTTGCATGATGGCTGGCGCCGACTTCATCAAGACCTCGACCGGCAAGGAAAGTGTCAACGCAACGCTGCCCGTCAGCCTTGTGATGATGCGCGCGAGCCGGGGCTATCACGATCTGACCGGGTATCGCGTCGGTTACAAACCGGCAGGCGGTATTTCGAAGGCGAAAGATGCGGTAACCTATCTGACGCTTGTGAAAGATGAGTTGGGCGACCGCTGGCTGCAGAACGACCTTTTCCGTTTCGGGGCTTCATCTCTCTTGGGTGACATTGAGCGGCAGCTGGAACATTTTTTGACTGGTCGATATTCGGTTGGATATCGACACCCGATTGGATGAGCCCCATGTTGACCAGTCCCGGCTTTATACTCCTTTTCATCATCGCGGGTGTTACGTGGTTCCTGTCGCGGCCCGTGACCAAAGCCGTTGAGCAAGCGAAGATCCCTCTGACGGCGGATGAAGTGAAAACCTATATCGAGCAATACGCTCGCAAGGTTCCCATCTCGCAAATGCCAACAAAGTTCACCGAACTTGCCACCGCGCAACGTAAGGCAGGCCGTATCTGGATTGGCTCATGCCTGGCAATCATTGCGACACTGATTGCAATTGTTTTCTTGGGACCGGGCCTCGGCCTGTTCCCCTATCCCTGAGGGTGCCATGAACGTCCGCGAGATTTTCGAGACGATGGAGTACGGGCTCGCGCCCGAAGATGCGGCCGAAGCGAAGGCTTGGATCAAGAGCCACAACGCCAAGTTCGGGAAATTCATTGACGGTACTTTCACCAAGCCCAACAAGCTTTTTGCGTCAAAGAACCCTGCGACCAGCAAGCTGCTGGCCAGAGTCAGTCAGGCAACGCAACGCGACATCAACGCTGCGGTGAAGGCTGCGCGCGGCGCACAAAAGGCATGGAGCAAGAATGCCAAGGCGAGGGCGCGCGTCCTCTATGCATTAGCGCGACTGGTGCAAAAGCACGCACGCTTGTTTGCGGTGCTGGAGACACTCGACAACGGAAAACCGATCCGCGAAAGCCGCGACATCGACGTGCCCCTTGTTGCTCGGCACTTCTATTATCACGCTGGCATGGCGCAGTTGATGGACCACGAACTTCCGGGCCGCGAACCACTCGGCGTTTGCGGTCAGATCATCCCGTGGAACTTCCCCCTGCTGATGCTGGCATGGAAGGTGGCGCCCGCTTTGGCGATGGGGAACACGGTGGTCCTGAAACCGGCCGAGTACACATCGCTTACCGCGCTGCTCTTCGCCGATCTCTCGCGCGAAGCGGGCCTGCCGCCCGGTGTGCTGAACATCGTCACGGGCGATGGCAAGGTGGGAGAGATGATCGTTGGGCATGACGATATCGACAAGATAGCCTTCACCGGCTCGACCGAAGTCGGTCGCAGTATCCGGCGCGCGACCGCTGGCACCGGCAAAAAGCTGACTTTGGAATTGGGGGGCAAGTCGCCTTACATCGTCTTTGATGACGCCGATATCGACAGTGCCATCGAAGGGCTGGTCGACGCGATCTGGTTCAATCAGGGGCAGGTTTGCTGCGCAGGCTCGCGACTTTTGATCCAAGAAGGGATTGCTGACGATTTTTTGACGCGGCTCAAGTCGCGCATGGACAAGCTGCGCATCGGCGACCCGCTGGACAAGTGCATCGACGTCGGCGCGATGGTGGACCCTGTGCAGTTGAAGACCATCAAGGGGTTGGTTGGTGCATCCGGCGGTGAAGTCTATCACGCTGCCTCGGATCTGCCGTCCAAAGGCTGCTTCTATCCGGCCACCCTGATCACGGGACTGTCCGTTGCGGACCCCCTGATGCAAGAAGAGGTTTTTGGCCCCGTCCTGGTCTCAACCACCTTCCGCACCCCAGCGGAGGCGGTGGAGTTGGCCAACAACACGCGATACGGGCTGGCCGCAACGGTCTGGACCGAGAACGTGAACCTCGCCCTCGACATCGCACCGAAGCTGGCGGCTGGTGTTGTTTGGGTAAATGCCACCAACCTGTTTGATGCGGCAGCCGGGTTCGGCGGTGTGCGGGAAAGCGGGTTCGGGCGCGAAGGTGGCTGGGAAGGGTTGCGCGCCTATACTCGTGAGGTGGCTGGCCCGCGCCCAAAAGCGGCAGCAGCAAAGGCCGCAACCATCGCAGCGCCGGATGCCGTGGACCGCACAGCCAAGCTCTATATCGGCGGCAAACAGGCGCGGCCCGACAGCGGGTATTCTCATGCTGTTCTTGACGCAAAGGGCCGGGTGCTTGGCCACGCACCCGTGGCCAATCGTAAGGATGTACGCAACGCCGTCGAGGCGATGAATGCCGCCGAGGGATGGTCGAAGACAACGGCGCATCTGCGGGCGCAGATCCTGTATTTCCTGGGCGAAAACCTTTCGGCGCGGCGTGAGGAATTTGCCGCCCGCCTCAACGCAATGACCGGTAAGCGCAACGGCGCGGCACAGACCGATTCGGCCATCGACGAGTTTTTCACATGGGCCGCATGGGCTGACAAATATGATGGACAGGCCAAGGGCGTGCCGCTTCGAGGGGTAGCATTGGCAATGCACGAGCCCGTGGGCAAGATCGCGGCCTTTGCCAGTACGGACGCGCCACTGTCCAATCTTGCCCATGTTATCGGCGCTGCGCTGTCGATGGGAAATCGCCTGACGGTCGTTGCCTCGGAAGACGTCCCCCTCATCGCCACCGATCTTGTGCAGGTTCTTGAGACGTCGGACATACCGGCAGGTGTTGTGAACATCCTTACGGGGTCTCATGCCGAATTGGCGCCACATGTTGCCGGTCATGCAGATCTCGATGCGGTTTGGAGCTTTTCATCCCGCAATCTTGCGCGCGTGATCGAACTTGAGGCGGCCAGCAATCTGAAGCGCACCTGGACTGCCCTTGACGCACCCAGTGCGCGCGCTTTCCTCGACGCTGCAACGGAAATCAAGACAATCTGGGTTCCCTACGGCGAGTGACTGATGTCACTCATCCGACGAAAACCAGCTCTTCGCCCTCGAAACCCAACCTTTGAGCTTGCTCGAAGTCGCATCGGTGGCGGTCTCAGTCACTGTCACGACGCGCTCGGACAGCGTGGGTTTGGAAGCCTCTGCCCGGAGATCTTCTGTGCTGATCCATGCCAACCCACCTATGACAAAACCTGCTCCCACCATGGCAAGAAGAGACCGCGTCACCGTCGAGGACTGCCACACAAAGCGCAGAGTATAAGAAAACGCGGTCTCACGCGCTTGGCGATAAGGTCCGAAGTTCACGCCGCTTTCGCTGCCTATCCAGATAACGATCACTGTCCAGAGGATTGGAAGCACGAGCAGGACGAACCCCGCAACTGGTGACTGACTGATCACGCCAAATGCGATCGCCAGATAGGCCAATCCGGTGCAAAACCGGATCTTGATGGCGCCCGGCATACCTGACCAGAAGCCGGTATGGTTCGTGTTTTCACTCACACTAAAATGGTCGCTGCAAAATCAGCCGTTTTCAAGGCAGCTTAAGTGTGCTGCCGGGCAGTGGGGAAAAACGGCCCGTCATCATGTGACGGGCCGAAACGCCATCAGTTCGGACTTACGAGGCTTCAACAGCCTTCGCTTCGACCGTATCGCCTTTCATGATTTCGATCTGGCGCGGTTTGAGTGCTTCGGGCACTTCGCGCAGCAGGTCGATGTTCAGCATGCCATTCACATGGCTTGCGCCCGTGACACTCACGTGGT
This sequence comes from Pseudomonadota bacterium, assembly GCA_039193985.1. Taxonomy (GTDB): domain Bacteria; phylum Pseudomonadota; class Alphaproteobacteria; order Rhodobacterales; family Rhodobacteraceae; genus JAJDOD01. The sequence continues at coordinate 16,519 of JBCCWG010000070.1, forward strand.
CCGCAAGGGTGAAACGGCGCTCGAACGCACGGTTGGCAATGCCGCGGTGCAGGTATGTGCGCTGGTCATTGTCTTCCGACTTGCGAGCGGCGACGATCAGGGCGTTTTCGCGTAGCTCAACCGAAAGGTCTTCTTCGGAAAAGCCCGCTACAGCGATTGAGATGCGCCAAGCGTCATCTGCTGTTTTCTCAATATTGTAGGGCGGGTAGGACGGGCTCTGAGCCGTATCAGCCAGAATGCGGTCCATCATGTCGGCGATTTGGTCGAAACCGACGGTTGCACGATGCAAGGGTGCAAGATCAAACCTTCGCATAAGGTCATCCTCCATTGAGCGATACCAAGTAGCCGTCCCATGCGGGCAAGGCGGCTTTAAGGTGACGGGCCCGATTGTGGCACCCGAC
>JBCCWG010000071.1:0-16701 GCA_039193985.1 Pseudomonadota bacterium
GCGTATTCTGATGCGCACGGCCTATCAGGTGTTCGGCCGGAACGCCCAGGGTGGCACCAAGAAGGTGCTGACCCGCGTGGCCGAGGATTATGCCGCCATCTATCACCGTCTTTTCGAAGTGTCAGACGACGATTTCGGGATTGAAGCGCCGACGGCGCCGCGCATCCCCTCGCCCGTGCTATTGGGTCAGACCATTGCGCTGGACCTGAAAGGCACCTGGTGGACCAAGTGGTGGCACAAGCGCCGCGGCTATCGCAACTTTGCGACCGAGTTCGCCGACATGATCCAGGCCGAAACCGACCCGATCGTTGAAGCCTTGCGCGGTGCGCATTCCGAAGCCGTGCGCGAGGCCGCGCTGGCGGTACTGGATGATTTCATGGCCGAGCAGCGTTCGATCCTGCATCGTATCGCGGATGAGGCGCGCGAGGCACCCGATGGTGTTGGATCGCTGCTGGATGCCAGCAGTGCCGCCAACAAGCGGGCCGAATTGCGGGCAACGATGCAGACCCTGACGGGATTTGCGGCCTAAACGAAAGAGACGCGTGATATGAGTGAGCAGGGCATGAACATGGACGAACCGATATATGCCAAACCCCAGGTCTTAGAACCGGATGCCGCCGAAAAGCGGCCCCGTGTCGCTCTTATGGGTGAGTTCAGTGCGGGCAAGAGCACGCTCTCGAACCTGCTGGTTGGTCAATCCGCTTTGCCGGTGAACGTGACGGCGACACAATTGCCACCGGTCTGGATGTCGTACGGACAGGCACCTGCCTATCGCGTTGGCCTGGGAGGCGAGGAGGAAGAGGTTCCTTCAGATTTCTCGGGCGTTTCGGTGAACGACACCCGCTGTGTGCGGGTGTTCATGGAATCGACCTTCCTCAAGAATTGCGACCTGATCGACATGCCGGGCATCTCGGACCCCAACATGGACGCTGCAGTCTGGCAACGGGTCATCGGGGAAGCCGACATCGTGATCTGGTGCAGCCATGCGACCCAGGCCTGGCGCCAGTCGGAAGCCGCGGTCTGGGGCACGATGCCCGAGGGGCTTTATGACAAAAGCCTGCTTTTGCTGACCCGGATGGACCGGATCCTGTCGGACCGCGACCGTGCGCGCGTGGTCAAGCGGGTGCAAAGCGAAACCAAAGGTCTCTTCCGCGAGGTGCTGCCGGTGTCGCTGATCCAGGCGATTGAGGCAAAGGGTGATGCGGATGCCTGGGCGACCAGCGGTGCGGATCATCTGGTCAAGTCGCTGATGGAACTGACCGACGAAGTGGCAACGGGCACCATCGGGCGCCGCGTGTCGCGCAAGATCACACCCGAAACGGCGCGCCAGCCGTCACGCTCGCTCGACGATGCGATTGGCGAACGTATTGTGGAACGGCCCGCAAAGGTCGTCATGCCGACCCGCGTGCGCCCGCGCCCGCTGATCAGCCGCCCGCCCAATCGCCACTAAGCGCAAATTCGGCACGTAGGACCCCACGAAACACCGCCGGGGCTTGCACCCGGGCGGCGTCGCGATCATTAAGGTCGTCGATGAAAAGGCGTGGGTAAATGGATATCACCGCGGAACTGGATGCGATGCGTGCGGACGTGCAGGGATGCGCCCTTGTCGCGTATACCGACCTGTCGTCGTCGTTGGTGCTGTGCACCAGTGCCGCATCGAAACCGGTTCAGGAAGAGATGAACGCTCTGTCGCAGGCGGCGCAACTTGCGTTGGACGGGGCCTATGCCGAAGGGGCAGAGCCCACATGGGGGGGCACGTCGCCCGCCGAGATCTCGGTTCTGATGACCGGCGCCGAAGCGCGGCTTTTCCTGCGCTCTCCTGGCAATCCGGCCGAGGCGCTTGTCTGCGTCTGTGCTGCAGATACCGATCTGGATGCGGCCGTGCGCCAAGCGCAGGCGACGCTTCAGCGGATCGCGTCGCAGGGCTGAGGCGCAAATGAGTGAGTTCGCCCGTCTCGAGGAAAAGCTTGCCAAGCTGCGCCAGCGCGAACGTGCCGCGGGTGAGGGGCGCAAGCTTCGCGGGATCGGTGCCGACGCGTTGCTGGCGGCCATTGTGACCGAGATCGACGAAACGATCTTGCCGCGCCGGCTTGTGTTCGAGACGCCCGCAGGTGCAGTTCACCTCGCCGTTGCCAATCGCAGGTTGCAGGCGCTGTTGCCGCCCGCACCCGAGGCCTTTCCGGCGGCGCTTGCCGGGCACGCCTTGCCGGATGTGGAAGACCCGGCGGTTGCTGCGCTTGGCGACGCGTTGAAGTCAGTTCTGGAGCAGGTGGAGGGCTTGCCGGTTTCCGCAACGCGGCTGACTGAGGCGTTCGGGTCTGACATCGGAGTACCGGCCGAACAGTTGCCCCGGGTCTGGACGGTTGCCGAAAGCATGGCGCTGAGGCCGGATGAGACGTTGACCCAGTTCCTGAGCGGGCTGGACGACGCGGTTGCGTGGTTGCGGATCGACGGGGAAGAGATCGCCGCGCATGGTGGGCCCGAGGCCGCGGTCGAAGCACTGACAGCTCAGGCTGCTGTGTTCCTCGATGGGTACTTCAGCAAGTTCGATGTGGCATTTCGCCAACCGTCCTATAGCTGCGGGACGCTGATCTCCCCCGGAGACGGCGGCGCAACGGCACTATTGTTCGTCGAGATCGCCGCGCTGTCAGCGATTATCTCGGCACCTTCAGCGAGCATTTTGAGTATTGCCACAACCTGGCAGAGAATGGTTGCGGAATAATTCGCCGATTGTGCGCGAATACGCCACAATCGTGACAGCATTAGCGTTTTGATAGTGTTGCGGAGCTAATGCGGTCGCGGGCAAAAGGCGGGTTCCCGCTTCATTTCTGCCTGTAACTGCTTTCAGTGCACGGCAAGCGTGCGTATATGACTAAGAGCCTGCCGGGCAGAGCAGGCCAAGGATATTGAGGCAGCGGAACATGGCCATCGGCGGTTTGTTTTCGACAGATATGGCAATCGATCTCGGCACGGCGAACACGCTTGTCTATGTGAAAGGCAAGGGTGTGATCCTGAACGAGCCGTCGGTCGTGGCCTATCATGTCAAGGATGGTCAGAAGCGGGTTCTGGCCGTAGGCGAGGATGCCAAGCTGATGCTGGGGCGTACGCCGGGAAGTATTCAGGCCATCCGGCCCATGCGCGAAGGCGTGATTGCCGACTTCGACGTCGCCGAGGCGATGATAAAGGAGTTCATCAACAAGGTGCACCGGCGCGGTTTCCTCTCAAAGCCCCGGATCATCGTCTGCGTGCCACATGGCGCGACCCCAGTGGAAAAGCGTGCGATCCGCGATTCGGTGCTGAAAGCCGGTGCATCGCGTGCGGGGCTCATTGCCGAGCCGATCGCGGCGGCGATTGGGGCGGGCATGCCGATCACTGACCCAACGGGCAACATGGTGGTCGATATCGGGGGTGGCACCACGGAAGTGGCCGTGCTGTCGCTGGGCGATATCGTCTATGCCCGTTCGGTCCGTGTCGGCGGTGACCGGATGGATGACGCTATCGTCAGCTATCTCAGGCGTCAGCATAACCTGCTGATCGGCGAAAGTACGGCGGAACGTATCAAGATGACCATCGGCACGGCGCGCATGCCCGATGATGGACGCGGTCAGTCGATGCAGATTCGGGGACGCGATCTGCTCAATGGCGTGCCAAAGGAAACCGAGATCAACCAGGCACAGGTGGCCGAGGCTTTGGCGGAACCCGTGCAGCAGATTTGCGAGGCAGTGATGACGGCGCTTGAGGCGACGCCGCCGGATCTGGCGGCTGACATTGTCGACCGGGGCGTCATGCTGACGGGCGGCGGGGCACTGCTTGGTGAGCTTGACCTGGCATTGCGCGAACAGACCGGTCTGGCGATCAGCGTCGCGGACGAGGCCTTGAACTGTGTTGCGATAGGCACCGGCAAGGCGCTGGAATACGAAAAACAGCTTCGACACGTGATCGAATTCGACAACTGAGCCAAAGGGTCAAATTTCTAACAAGAAATTTGCAAAACTCTTCAAAGAGTTTTGCGCTAAACTGTCCCGGGGGTCACGAAAGAGGCGGAATTGGCACGTCAGAACGGCGCAAACGAAGACTATGTCCGCCCGATCCGGCGTCTGGCCGTGTCGGTGCTGATTCTGTGCCTCTTCGCCGTGTTCGTGCTCTGGCGGATCGACAGTCCTCGGGCCGAGCGTTTCCGGGCGCAGTTGGTTGACTGGGTCGTGCCCAATATGGAATGGGCGATGGTGCCGGTGACGGAAACCGTCAAGCTGGTGCGTGGCTTCCAATCGTATGCCGCATTGCAACGCCAAAACCGCGACTTGCGCAATGAATTGCAGCAAATGAAGGCCTGGAAAGAGGCCGCGCTGCAACTGGAACAGGAAAACGCAAAGCTTCTCGACCTGAACCGGGTCCGACTGGATCCCGCCTTGACCGTGATCACGGGTCAGGTGCTGGCCGACAGCGGGTCGCCTTTTCGGCAGTCGGTCTTGCTGAACGTCGGCGGGGAGCGCGACGGGATCAAGGACGGCTGGGCGGTAACCGACGGTTTGGGCCTCGTCGGGCGCATCTCGGGCGTGGGCGAGAAATCAAGCCGGGTGCTTTTGCTGACCGACAATACCAGCCGGGTGCCGGTAACGATCCAGCCTTCGGGGCAGCGGGCGATGCTGTCGGGCGACAACTCGATCCTGCCGGCACTGGACTTCATCGAAGATGTGGATGAAGTGCGCCCCGGCGACCGGGTTGTGTCCTCGGGCGATGGCGGGGTTTTTCCCGCCGGTCTGTTGGTCGGCAACGTGGTTTTGGCGCGCGACGGGCGGTTACGGCTGCGGTTGGCGGCCGACTATGAACGGCTTGAGTTTCTTCGTGTCTTGCGGTCGCAACCAACCGACGCGATCGATGCGCCGCTTGAACTGATCGGCCCCGTCATGCCCCTGCCCGCGACGACAGCCGAGGTGGAGGAGGCGACAGATGGCTGATGCGCCCTCCGGTTTCTGGGGCTACCGGGTTCTTTTCGTCTTGTTGGCGTCCCTGTTGGTGTTCATCCAGCTTCTTCCGCTCGACCCGGGGCCGGGTCAGTTTCCTGGGCCCGATATCCTGCTGCTCCTGGCCCTTTTCTGGACGGTCGTGCGGCCCGCGTTGTTGCCGGTCTGGCTTCTGGCCGTGGTTTTCCTGGCCTCGGACCTTTTGCTGATGCGTCCACCGGGGCTTTGGACTGCTCTGGCGATCCTGGGATGCGAGTTCCTGCGGTCGCGCCGGGCTGTGTTGCGCAATGCGCCTTTCCCGGTCGAATGGGCCTTGCTGGCTGTTGTGATCACGGCGATGACTGTGGCAAATGCCCTTATTCTCAGCATTTTTGCCGTGCCGCAGCCGTCGTTTGGATTGACTGTGATCCGCATGGTCTTCACCATTGCTGTCTATCCTCTGGTGGTAATCCTGGCCGGCCGCGCCATTGGCTTGTCAAAGCCCAGGGGGGAGCGCGAAGCATTGGGAGTACGGCGATGAGACGGTCACCCAAGGAAACCGAACAGGCCGCCGCCCTGGTCACGCGCCGGGGCGTGATCCTTGGCGGGCTACAGCTTGGGTTTATGGGTGTTCTCGGTCTGCGCATGCGGCACATGCAGGTGACCGAGGCCGAGAATTACCGGCTGCTGGCGGAAGAAAACCGGATCAACGTCCGGCTGATCCCGCCGTCGCGCGGCATCATCTTCGACCGGCACGGGATCGCGATTGCCGAGAATGCCCAGAACTATCGGGTGGTGATCGTGCGCGAGGATGTCGATGACGTCGATGCAACCATCGCCCGTGTCAGGCAACTGGTCGAGATCGAAGACCGCGATGTCGAGCGCGCCCTGCGCGAGATGCGCCGGCGCAGCCCGTTTGTGCCGATCACACTTGCCGACCAACTGGCGTGGGAGGATGTGGCGGAACTGGCGATCAACGCGCCTGCTCTGCCGGGGATCACGCCAAATGTGGGTCTCAGCCGGATCTATCCGTTGGGCCCCGATTTCGCGCATATCGTGGGTTATGTGGGCCCGGTGTCGGAACGCGACCTCGAGCGCCTGCAAAACCCCAATCCGCTGTTGCAGATCCCCGAGTTCCAGATTGGCAAGATTGGAGTGGAAACCAAGCTGGAAAGCCAGTTGCGCGGCGCAGCGGGCACCAAGCGGATCGAGGTCAATGCCGGTGGGCGGGTCATGCGCGAGCTTAGCCGCGACGACTATACGGCGGGCGAGAACCTGCAACTGACCATCGATCATGGGTTGCAGAACTACGCGCAGGAGAGGCTCGCCAAGGAAAGTGCTGGCTGCGTGGTCATGGATGTCGAGACCGGCGATTTGCTGGCCATGGCCTCGGCCCCGTCGTTTGACCCCAATCTCTTCGTGCGCGGGATTTCTTCGAAAGATTACAACGCGCTGCGCGATAACGAATACAAGCCGCTCTTCAACAAGACAGTGCAGGGCGTCTATCCGCCAGGGTCGACTTTCAAGATGATGACGGCGCTGGCCGCGTTGCGCAAAGGCGTCATCGGGCCGGGTGAGCGGGTCTGGTGCCCGGGGCACATGACCGTCGGGCGGCGGCGTTTTCACTGCTGGAAACGGGGCGGGCACGGTTGGATGGATCTCGATGATGCCATCACCCAGTCTTGTGACGTGTACTTTTACGAAGCATCCAAGCGGCTTGCCGACCGCTTCGGGATCGAGGCGCTGTCAGAGCTTTGCCACGAGTTTGGTTTGGGTGAACGTTTCGATCTGCCGCTCTCGGCCATCGAAGAAGGGTTGATCCCGACCACCGAGTGGAAGCGGCGGATGCGGGACGAGGGCTGGTTGCCGGGCGACACGTTGAACTCATCCATCGGTCAGGGGTTCGTCTTGACGTCACCCTTGCAACTTGCCGTGATGACAGCGCGGATCGCGTCGGGTCGCGCGGTGATGCCGCGTCTTGTCAAATCGATTAACGGTGTGGACGTGCCGATTGCCGAAGCGCCGGTGATGGACATCCCCTCGAGCCAGATGAACGCGATCCGCAAGGCGATGTGGAATGTCTCGAACGGGCGGCGCGGGACGGCGCGCCGGTCGCGCATCGTGGCCGAGGGTATGGAGATGGCCGGCAAGACGGGAACCAGCCAGGTGCGTAACATCACGGCCGAGGAACGGGCGCGCGGCGTGTTCCGCAACGACCAGTTGCCATGGAACCGGCGCGATCACGGGCTGTTCGTGGCTTATGCACCCTATGACAAGCCGAAATATGCAATTGCACTGATCGTCGAGCATGGTGGCGGCGGCTCATCGGCGGCAGCACCGCCGTCTCGGGATATTCTGGCCTATGCGCTTTACGGCGATGTGCCCCCGCTCGAAGCCTATCCGGAAGATCAGCGCGAGCGCATCAAGGCGATGCATGAAGAGATGAACATTCGCCCGCGCCTCAAGCCCGAGACCAAGCCGAGCCGCGCATGACTTATCTCGTCAATCAAGTTCAGACGGTCCCGACCGGGTTCCGCAAGATACTGTATGTCAACTGGCCGCTTGTGCTGTTGCTGGCGGCGGTGGCCTGCGTGGGCTTTCTGATGCTCACCTCGGTCGCGGGGGGCGAGATCGACCGCTGGGCCGAGCGGCAGATGAAGGTTTTTGCGGTCGGCACCGTACTTATGCTTGGCATCGCGATGGTGCCGATCTGGTTCTGGCGCTCGATCTCGGGGCTGGGGTACCTCTTTGCGCTGGGGTTGCTGATCCTTGTGGAAACCTCGGGTGTTGTCCGCATGGGGGCGCAGCGCTGGATTGATCTAGGCGTAACCGTGTTTCAGCCATCGGAGCTGATGAAAATCACACTGGTGATGGCGCTGGCCGCCTATTACGACTGGCTGCCCCTGCAGCGGACATCGCGCCCTTTGTGGGTGATCCCGCCGGTTCTGTTGACGCTGATACCGACCGCATTGGTCTTGAAACAGCCCGATCTTGGCACCGCGATCCTGCTTCTGGCGGGCGGCGGTCTGGTGATGTTCTGCGCCGGTGTTTCGTGGTGGTACTTCATCGCGGTGATTGGGGCCGCTGTGGGCCTTGTCTTTGCGGTCTTCGCATCGCGCGGGCAGGACTGGCAGTTGATCCAGGATTACCAGTTCCGGCGGATCGACACGTTCCTCGACCCCTCCAGCGACCCGCTGGGCGCGGGGTACAATATCACGCAGTCGAAGATCGCGCTGGGCTCGGGCGGTTGGACCGGCAAGGGGTTCATGCAGGGCACGCAGTCGCGCCTGAACTTTCTGCCAGAGAAGCACACCGATTTCATCTTTACCACGCTGGCTGAAGAATTCGGGCTGATCGGGGGCATGTCGCTTCTGGTGCTCTACGGGCTGATCGTGTTCTTCTGCGTGCTTTCCGCGTCGCAGAACAAGGATCGGTTCGGCTCGCTTTTGACGCTGGGCATCGCGGCGACGCTGTTTCTGTTTTTTGCGGTCAACATGTCGATGGTCATGGGGCTGGCGCCCGTCGTGGGTGTGCCCCTGCCGCTGGTCAGCTTTGGCGGGACGGCGATGTTGGTGCTGCTGGCGGCCTTTGGCCTGGTGCAATCGGCCCATGTGCACCGGGCGCGCAGCCGATGACGCGGGTTCTCTTCTCGGCGCCTAAGGCGGATTGGGAAAACTATCGCGAGGTGCTGGAGGCGGCGTTTGACGCGGCGGGCGTGGGCGCAACACTGGAACACGCGGTGATGCCTGAGATGCCCGAGGGCGTCGACTACATCGTCTATGCGCCGTCGAGCCGGTTACAGAACTTTGAGCCGTTCGTCGGTGTGAAACTGGTCCAGAACCTCTGGGCCGGAGTTGAGGAGGTCGTGGGTAACCCTACGCTGACGCAGCCGCTGGCACGCATGGTCGATGACGGGCTGACCGAAGGCATGATCGAATGGTGCGTGGGCCATGTGTTGCGGCACCATCTGGGCATGGATGCCCAGCTCTCCCGGCAGGATGGGGTCTGGAACCCGGTCGTGCCGCCGCTGGCGCGCGACCGCCGGGTGACCGTGCTGGGTCTGGGTGAGTTGGGGCGTGCGGTTTGCGCCGCGTTGACCGCGCTCCGCTTCGATGTACGGGGCTGGAGCCGATCGGCGCGCGATGTGCCGGGGGTCGCTGCGTTCTCGGGTGAGGACGGGCTGGCCGAGGCGTTGTCCGGGGCCGATATGGTGGTGCTGCTCTTGCCGCAGACGGCGGCCACCGAGAACGTGATGAACGCGGACCGGTTGGCGTTGCTTGCGGAAGGCGCCGTTGTGATCAACCCGGGGCGTGGGCCTTTGATCGACGATGATGCCCTGCTGGCTGCGCTGGACAGCGGGCACGTGGCGCACGCAACGCTGGACGTGTTTCGTGAGGAGCCCTTGCCGCCCGAGCATTCCTTTTGGGCGCACCCCAAAGTGACGGTGACGCCGCATATCGCTTCGGCCACGCGGCCCGCGACCGCAGCTCGTGTCGTGGCGGAGAACATCCGGCGCGGCGAGGCGGGGGAGCCTTTTCTGCATCTCGTGGACCGCGCTCGCGGGTACTGAGCCTCAGCGCAGTTTAGGCGGTTTCGTCGGGTCGTTGACGGGTGGTTTCATCGTCTCGACCTGCGGCAGGTCGAAGCGAAGCCCGTGCCGCGCCAGCTTGGCCGCGATTGGATCGCTTGGCGCGAAGAACGCCACATCGAGCGAGCCCGCCTCAACGCCTGAGAACACCAGTGCCTCGGAGATGGCGTTCGTCAGCGCCCCTTCCGCCCCGGGCATGGGCGCGATGAAGGCCAGCATATGACCGTGGCGGCCGCCGGGATAAGTCACGGCAACGAGATATGCCATGCGGGCAAGACCGCGGGCGCTGGCGAGCTTGGTGTCGATGCCCGTCACCAGCCGTTCGGGCAGACCCGTGGGGGGTGCCATCTCCTCAGGTCGTTCGACGAACTCCTCCGGTCGCGCCTCGAGCGTATCGCTGAGCCAGGCGAGCGCGCCTGCGGGCACGAGGAAAGCCGAAGGTGCCACGCCAAGGTTCAGGCCCAACCCGATGTCCTGCCCGCTCAGCATGCCTGCAATCACGCGTCCCGACAGAGCAGCATAAGGGGCGGGGCCTTCGGTGAACGCCGTCAGCCGTTCCTCGCGGTCGAAGGCCAGCGCGAAGCGGCCATCGCTGGTGTCGAAGATCGATGGCGACAGGTGGTTGCCCGCAACCTCCTCGGTCAGCAACAGGAACAGTTCGGAATCGGCCAGGCGTTCGTAGAACCTGAGACGTTCGGCATCGTCCTCGGGGGCCGCGGTCATGGCGGCGTGGGCCGTGTCGAGAGGCGTCATGCCAGCGCCTCGGCCACCCGACCGCGCAGAACGGGCAGCAGTTCGGTCTCGAACCAAGGGTTCTTCTTCAGCCAGCCTGTGTTGCGCCAGGATGGATGAGGTAGGGGCAAGGCATCGGGAAGGAAATCGCGCCAGGCGGCAACGGTCTCCGTCACGCCCTTTGGCGCGTTCTCTAAGTGCCAGCTTTGGGCATAGCCGCCGATGAGCAGGGTCAGGCTGATATCGCCCAACTGGTCAAGGATGCGCTGCCGCCATGTGGTCGCACAAATCTTTGGCGGTGGCAGGTCGCTGCCCTTGGCGTTGTAACCGGGGAAACAGAAGGCCATCGGCACGATGGCGATGCGCGCGCGATCGTAAAAGGTCGCGTCGTCGACGCCCATCCAGTCGCGCAGGCGGTCGCCGGATGGGTCGGTGAAGGGCTTGCCGCTTTCGTACACGCGTAGTCCCGGTGCCTGACCGGCGATCAGGATGCGAGCCTTGGTGCCGAACCACGCGACCGGTCTTGGGGCGTGCCGTGTCGCGGTCGCTGCAAAACGCTCGGCGCAGAGGGCGCAGGCCTTGATCTCCGAGGCCAGGGAAACGGCGTTACTGGTCATGCGCTCGGGCTAGGACGGATCGCGCGCCTTGTCCAGTGTGCGGGGTTTCGCGCCAAAGTGGCTGGCGATCCGGGACAGGGCCGGGCGGATTGGGAGGAAAAGACGATAGGCCCCTTCTAGGAGTAGAGGCATGCCGGGCAGGCGCGCGATGCGGGCCAGCCAGCGCCAGCCGGGCAGGGTTGCCCAGATCTCGATGAAGGCGGCCGCGCCCGACAGGACGGTGCCGTCCGATTTGCGCACATGAAAACGCTTGAGCGCTGCTTCGCGGTCGAGGTCCGGCCCTGCCTTGGCGTCCGGTTCGGCGATGTTGACGAAGCACAGTCGTTCAGCACCATCGCGCGTCTCGTAATGCCCGATCTCGGCGGTACAAAGCGGACAGGCGCCGTCGTAATAGACAGTCAATTCTTCGGTGCAGGTCTTGTGTTCCATGGGCCAGAGATGGGGCGCCGAGAGGCGGTGACCAGTGCGGCAAGGCGGCTTTCGTGGTTGACATGCTTCGACATTTCTAGAATATTAGAAATATGGAAATGTATCGCGATACCGAAATCGATCTCTCCGAAGCCGCAACAACCTTTGCGGCACTTGGATCGGAGCAACGTCTGCACGTCTTGCGCACGCTGGTGCGGGCCGGCCCCGACGGCCTGGCTATCGGCGAGTTGGGCGCTCGGTCGGGGATCACCGGCTCGACCCTTACGCATCATATGAAGCTTTTGTCGGCTGCTGGCCTGGTTGATCAGGTCAAGGATGGACGGCGGATTATCTGTATTGCGGCGGCATTCGAACGTATGCAGGTGATGTCGGAGTTTCTGTTGAAGGAATGCTGCGCGGACAGTGCAGGCGGGCAGGAGAACGATCATGGCTGATGTCAGTGCAGCCCCTCGCGGGCCGAAGTTCAAGATCGACCGGGTCTGGGCCTTTGCCCTCGTTTTGCCTTTTGTCATTGCGCTTTTCGATCCGGCGCAAGCCGTTGAGACGGTTCAGTTCGCGATCCGGGCGCTGGGCCACACGGCGATTTTCATAACCTTTGCGGTTTTGGCGGTGGGCTATCTCAAGGCGACAGGCGCGGAATCCCTGCTGGCCAAGGCGTTTGAGGGCCGCGAGGTGCGGATGATTGCGATGGCGGCGCTTTTGGGCGGGTTGTCCCCGTTCTGTTCTTGCGAGGTCATTCCTTTTATCGCGGCCCTGCTGGCCGTGGGCGCGCCTTTGTCGGCGGTGATGGCGTTCTGGCTGGCGTCACCCCTGATGGACCCGGCGATGTTCCTCATCACGGCCGGGACGCTTGGCATGGATTTCGCTGTCGCGAAGACGGTAGCTGCCGTTTGCGTTGGCGTGCTTGGCGGGACGATTGTCTATTTCCTCAAAGCCTCGCCCGTGTTTTCCGATCCGCTCAAGGTGGCCCCTGTGAAAAGCTGCTGTGGCAGCGGCGGCGCGCCATTCAAAGACAAGCCGGTCTGGCGGTTCTGGGGCGAGGCTGAACGGCGCACGGTGTTCGGCAAGACCGTGCTTGAGAACGCGCTGTTCCTCGGCAAGTGGCTCTGGATCGCGTATATGTTCGAGGCGCTTATGCTGGCTTATGTCCCGGCGGAGATGATCGCCTCGGTCCTTGGTGGACAAGGGTTCCAACCGATCCTGCTGGGCGCTTTGGTTGGTGCTCCCGCCTATCTGAACGGCTATGCCGCTGTGCCCATGATCGATGCGCTTTTGTCGCAAGGCATGGCGCCGGGTGCTGCAATGTCGTTCGTGATTGCAGGCGGGGTCAGTTCCATTCCAGCAGCCATCGCGGTTTGGGCGCTGGTCAAGCCGCGGGTGTTCTTGGCCTATATCGGCATCGCCATGATCGGTGCGCTACTGGCTGGCCTCGGCTGGAGCGCCATCGCCTGATCCCGACCCGCGTGATCCGCTAAACCGGCAGAGCTTTGCCGGTTTCATGCTGATTGACGCGCTTGCCGCCGCCAATTCGCCGTTTTTTAAAGGACTTGCCACAAAATCGTACTGGTTTGTGTCTTTAAGGTGGTGCAACGATCCGACAATCCGGTCATATTCGGGGAATACGGTGACACGGCTGAGCAGAAGAAGTCGCGCATGATCGAATTTCGCGACGTAAGTAAATCGTTCTGGACGGGGGAAAGGCGCAAGGTGATCCTGGACCGCGCCTCGTTTCGCGTGGAACCGGGACGGTCGCTTGGCATCCTTGCGCCGAATGGGGCCGGTAAGACCACGCTGGTCAACATGATGTCTGGGCTCGAAAAACCCGATGAAGGCAACATTTTCAGGTCCTCGCGTGTCTCGTTCCCGCTGGGATATATGGGCGGCATGGTCGGGCGGTTGACCGCGGTCGAGAATTGCCGGTTCATCGCGCGGATTTACGATAAGGATCCGGACTATCTGGAAGCGTTCTGCCGCTGGGTCTGCAATCTGGAGGAATACTTTGACATGCCCGTCGGCACCTACAGTGCGGGCATGCAGTCACGCTTTTCCTTCGCGCTGCTGCTGGCGCTCGACTTTGATTTTTATCTGATCGACGAAGGCATGCCCACAACGACGGACGTAGAGTTCAATCGTAAGGCGGGACATATCCTGTTTGAGCGTCTAAAGACCGCAACTGTCGTGATCGTGTCGCACCAAGCGTCGACGCTGGAAAAGTTTTGCAAATCTGCAGCCGTGCTCAGGAATGGGCGTCTGCATATGTTCGATTCGTTGGAAGAGGCGAAAGCACTCTATGACTATGAAGCCCAAAGCGCCTAAATTTCGCATCCGCCGTTCGCCGACGCGACCGTCGTCTGACGGCATATCGCCGTCTACGACCGGTGTGAGTGCCGATGGCACGACCGCACAGGATGCATCGTTTTCGCTGGACCAGTCTGCCGAGGATGGGTTCGGTGATCGCGCGTTCCCCGGATCGTCCAAGGCCGATACCGATGCCGAAGCGTCGACCGCGATTGCCGAAATCCGGCGCGAGGGTCTGACAGGGCGTCAACTTCGGATGGCGCGGCGTCTGGCGCAAAAACAGGGGCTGAGCCCGCGGTCCGATTTCGATGCGGTGAGGCTCCTGCGCGAGCAGGGGATCGACCCGTTCGACCGCGCCAACATGATCGAGCTTGTCCATAACAAGGAAGGCGAGGGGGCCGAGGCAACGCCTGACCGGGGCGTCGAGGCTGGTAAGGCCCCCACTGCTGCCGCTGCGGCCACGGCAGCCCAATCGCAGCAGGCAAAAAAGCCGACCGCGAACCTGCCGCAAAAAATCGATACGTCCAACAGGAACCTGCCGGGCGAGCACATTCCGCAATCGAGTCCATTGGGTCTTCACGAAGTGGAACGCATCCAGCGCGACATTGCGCGCCGGCGTCGTCGGAACCTGATGTTTCTGGCCGCGCGACTTGGGGCGTTCGTGCTTCTGCCGACGCTGATCTGCATGGTCTATTTCGCGTTTTTCGCAACGGATGTCTATGCAACGGAATCGGAGTTCATCGTTCAGCAGGCCGAAGTATCGGCTGGAACAGGTGGATTGCTGGGCGGCACGGCTATGGCCACCAGCCAGGATTCCATTTTGGTCCAGGACTACCTGACTTCGCGCGGCGCTCTGCAGCGGCTGGACGAAGAGCACGGCTATCGCGAGCACTTTAGCGACGCCGGCATCGATGCCCTGCAACGCATTCCGCCCGATGCTTCCAACGAAGACCTCTACAAGCATTACAACGACCACGTAACGGTCGGCTACGACCCGTCCGAAGGTGTTCTGCGGATGGAGGTTTCGGCCCTGACCCCCGAGATGAGCCGGGTTTTTTCCGAAGCGCTGATCGCCTATGCCGAGGAGCGTGTCGACCAGATTACCGAGCGCAAGCGCACGGACCAGATGCGGGGTGCTAACGAGTCGTTTCAGGACGCCGAAGCCAAGATGGTCGAGGCGCAGAACACAGTGCTGGGTCTGCAGGAACAGCTTGGCGTTCTCGACCCGGCCTCTGAAACGACGGGTCTGATGACGCAGATCAACCAGCTTGAGGTCCAACTGACCGAGAAGCGCTTGCAGCTCAGCCAGCTTCTCGACAATGAACGCCCCAACGCGGCGCGCGTGGCCGGTGTCGAAGGCGATATCGACCGGTTGACCGATCTGATCGCCGATCTGCGGTCGCAGATGACCAATGAGGGACAAAGCGACCAGTCGCTGGCGTCGGTCACGGCGCGGCTTCGTATGGCCGAAGTCGATCTGGAAACGCGCACCATGATGATGCAGGAATCGCTGCAACAACTGGAGGCCGCGCGGGTCGAGGCGAACCGCCAGGTCAGGTTCCTGTCGGTGGGGGTCAGCCCGGTGCCGCCCGATGAGCCGACCTATCCGAAAGTGTTCGAAAACACGCTGATCGCCTTCTTCATTTTCGGCGCCATATACCTTTTGGTTTCTATCACCGTCGCCATCCTGCGCGAGCAGGTCTCAAGCTGATACTTTTTGGGTGGCGGGGCTTGCGTGGCCCCGCTGCCTTGCGTAAATAGCGGCAGCCTGTTGGGGAGTGGCGCAATGGTAGCGCAACAGTTTTTGGTACTGCAGGTTGCAGGTTCGAGTCCTGCCTCCCCAGCCACGCAGTCAGTATAACTGAGACTATCCTTGGTATGTCCCGGCTATCGCCGACCTTTCAAAGGTTTGCGCACGGGCTGATCCCGACCAGATCACGAAACGCCGGGCAATCCAGTCGAAGATCGGGCAAAGTCTGCCTTCGCCATTTCCACCATACGAGGTTGAGTGATCAAAGATCAGAGAGTCGCGAGTAACAGTCGCTGCTGTGTCCAGTCCACTGGTAGGTTGTGCCGTACGCACCATTCGGAAGTGAAGCCTACGGGCTGTTTGCCTTCCAGAACGTCCCGGATGATGTCGGGCGCAAGGAACGCGAGGCCAATCATCTGTTGTATGCGGCTCTTGTGCGTGCCATCGGCGGCAGCGATCTCGGAGAACGTCTTGCCGCTCTTTATTGCTTCGAACCAGTGATGGGCCCTGGCGATGTTGCGGATCAGCGTTTCGTCGATCTCGGCGGGCGCTTCTGCGAGGATGATCCTGGTCTCAACGCCACGCTTTCGCAGTTGGAAGGGATAGGTCCGCGCAAGGCTGCCTTCGTTGATGTTGCCTGGTTCGCACTTGGCCGCATTCGCCAAAGCGTTCGAGCTGAGGCACACTGTCATTTCACCAGGAGCGAGAATGACGCGTTCGACTATGCCAAGAAGCGTCGCGCAGTCTCCTCTTGTAACATGGTCTCCCAGTGCCAAACCGCGGCGGCTGATGGTGTCTGCCGCACTATCATTGAAGGCCGTTGCAGCAAACCCTGGCTCTTTCAGCCGAACGCGTACGATCTCGGCGACGCGTTGTTCCAGACCAGCAGCTGGCAGCCGCCAGGCATCGGGGTGCGCTCTGCCAGCCTCTGCGACAAGCCTCCGCGAGATGTAGTACCGCAATCTTGTGCCGTGCCTAGTTTTCGAATGCGTTGGCGTCAGCCGGTCCCCAGTTTCGTCGAAAAGCTTGCCGCAGAGAGGAGAAGTCGTTCCATCGCGCTTCTTTTGCCGTCGTGTTGATGCCCCGTCCTGCAGCCTCTGCTGAATCTCTTCCCATCGTTCCGGATCGATGATGGCCGGATGCTGCCCGTCGAAAACCCTGTCGCGATGCCGGATGCGTCCGGCGTAAAGCGGGTTGGTCAGAATGTGGTGGATGTGACCACGGTCGAATGGACCGCCGCCGGTAACCCGGCCGCTCTCTACCATGCGACGACGACTGCGCAGCCCAAGTCGATTGGCCTCTTCCTTCACCGTGCGGAGCGTCCCGTGCTGTTCGTAGAGATCA
>JBCCWG010000072.1:0-16486 GCA_039193985.1 Pseudomonadota bacterium
ACCACCTGAGCGCAAGCGCTTAATGGCGCCACCCACATTGCTTGCCTGTGGTCGCAGCTAATGTCACCAAACCGCCTGTCCGTCGAACCGAGGGTTCGCCTCCGGCGAAACACGGCCATGCGGTGGCGCAGCGGCCTTTGGCCTTGTTCCGCGCCTCAGGCTCATCGCCCATACGAAAAAGGCGGCAACCGGGCCGCCTCTCTCTTCGCATGAAACCGGCGGTCAGGCCGCTTTCTGCTTCCGCCGAAACGCCGCGATGCCGCCGAGACCGGCGAGCAGCATCAGGGCCGACGCGGGCAGCGGCACTGCTGCGACGTCGATCGATGCGACTGTGAACGAGTCGTTGCCGCGGGTGCACCAGAACCCGGCGCAATCACCGTCGAACGGGTTGCCATAGGCCGAGATCGTCAGCTGGCTCGACACATAGCCGCCGAGGTCCAGCACGCTGCCGCCGTCATATTGGAACGACAGCCCGCCATCCGCGCGGATCCGCGCGTCGTCATGGGCACCCCAATGACCGAAGGTCACGTTGTTCCAGACCATGTCCTGTGCGAAGGACAGCGTCAGACGCTCCGAACTGAAGATCGGTGATCCGTCGATCCGGCCCGGCTGATAGTCGGGGTTCCCGTTCACCCCGAGACCCCCGGCGTTATAGGTCACCGAACATCCGTT
The DNA here is from genome assembly GCA_039193985.1 of Pseudomonadota bacterium. Lineage (GTDB taxonomy): Bacteria > Pseudomonadota > Alphaproteobacteria > Rhodobacterales > Rhodobacteraceae > JAJDOD01. Next base: position 673 of record JBCCWG010000072.1, read on the forward strand.
GTTGAAAATACCGAGGGCCTGGCACGACAGGCTCACGCCTGATCCGGCCCCGGTGCCACCGCCGGTGAAGTCGATCACCGCTGCCGATGCGGAACCCGCACCGAAGGCTGCGACGACTGCACATGCAGAAGCCATTAGTTTTTGTCGTAAAGTCATCATCCCTCTCACAACACTTGCACACTCACAGAGGGCCCACTCATTACCCGATTCAGCCCGTCCGGGTTTTATGTTAAACGAACTGGTTGCAAATAGTGAAAAATTTACTTGAGCCAAATCAACTGTTTGCCACTTTTTCTTGCGCTTGCATATGGTGGTTTCCTCGTGTTTCGCTCTTTGCAGCCCCGCGACACCAACCCCCTGATTCTGATGGATTTTGTGCGTGAAACCGTAAAGTAACGGCCACCGCCGCCACCCGGGCCGGCATTGACGCATCCCAGCCATGCATATTTCTTCATTTCCCAACTGCGCCCGGCGCGACAGAAGGCTCGGACCCAGAGAAGGAGCCCAATCCCCATGTCACGCGGCGTTCACGTTTCCATATCGCGCTACCCCCGCCTCCTCGGCCCTGCTAGCGTCCGCCGGATGGGAGCCGAAGACATCACTCTGCCGCCGGTCTGGCTCGGCGCGCTCAGGCTGGCGGCAAAGCTGGCCCTGATCGCCGCTGCCGTCTATGGCATCCATCTTGTGATGGACTGGGCGACGGCGCAGGCGGCCGACCGCAGCGGACTGATGATGATCGGGGTGCTGACGGCGCTGCTTGTCGCCTATGCACTTTTGATCGCGGTCCCCTTCGTGCCGGGGATCGAGATCGGGATCAGCCTGCTGCTTCTCAAAGGTGCGGCGATTGCCCCCTTCGTCTATCTCGCAACGCTGATCGGGCTGATCCTGGCTTTCGCTGCGGGGCGTATGCTGCCGCATCGCTGGTTGCACGGGGTCCTTGCGGACCTGCGCCTGAAACGCGCCTGCCTGCTGATTGACCGACTGGCGCCCATGAGCGGCGAGGAACGGCTGGCGCATCTGGCCGAACGTGCGCCGCGCTGGCTGGCGCCACTGATCGGCGCTTGGCGCTATCCCGTGCTCGCCCTTCTTATCAACCTGCCAGGAACGGCCGTGATCGGCGGTGGGGGCGGGATCGCTTTTACGGCCGGTTTCAGCCGCCTCTTTCATCCTGGCTGGACGGTGCTGACCCTGGCGCTCGCGGTGCTGCCGGTCCCGCTCACCGTCTGGCTGACCGGGACGACGCGACTGTTGCCCTGAGCGCGCAAGCATCGACGCGATGCTGACGTGCCTTTTCCACCCCGACATCCCGGCTTATATGGAGAACATGTTTGGAGACCTCCTGCGCCGTATGTCGGCCCCCGACCCCGACCCGTTGGACGATGGCGATGCCCGTCTGGCCCTCGCCGCCCTGCTGGTGCGCATCGCGCGCTCGGACGGCGACTATGATGCCGATGAGATCAAGCGCATCGATGCCTTGCTGAGCAAGCGCTTCGGGCTAGGCCCTTTCGAAGTGGCCAGCCTGCGCCGTGACGCAGAGACGCTGGAAGAAGAAGCCCCCGACACTGTGCGTTTCACCCGCGCCATAAAGGACGCGGTGCCTTACGAGGAACGCAGCCACGTGGTTGAAGACCTTTGGGAAATTGTCCTGGCCGACGGTGAACGCGATCATGAGGAAGACGCCCTGATGCGCCTTGTCGCGCCCATGCTCGGGATCAACGACCGCGACAGCGCGTTGGCGCGGCAACGGGCACAGGACAAGGGATGATCGTCACCCTGCCGATGTACGACCGAGCCGAAACGCACGCGGCGCATGACCGTTTCTGGGACCTGATGCGCGCGCATTTGCCTGGCGCACCCGAGGCTTTGACGCGGGACGGGCTGCATTGGGCGGACCCCGATCTGCTGCTTTCGCAAACCTGCAGCCTGCCCTATCGCACCGGGCTTCAGGACTGCGTTTCGATCGTTGCGACCCCGGTCCACGATCTGGCTTGCCCGGCAGGGTATTACTTCAGCGTCATCGTGGTGCGCGCTGACGACACCAGAACAGCGCTCAGCGATTTCGCGGGGGCTCGGATTGCCATAAACTCCCCACTCTCGCAATCCGGGTGGGCCGCGATTGACGCTCTGGCGCAAGAGGCCGGGATCACGTTTGACGTGGCGACCGAGACCGGGGCACACCAGGCCAGCGCCCGGGCCGTGGCCGAGGGACGTGCTGACATCTGCGCCCTCGACGCCGTGTCCTGGACCATGATCCGACGATGGGACGGGTTCGCCGAGGGGTTGCGCGTGTTGACAGAAACTCCGCCGACACCCGCCCTGCCCTATATCACTGCCATGGGGCGCGATGCGCGTCCTTTGCAAGAGGCGCTGGTGACGGCGGTCGACGCGCTTTCCCCGGACGACCGCGAAGCGCTCTGCCTCATCGACGTGACCCATATCTCGGCCGACCGCTATGCTCACATGCCAATTCCGCCTGCGCCGGTGCTGACGCCCGAACCGCTGTGACGCCGTCCAGATGAGTTGGCTGGACACTTTTCCCGATGCGCAGACCGTTTGGACGGCAGCACCGGACCTGAACGGACAGGCGCGCGGCAAGCGATTGCCCGCCACAGCGGCCGGGAGCCTCGATACCGGGACGGCGAAGATGCCGATGTCGGCGCTCAGCGTCGATGTCTTCGGTGACGATGTCGAGGGAAGCCCGCTGGTTTTCGAGACCGGCGATCAGGACGGGTTTTTGCGCCCGACCGAGCGCGGGGCCGTGCCAGTGTCGTGGCTGGACAGTACGTCGATATTGCTGCCGATGTCGATGGAGCATGGGCCGGGCCAGCCGTTCGAAGGTGATCCCCGGCGTGCCCTACAGCGGATCCTTGGCCGCTATGCCGCGCGCGGCTGGCAGGTGAAGGCGGCGACCGAACTTGAGTTCTACCTGATCCACGAAGACGCCCCGGCGCCCCTGGCGGAACGGCTCGCCATCAGCGGCGATATCCTCGGACTGCGGTCGCTGGAAGCCTATGACGGGTTCCTGACCGATCTCTACGACGCCTGTTCCGCGATGGGCATCCCCGCTGAGACGGCGACATCGGAATCCGGCCGGGCTCAGTTCGAGGTGACGCTGTCGCACGGCCCGGCGATGGCGGCGGCGGACAATACCTGGCTTTTCAAGATGGCGGCCCGCGGGATCGCTCAAAGGCACGGTATGCTGGCCACCTTCATGGCAAAGCCGTTTGCCGAGGATGCCGGTTCCGGCATGCATCTGCACTTCTCGGTGCTCGATGCGGCGGGGCAGAATGTGTTCGATGATGGTAGCGACGCAGGAACCCCGACCTTGCATCACGCGATTGCAGGGTGTCTGGCGACGATGGCGGACGCCACCTTGATCTTTGCGCCGCACGAGAACAGCTATCTGCGGCTTGTCCCCGGGGCACATGCACCGACCGGCCTGTCGTGGGGGTATGAGAACCGCACGGTCGCCCTGCGTATCCCGGCCGGACCGGGCACTGCACGACGGATCGAACACCGTGTCGCGGGGGGCGACATCAACCCGTACCTGATGTTTGCCGCGGTACTGGGCGGCGCGCTGGCGGGCATCGAAGACGGCATGACACCGCCGCCGCCGCTCTCGGGCAACGCCTATGAGGCTGACACACCGCAGCTGGCCCCGACCTGGTCGGACGCAATCGTTCGTTTTGCCGAAAGCGCGCTGATGGAGCGCCTGTTTGATGCGTTGTTGATCGACCTGCTCGTGCGTTCGAAACGGCAGGACGAGCGGCGGGTGCTGGCGCTTGAACCTGAGGCGCGGCGGATGCTCTATCTGGACCGGGTCTGAGTGGCAGGTGATGTGGAATCACCCTGACAGGCGGATGCCTTTGGTGCCGTTCCCGTTGCAAGGCTATGGTGCATTAGTGAACGCAGCGTTGGCCGCGCGATCCCAGCTCAGGTCGTGCGGGGGAAATTGGAAATAGTTACGAAGGTTTACAGGCATTGTCCCCCGAGGCGCGTCAATCACGGTTAACAGCCCTTACTAAGGTGCAATTCAAACCACCGCATGATAGCGTCGGGTGTGTGATAAGTTCTGCTTAAGTGTGGTTACAGTGAAGAACAACGACGTTATTGAGGTGGCAATCGTCGGGTTGGCAGTGCGCCTGCCAGGTGGGGTGGAGAATACTGAAGGTTTTTGGACCCTTCTGCGCGACGGTCAGTGCGCGATCCGGGAGTTCACCAAGGAAGAACTGGAAGGCAACGGTGTTCCGGCGCATCTTTTGGCGCGCCCGGATTACGTGCGCTATGCCGCGCCGCTGGACAATTTCGACCACTTCGATTCCGACTTTTTCGGCCTTTCGCCAAAGGAAGCGGTCGTCATGGATCCGCAGCACCGTCAGGTGCTCGAGCTTTCGTGGGAAGCGATGGAGCAAGCGGGCCACGTCCCTTCCAGCTTTGACGGCAAAGTCGGTGTCTATGCCGGCTGCGGCATGGGCAGCTATTTCTATTTCAACGTCTGCTCGAACCCCGATCTGGTGGACGAGACGGGCATGTTCCTGCTTCGCCACACGGGCAACGACAAGGATTTTCTGTCGACCCGGGTCAGCCACGCGCTGGACCTGAGGGGGCCGTCGATCAACATCCAGACCGCCTGTTCCACGTCGCTGGTCGCCGTGCATTACGCGGCTGAGGCGCTGCGCAACGGGGATTGCGACATGGCACTGGCGGGCGGCTCGACAGTCGAGCTGCCGCAGGGCCACGGGTACATCTTTAGGGAAAACGAGATCCTGTCGCCCGACGGGCGGTGCCGCGCCTTTGATCACCGTGCAAAGGGCACCGTTTTCGGTTCAGGCGCAGGCGTTGTCGCCCTCCGCCGCCTCGACGATGCGATCCGCGACGGCGACCCGATCCTGGCTGTTCTCAAGGGCAGCGCGATCAACAATGACGGTGCGGACAAGGCGGGCTATCTCGCGCCGTCCGTCGGCGGTCAGGCCGAGGCCATTCGCGCCGCGCAGAAGAATGCGGGCGTGACTGCAGACACCATCGACTATGTCGAATGTCACGGCACCGGCACCTATCTCGGCGACCCGATCGAAGTCGCGGCCATGACCGAGGCGTTCCGGCAGGACACCGACAAGACCGATTTCTGCCGCATCGGATCGGTGAAAACGAATATCGGCCATCTCGATACGGCGGCTGGCGTTGCATCGCTGGCCAAGGCCGCGCTGGCCATCAAACATGCCCAGATCCCGCCCTCACTCGGCTATGAGAAACCGAACCCTGCGATTCCGTTCGAAGGCTCGCCCTTCCGGGTCAACGACACACTGACCGACTGGCCCACGACCGACCATCCGCGCCGCGCCGCCGTAAACTCGCTGGGTGTCGGCGGCACCAACGCGCATGCGATCATCGAGGAAGCGCCCGAACAGCCCGCCTCAGAAGAGAGCGACTGGCCGTTCCAGCTTTTGACCATCTCGGCCAAGACCGACGCCGCGCTGAACGCCAATACCGACCGGCTGGCCACGTATCTTGAGACAGATCAGAGCGAAAAACTGGCCGACATCGCCTTTACGCTGAAAGAGGGGCGCCACGGCTTCGAGAAACGCCGCGTTGTGGTGGCTGAAAGCCACGAACAGGCCGCGGACCTGCTGCGCGACAATGACCCGCGCCGGGTTTTCACCCAAGGCGTGGTGGCCGACAGCCCGGACATCGCCTTCATGTTTCCCGGCGGCGGCGCGCAATATGCCGGGATGGCGCGCGACCTCTATGACACAGAGCCTGTGTTTCGCGAGTGGATGGACAAGGGTCTCGATATCCTGCAGCCCAAGCTTGACTATGACGTACGGGCGATCTGGCTGCCCGACGCCGACGGTGTGGCCGCAGCAGAGGAACGGTTGAAAACGCCGTCGGTCCAACTGCCGCTGATCATGATCGTGGAGTACGCGCTGGCCCAGCTCTGGATGAGCTGGGGGGTCAAGCCGACCGCCTTGATCGGGCATTCGATGGGCGAAAACACCGCCGCCTGCTTGGCCGGTGTGATGTCGTTCGAAGACTGCATCGGGCTGGTGCATCTGCGCGGCACGCTCTTCGACACTGTGCCTGCGGGCGGCATGCTATCGGTCGTTCTGCCCGAGAAGGACCTCAGGAAACACCTGACAGACGAACTCGACATTGCATCGATCAATGCCGCGTCGCTGACCGTTGCGACCGGCCCTGCGGACGCACTCGACCGGCTGGAACAGTCGCTGAAGCTGAAAGACATCGATTGCCATCGGATCGCGATCAACATCGCGGCACACAGCCGCATGCTCGACCCGATCCTTGCGGCCTTCGGGGAATATCTCAGCTCAATCGAACTGAAAGCACCGCAGATCCCCTTTGTGTCGAACTTCACCGGCACCCGGATCACCGATGACGAGGCGACCTCGCCTGCCTATTGGGTCAACCACCTGCGCAACATGGTCCGGTTCTCGGACGGCATCGGCGTTCTGGCCGAAAACACCGACCGCGTGTTCATCGAGGTGGGTCCGGGCCGCGCCATGGTGGCACTTGCCGCCCAGCATGAACGCATCCAGCGCAACCAGGTGATGGGCACCCTGCGCGATCCCGGCGACGCCATTCCCGACGACCAGTATTTCGTCTCGGCCCTTGGCCGGCTCTGGGCGATGGGCGGCACGTTCGACTGGTCGCAGCTTTGGGAAGGCGCGCGACGTAAACGCGTGGCCCTGCCGACATATGCGTTCCAGCACAAGAAGTATTTCATCGAGCCCGGCAGCAAGGCCGAACAAACGGCGGCGGCGCAAGACTGGCTGATGCGGATCGAAGACCCCGAGAAATGGGGGTGGGAGCCGTTCTGGAAGCCGACCTATGCTGATTGCAATGTCGACGTCATGCGCGATCTTGGCGCGACCGAGCCGCAGACCTGGCTGGTCTTCATGGACGAAACCGGTCTGGGCAAGGCGCTGGTCGACCGGCTTGAAGCTGCAGGCCATACCGCGATCAAGGTGCAGCCGGGCGACACCTTTGCCCGGATCGGCGAAAACGAATACATCATCGCACCCGAGCTTGAGGGCGAGACCTATGACAGCCTGCTCGCGGACCTCTCGGCCCGCAGCCTGTTGCCGGACCGTGTGCTGCACCTCTGGATGGTAACCGGCAAGGAACGCGCACGGCCGGGGTCGTCCTTCTATCACCGACTGCAGGAACAGGGCTTCTGGTCGCTGTTCTACCTGGCGCGCGGCTGGACTGCGGTGGACGGCGCGTCACTTCACGTCACTGTGCTCACCTCCGACGCGCAGCAGGTTGCGCGCGAAGGTCTGAAGTACCCCGAGAAATCCACGGTGTTCGGCCCCGCCAAAGTCATTCCGCGGGAGTTCCCCGAGATCACCGTCTCGGTCCTCGACGTGCCCGGCGGTGCCACGGTCAAGGCCAAGTCGCTGGTCGATCCGGTTCTGGAAGAAGCCTTTGCGACGCCTGCCAACACCATCGCCGCCTGGCGCGACGGCAAGCGGCTGGAGCAGATCTGGAAGCCAAGGCGACTGGCCCGGAAAACTGCATCGGACCTGCCGATCAACGACGGCGCGGTCATCCTGATGACCGGCGGTCTGGGCGGCATCGGCCTGACACTCGCCGAAAAACTGGCCCGCGACTACAACGCCAAGATAGGCTTCGTCGCCCGCTCGCCCCTGCCGCCGCGTGACAAGTGGGATGAGGTTTTGCGCACCAGTTCGGTCACCAGTGCCAAGGCGCGGCGCATTCGCGGTCTGATGGCCGTCGAAGATGCAGGTGGCGAGGTCATGGTGCTTGAAGCCGACGTCTCGAACCCCGTCGAAATGCAGTCGGCCGTCGATGCGATGACCGGGGCCTGGGGCACGATCAACGGCGTGCTGCACGCTGCCGGTGCCATTGATGATGCGCCTATCCTGTCGAAAGATTCGCTCAGCATCGACACCGTGCTGACCGCCAAGGTGCAGGGCACGCAGGTTTTGATGGAGATGTTCCCCGACGGCGCGCTCGACTGGATGGTCCTGTTTTCGTCCGTCTCGACCGTTACCGCGCCCGCCGGTCAGGTCGACTATGTGGCCGCCAACGAATACCTCAACGCGGTCGCGCAGTCGCGCGCGGGTGGCGAGACGCAGGTCACTGCCATCAACTGGGGCGTCTGGGCCGAGGTCGGTATGGCCGCGCAGGCCATGGCGGATCGTACGAGCGAAAGCGAGCCGGACAAGCGCGCGGTCAAGCAACCGCTCTTCGATACGCTGCATGACGGCGAAGGCGACGCGAATGTCTTCCTGTCGAAATGGCACACGAAGGACGAGTGGGTGCTGGACGAACACCGCACCCGCGCCGGCGACGCGCTGCTGCCCGGCACCGGTTACTTCGAACTGGCCGCGCAAGCGCTCGACGCATTGGGCCATGATGCGACGTTCGAGATCATCGACCTGACTTTCCTGCGCCCGTTGCGCGCCGTCGACGAGGGCGAGACGACCGTGCGCACGACGTTGACGGCCACGAGCAGCGGGTACGAGATGACCGTGGAAAGCGCGCTCGACGGCCAAACCTTCGAGATGAACGCGATGGCCGAGTTGCGCACGCTGCCCATGGTGCCGCCTGCGCGCCTGGTGACAAAGGACATCGTGACCAACACGCCGAGGCTCGTGATGGCCGAGAATGGCGAGACGCTGCTGGCCCCGCAGGATGCGCACCTGCTCTTCGGGCCGCGCTGGCAAGTGCTGAAGTCGATGCGCTTTGGCGATGGCCAAGGTCTGGCCGAGCTTGGCGTGCCGCAGGTCGAAAAGGGCTATCACCTGCATCCCGGCCTGTTGGACATCTCGACCGGCTGGGCCGTTGAGCTGGTTGAGGATTATGCGCCCGACCAGTTCTGGGTGCCTGTGTCCTATGGCACGGCGCGGTTCTTTGGCCAGTTGCCCAGTCAGGTCAAAAGCTGGGTCAGGTATGATGCCGAGAACAGTGGCCCGGGCATTGCCCGTTTTGACATCACGCTGGCCGCGCCGGACGGCGAAGTGTGCGTGGTGGTCGACGGGTTTACAATTCACCGCCTGGAAGGCGACATTGCCTTTGCCGCCGCGCCATCGGTCAGCGCCAAGCCGCTTGCGCGCCCGCTTGCGCCCGCCGAGCAACGGCTGTTCCACAATATCGGGCAAGGCATTCAACCGGCAGACGGTGCCGCAGCGTTCCTCGCTGCACTGTCCATCAGGACACCTCAGGTTTTGATCTCGTCGCTCGATCTGCCAGGGCTCATGGCCCAGGTCGCGAAGGACGCCGAGCCGAAGACCCGCGGTGGCCAGACCTTCGAGCGCCCCGACCTTGACAGCGCGTTTGTCGAGCCGGACGGCGAGATCGAGCGTCGACTGGCCGGGTTCTGGTCCGATCTGCTGGGTATCGAAAAGATCGGTGCGGATGACAATTTCTTCGATCTGGGCGGGCACAGCCTGATCGCCGTGCGCCTGTTCGCGCAGGTCAAATCGGTGTTCGCCGTCGATTTCCCGATCTCGATCCTGTTCGAGGCGCCGACCATCCGCAAATGCGCGGCACTCATCGCCGAACGGGGCATTGTGGCCGAGGGCGAAGACCGCCCCGAAGGTGCAGCCCCGATGAAGAAACCCGAGCGGCGCTTTACCCATATCGTGCCCATGCAACAAGGTGACGGAGGCAAGAAGACCCCGTTCTTCCTGGTCGCAGGCATGTTCGGCAATGTTCTGAACCTGCGCCACCTCGCTCATCTCGTTGGCACGGATCGTGCGGTTTACGGGTTGCAGGCCCGGGGTCTTTTGGGCGGGGACAAGCCGCATGCCGATCTGGTCGAAGCGGCGCGCGACTACATTGCCGAGATGCGACAAGTCCAGCCCAAGGGCCCCTATATGGTCGGCGGTTTCTCGGGCGGCGGACTGACAGCCTATGAGATCGCCCAGCAACTGAAGGACGAAGGCGAGGATATCGCCACGCTCATCATGCTGGACACGCCCCTGCCGCGCCGCCAGCCTTTGACGCAAGCGGACAAGTTCCACGTCCATCGCCTGCGCCTGATGGAAGAAGGCCCGCGCTATTTCTGGGACTGGGCCGAACGGCGCGTGCGCTGGGAAATTCAACGACGCAAAGCTGTGCAGTTCGAACGCTCGACCGCCGAGTTCCACAACAAGGCCATCGAGGCCGCCTTCTATCAGGCGATCAGCACCTATCAGGTCAAGCCCTGGTCCGGCCCGATCACCTTGTTCCGGCCGAAGCTGGATTTGCGTTGGGAGGTCAGACCCGGACGCTGGATCAACTCGCAGCGGGAACTGGTGGACGAGGCAAACTATTGGCGGCCCTATGCCGAGAACCTCAAGGTGCACGAGGTGCCGGGCGACCACGATTCCATGGTCCTGGAGCCAAATGTGCGGGTTTTGGCCAAACAGATGAAGAATGTCATCGACAGCGCGGAACCTGATGCCGAGGACGAACTGCGCGCCGCAGAATGACGCAAGGGCGCAAAGTGCAGAACCGCGGGTGGACGTGCAGTTTTTGCGGATTGCGCGGATTTGCGGTCTTTGCAGGGCCGTTGAGGCGTTCTATGAACGTGCGGCGGGTACGGGGTAACGTGTTTTGACCCACGGGAGTGTGTGTTATGGGGTTTTCGTGTCTGCTGCAGGGCAGTGATACTCTGACAATCCAATGCGGTGCGATGGCAATCGAAGCGGGTCACGACGTGGCCGCCGTCATCACCCGCGATCCACGTGTTCGGGACTGGGCCATGGATGCTGGCCTTCCCGTTTACGCCTCGGGTCTCGATTTCTCCGGCGCGGTCGACTGGCTGCTTTCCATTGCGAATGTCGACGTGATCCCCGACCCCGTGCTGGCCAAGGCCACCCGCGGCGCGATCAACTTCCACGACGGGCCGTTGCCGCGTTACGCGGGGCTGAATGCGCCGGTCTGGGCGCTGATGAACGGGGAAACCACGCACGGCATCACCTGGCACGTCATCGAAGACGGCATCGACGAAGGCCGGATCGTCGCGCAGCAGATGTTCGACATCACGCCCGATGACACTGCGCTGACCGTGAACGCCAAGTGCTTTTCGGCGGCGATAGACTGTTTTTCGAACGTGATGGCCGCGCTTCAGGCCGGTCTGGCCGACGCGAAACGTCAGGATCTTTCGGCGCGGTCTTACTATGGGCTGCACAACCGTCCATTCGCAGGCGGCGTCATCGATTTTGACACATCGACCCGCGATATCTTGCGCAAGGTGCGCGCGCTTTACCACGGCGACTATCGCAACCCGCTCTCGGTGCCGAAACTGGTGCTGGACGACCGTGTGGTTCTCGCGCGGCACGCTGACGAGGCGGAAGGTCAGGGCGAACCCGGCACGGTGCTTGCGGCAGACACGACAAGTGTCACCATTGCTACCGTGGATGGCGCAGTGCGTTTGTCGGATCTCTCCGATCCAATGGGCGCGCCTGTTTCGGCGGGTCTTGCGCCCGGCGCCATTGTTCCCGTGCTGGACCTGAGCGCCATTGATTCCGCCGTGAAAGACACCGTCACGGGCGATCGCAAGGCGCTGGAGCGTTTTGCGACATACCGGCCCGCGCAGTGGTGCGAAAAGCGGCGTCAGGCAGGGGCGGTCGAGATCGCGCTGAAAGGCCCCGCCGAACATCTGGCCTATGCCTTTGCCGCGAACGTGGCGGCGTTGGCGGGGGAAGACCCCGTCGATCTCGCGCGGATGAGCACGGGTAGCATTCCGGGGGCGCATCTTGGCTGGCGTCCCCTCCGCATCAATGCGTCGGTGACCCTTGGGGCGGCACGTGCGGCTTTCGACGCCGAATACGCTGGTGATGCTGCCGAGGTCGCAGTCGATCTGCCCGCGCGGGTGCCCGAGATTGACCACCGTTCAGCACCCGATGCGGCGATTTCCGACACAGGCGCTCTGCCGGGTGCCGCGCTGACGTTGGCCGCAGGCTGCGCCATCTTGCACGCCGATCTTAGCCGGATCAGCGAGGCGGAGGCCCGCCTGATCGCGGCTCGGATCGACCATCTGGCAAACCAGCTGGGCGCGCTGCCCGCCGACACGCCCGTATCGGCTCTGCCGCTCTTGCCGGAGGCCGAACGCGAGATGCTGCTGACCGCGTGGAACGCGACCGAAACCGCGTTGGCCGATGACGCCACAATTCACCAGTTGTTCGAGGTTCAGGTCGACAAGACGCCGGAGGCCATCGCCCTTGCCTATAGGGGCGAGACGCTGACCTATGCCGAACTTGACGCGCGCGCCAACCGCTTGGCGCATGTGTTGCGGGCCATGGGTGTTGGCCCGAATGAGCCCGTCGGCCTCCATGTCCGCCGCTCGACCGAGTTGCTGGTGGGCGCGCTTGGCATCCTCAAGGCTGGCGGTGCGTACCTGCCACTCGACCCCGCCTATCCGGCGGACCGGATCGCGCTTTACATCGAGGACAGCGGCGCGCGCGTGATTGTTGGAGAGTCCAAGCTGCAGCTTGAGACGACCGTCGAAACCCTTCACATCGATAGCGACCCGCGTCTCACCACCGCGCCTGACACACGCCCCGAACCATCGTCCACCGCCGAAGATCTCGCCTATATGATCTACACATCCGGGTCGACCGGACGGCCCAAGGGCGTGATGATCGAGCATCGGAACGTCTCGAACTTCTTCACCGGCATGGATGCGCGCGTGCCGCACGAAGACGGCGGCGTATTAATGGCGGTCACCTCGCTTTCCTTCGATATCTCGGTGCTGGAACTGTTCTGGACTCTGGCCCGCGGCTTCAAGGTCGTCATGTCGGACGAGGAAAAGATGGTGGCTGGTGCTGCGGCCTCAGGCCCTGCCAAGGCGATGGATTTCAGCCTTTACTATTGGGGCAACGACGATGGCGTCGGGCAGGACAAGTACACCATGCTGCTGGAAGGTGCGAAGTTCGGCGACAAGAACGGCTTTTGCGCCGTTTGGACGCCCGAGCGGCACTTCCACGCGTTCGGCGGCCTCTACCCCAACCCCGCCGTGACCGGCGCTGCGGTGGCAGCGGTGACCGAGAATATCGGCGTGCGCGCAGGCTCCTGCGTCGCACCGCTGCACCATCCGGCCCGCATTGCCGAGGAATGGGCCGTGATCGACAACCTGACCGGGGGCCGCGCCGGCATCGCCTTTGCCTCGGGCTGGCAGCCGGATGACTTTGTGTTGCGACCCGAAAACAGCCCACCCAACAACAAACCAGCGCTGTTCGACGCGCTGGAAACCGTGCGCAAGCTCTGGGTCGGCGAAGAGGTCGAGTTTGCCAAGGCTGACGGCACCAAGGTCGCGCGCCTGACCCAGCCCCGCCCGGTCTCAAAAGCGCTGAACGCCTGGGTGACGACGGCGGGCAACCCGGACACCTGGCGACAAGCCGGTGAAACGGGGTGCCATGTGCTGACCCACCTTCTCGGCCAGTCGATCGAAGAGGTTGGCGAAAAGATCAAGATTTACCACGAGGGGCTGCGCAAAGCGGGCCACAACCCGGCTGATTTCACGGTGACGCTGCTGCTCCACACCTACATCGCCGCCGACCGCGACACGGCGCGCGAAGTGGCGCGCGAACCGATGAAGGATTACCTGCGCTCGGCCGCCGACCTGATCAAGCAATACGCGTGGGCCTTTCCGGCGTTCAAACGCCCCGAAGGGGCGAACACGGCGCGCGAACTGGACCTCGGCAGTCTTGAGAAGGACGAACTTGAGGCGATCCTCGACTTCGCGTTTGAGCGGTATTTCGACCGTTCCGGTCTCTTTGGCACAGTTGAGGATGCCTTGGCCCGCGTGGAAGAGGTGCAGGCTATCGGTGTGACCGAGGTTGCCTGCCTGATCGACTACGGGATCGAGCGCCAGACGGTGCTGGACGGGCTGGTGCCCTTGGCCGAAGTGGTGCGGCGCACCAATGAAGGTGTGGGCGAGGAAGACTATTCCATCGCCGCGTCGGTTGCCGCACATGGCGTCACGCATCTGCAATGCACGCCATATATGGCCCGCATGCTGGTCACGAACGAAGACAGCCGCGCAGCGCTTGGCCAGCTCAAGCACCTGATGATCGGGGGCGAACCTGTGTCGCCCGGTCTGGTCAGCGATCTGTCCAAGGCGACGGATGCGCGTATCGAGAATATGTACGGGCCCACCGAGACCACGATCTGGTCGACGACGGCCAGCCTGAAGCCGGGCGTGCCGGTGCGCATTGGCGCGCCGATTGCCAACACGCAGATCTATATCCTGAACGAGGCGGGCGCCCCCTGCCCGGTTGGCGTTCCGGGTGAGATGTTCATTGGCGGCGCCGGGGTGGCGCGCGGCTATCACGGGCGCGACGACCTGACGGCTGAGCGGTTTCTTGACGATCCGTTCCGGCCCGGCAACCGGATGTTCCGCACCGGCGACCTCGCGCGCTGGCATGACGACGGTCAGCTTGAGTTTCTGGGCCGGATCGACAGCCAGGTGAAGGTGCGCGGGTATCGGATCGAATTGGGGGAAATCGAAGCGGCGCTGGAGGCGCAACACGGGGTTGAACAAGCCGTGGTGATCGTGCGCAAGGATGCCTCGGGGGTAGGTCAACTGACCGGGTACTTTACCGGTGATGCAGATATTTCCGGACTGAAACAGGCACTTGGCGACCGCCTGCCCGACTTCATGGTGCCGGGACGCATCGTCACGCTGGATGCGTTTCCGCTGACGCCGAACAAAAAGATCGACCGTAAAGCGTTGCCTGAACCGGGCAAGGCGCGCAAGATCGAGGCCCCGAAAGCTGCGGCCATCGCGACGCCCTCAGTTGCGCCGTCGACGCCCAAACCGGTGGCGGCTGACATCAATGTGGGCGAGGCGATTGCCGAGATCTGGGCCGACATCCTCAGTGTTGACCGCATTGGTCCCTCGGACAATTTCTTCGAGCTTGGCGGGCATTCCCTGCTGGCGGTCGAGGCGCACCGAGCGGTGCGCGACAGGCTTGGGCTGGCGCAACTGTCGATTGCCGACATTTTCCGCGCGCCGACCCTGGGCGGGTTCACGGCACGAGCCGAGGCATTGATCCAGCCTGCTGAACGCCAAGTCGATGCGGTGACAGAGAAAGCCTTGTCAGAGACCAGCGAAGCGACGGTCAGCCGCCGCCGCGCGCTCCGCCAACAACGCGAGCGTCCGCATTGAGCGGTGCCGTTCTTGCCTGCCTTCGCGACCTGGCTGGCCCGGATATCGCGGTCGGTCTGTCTGACGTGGGCCCGGAAGACGGTTTGATCGCCCCCGAGCCAGAGTTCATCGCGAAAGCAATCCCCAAGCGACAGGCCGAGTTCGCGGCGGGGCGCCGCGCGGCCCGGATGGCGCTTGGCCCGCTGGGTCACGCGAACACGGCGATCCCACAAGGCAAGGACCGTGCTCCGATCTGGCCAGAGGGGCTTGTCGGCAGCCTGTCTCACGACGCTGGTCTGGCGGTTGCCTGCGTTGCGCCGAGCGACACCCTGATCGGCCTTGGTATCGACCTGGCGGAAGCCGCCGACTTTCCCACACACCTGCGCTGCGAAATTCTGCGCACCCCTTCGGAGGAACAGCAATCCGGACTTGAGGCGCGCCTGAACTTCTCGGCCAAAGAGGCTGTTTTCAAGGCCTTTTATCCAAGTGTTGGGAAGTACTTTGGTTTCGCTGCTGTCGAGGTTATCCCGGATATGCAGGCAGAACGCTTTACCGTGACCCTGCGCCAACCCTTGGGTGCGACGCCGGAAGGTGCCCAGTTCGAAGGACGGTTCGCGATCACCGAGGGACGGTTGATCACCCTCTTCGCGATTGCCGCCTAGCCCCTGCCGTGCAACTCGACCGCGCGGCGCTCAA
>JBCCWG010000073.1:0-16393 GCA_039193985.1 Pseudomonadota bacterium
AGTCACATGACGCGCCGAGCCGTTCGAGCTGGCCCTTGATGTTGCCGCGCGAGCGGACCTTTTGTTCCCAGACCTTTTGCGTGAAAGCTTCCCGCCCCAACTCGCGGCGACCGGGTTGCTGGGTTTCCATCAGGTAGCGCTCGACCACCATCTGGGTCGCGATGCCCGCATGATCGGTGCCCGGCTGCCAGAGCGTGTCGTGCCCCCGCATCCGGTGCCAGCGCACCAGAATGTCCTGCAGCGTGTTGTTAAAGGCGTGGCCCATGTGGAGTGCGCCCGTCACATTGGGCGGCGGGATCATGATGGAGAAGGTTTCCTCGCTCGAGGCGTTGGCCCCGGCTTTGAAGCAGCCTGTCGCCTCCCACTTCGCATAGATGCGGGCTTCGGCTTCGTGGGCGTCGAATGTCTTGTCCATGGTCGCTGTCCTCTGGTCGCGGGGTATGTAGCCTTCCGCATGGGCGAGGGAAAGGGTGTTTGGCGGGTGGGGAAGGGCCGTGCGCCGCATCCTGCATTTTCCCAGGCCGATGGGCTGGACACGGGCCGACGGACCGCTAGGGTCTGGGGCAACAAACGGAGGCGTTTTCCCATGGACAAGTTCGGCAAATCCCAACCCGTCAAACGGTTCGAAGATCAGCGGTTTCTGACCGGTCAGGGCCGGTATATCGATGACATTGCGCCCGATGGGGCTGCGTTCGCGGTGTTTGTGCGGTCACAGGTGGCGCATGGCACGCTCGCCCCTGTCGATCTGTCCGAGGTGCGCGAGATGCCGGGGGTTCTGGGCGCCTTCGCGGCCGAGGATCTGGCGGCGATGGGCCTCGACTATGTGATGCGGGGCGAGGTTGTGGGCAACCGCGACGGCTCCAAGGGGGCCGATGTGGCGCGGCCCTTGCTGGCTCGCGGCAAAGTGCGCTTCGTGGGCGAACCCGTAGCGGTGATCGTGGCCGAGACGCGGGGCGCTGCCAAGGACGCGGCCGAAATGGTGATGGTCGAGACCGACGATCTGCCCGCCAAGATCGACCTTGCAGACGGCGGCGCTGCGGTTCACGACGCGGCCTCTGACAATGTGGCCTTTGACTGGGGCGTGGGCGATCACGCGGCGGTGGCCAAGGTCTTCGACAGTGCGGCGCATGTGGTGAAAACCCGCGTGGTCGACAACCGCGTCTTCGCCAACCCTATGGAGCCGCGCGGGTGCTATGCCGACTGGTCCGACGGGCGGCTGCATTTCAACTATGGCGGTCAGGGCGTCTGGGGCACCAAGGCGGCGATGGCGGCATGCTTCGGGATCGACGTGAACGACGTGCATGTTATGAACCCCGATGTCGGCGGCGGCTTTGGCATGAAGGCTTTCGACTACCCTGAGTATTTCGCGGTCGCGGCTGCCGCCAAGTCGGTGGGCCGCCCCGTGCGCTGGATGAGCGAGCGGACCGAGGCGATGCTGACCGACAATGGCGGGCGCGACCTGATCTCGGACACCGAACTGGCCTTTGACCCCGACCACAAGCTGATTGGCTACCGCGTGGATACGGTGTGCAATATCGGCGCCTATAACTCGGGCTATGCGCAGTTCATCCAGACCGAGCTGTTCGCCAAGGTGGCGCAGGGCGTTTATGACATTCGTGACATTGCGCTGACCTGCAAGGGGCTTTTCACCAACACCACGCAGATCGACGCTTATCGCGGGGCTGGCCGACCCGAGGCGATCTTTGCGCTGGAACGCTCGATGGACAATGCCGCACGGCAGTTGGGTGTCGATGGGTGGGAGCTGCGGCGCAGGAACTTCATCCGGCCCGAGAAGTTCCCCTATAAGACAGCACTGGCCGACACCTATGACGTGGGCGAGTTCGACAAGGTGCTGACCCGCGCCGCCGCCGAAAGCGACGCTGCAGGCTTCACGCACCGGCGCGAGGCGTCCGAGGCGGCAGGCAAGCTGCGGGGCTTTGGCCTCTGCTATTACATCGAGTCGATTCTGGGCGATCAGGACGAACGTGCGCGCGTCGTGTTCGAGGAAGATGGCGGCGTCTCGCTCTATGTTGGCACGCAGTCAAACGGGCAGGGGCACGAGACGGTCTATGCCACCTTCCTGTCGGATCACACCGGCATTCCCTATGACGCCATCCGCATCGTACAGGGCGACAGCGACATGATCCCTAAGGGCGGCGGCACGGGCGGCTCGCGCTCGGTCACGACTCAGTCTGCGGCAACCCTGACGACGGTTGGAACAATCGTGGCGCAGTTCGCCGATTATCTCGGTGAGAAGAACAATACCGAGGGTGTCGAGTTTGACGACGAAGTGTTCCGCATCCCCGGTTCGAACGAGACACCGAGCATGCTGGACGTTGCCGAGATGGCGCGTGCGGACGGGCGCACCGACCTGCTGGACGTGCGCGAAAAGCACGTGCTTCCCGCGATGTCGTTCCCCAATGGCTGCCACATTGCCGAGGTCGAGATCGACCCCGACACCGGCGTGGTCAAAGTCGACCGCTACAGCGTGACGGATGATTTCGGCAACCTGATCAACCCGATGCTGGCCGAAGGCCAGGTGCATGGCGGGGTCGCGCAGGGCGTGGGCCAAGCCCTTACGGAACATGTGGTTTTCGATGAGGACGGGCAGCTTCTGACGGCCAGTTTCATGGACTATGGCATGCCGCGCGCCGACGACCTGCCGATGTTCGGATTTGCCACGGAACCGACCCCTTCGACCACCAATCCGATGGGCATGAAGGGCTGTGGTGAGGCGGGCACGGTGGGCGCATTGGCTGCCATTTCGAACGCTGTGGCGGATGCTCTGGCGACCCGCGATGTGGCAATGGTCGACATGCCGTTCACGCCCGCCAAGGTGTGGCACGCGCTGAACCCTGCGATGGCGGCGGAGTAACACGCGGCCCACATCTGCGCGAGCGGACGTCACATTTCTGGATTCGTAACCCTCACCCTCCTACGTTTGGAGGGTGATGGCTGTTTTGCGTGATATCCCATGATGTTGAAGGATCGTCTCCGCGACCTTCTGGGGTTCTTTCGCCGGACCGAGCGGAAGGTGCAGCAGCATTCGCGTGAGCCGGTCGACCACGTGGTTCTGCTTGATGGCACCATGTCCTCGCTCGATGACGGGGAAGAGACGAATGTCGGCCTGATCTACAAACTTCTGGACGAGGCGGCAGCGGACAGCCGCATCGCACTGCTCTATGAAGCCGGGAACCAGTGGGAAGACTGGTCCAAGACCATGGACATCATCGAAGGGCGCGGCATCAACCGGCAGATCCGGCGGGTCTATGGCTGGCTTGCTACCCGCTATCGACCGGGCGACCGGATCTTTCTGATCGGCTTTTCGCGCGGTGCCTATGCCGTGCGGTCGCTGGCTGGGGTGATCGGTGAGGTCGGGCTCTTGACCCGCGAACACGCCAGCGAACGGATGGTGCGTGAGGCCTATCGTCATTATCAGGAAGGCACCTCGGCTGAGACCTGTCAGGCGTTTCGGCAGGCCTATTGCCGCGACCACACCGAGATTGAGATGATCGGGGCGTTCGACACCGTTAAATCGCTGGGTTTTCGCGCGCCCTTTGTGGTGCGCTGGGCCGAGGTCAAGCACGCGTTCCACAACGCCGAACTGGGGAACCACGTGAAGCGCGGGTACCACGCACTGGCGCTGGATGAGACGCGCGAGGCGTTTGCTCCCGTCCTCTGGTCCTGCCCGCCGGGGCACGAGGGCGAGGTGGAACAGATGTGGTTCCGCGGCAGCCACGGCGATGTTGGCGGCCAGCTGACGGGCAAGTATGCGTCACGACCGCTGTCGAACATTCCGCTGGTGTGGATGGTGGAAAAGCTCGACGCCTGCGGCTTGCCGTTGCCGCATGGCTGGCGGGCGCGGTTCCCGATGGACCCGGACTGCGAAGGGGTCGGCAATTGGCGGGGCTGGGGCAAGTACTTCCTGGCGCGCCGCAAGCGGGTTGTGGGGCTTGATCCATCCGAGCAAATCCACGCGACCGCCATCGGCCGATCGCCCCGGGCGCGCGATGGCACCGAACCGGTCACCACCTGAGCGGGGCAAAATCTGACACAGATTTTGGTACGATTTTTGCATCAAAAATCGTTGGTTCGCTGCCTTAAGCGACATTCTCCAAAGCAGCTTCCGGGGCAAGACCCAATGCGTGCACCACGTCTCGCGTCAGGCGCGGGTCGTTCAGCGTATAGAAATGCAGGTGGTCCGCCCCGCCATCCAGAAGCTTGCTGCAAAGCTCGGTCGCGACGGCGGTTGACAAAAGCTCGGTCCGGCCGTCGCGTTCGGCTGTCTCGAACGCCTGCGTCAGAGCAGCCGGGATCGTCGCGCCGCAGGATGCGGCGAAGCGTTTGACGCCTGACCACGACTGAATGGGCAGGATGCCCGGCAGGATGGGGATGTCGATGCCGCCCACAACACAGAGATCGCGGAAGCGGAAATAGGTGTCGGCCTCGAAGAAGAATTGCGTGATCGCGCGCGTCGCCCCCGCATCCACCTTGCGCTTCAGCCAGTCGACGTTGTCGTGTAAATCCGGTGCCTCGGGATGCGCCTCGGGGTAGGCGCCGACTGTGATGTCAAACTTCCCCGTGTCCGACAGCGCCTCGATCAGCTCGACCGAGGATTGGAACCCGTCTGCGCGCGGCGTGAACGCGCCGCTGCCCTTGGGCGGATCGCCCCTCAGCGCGACAAGATGCGAGACGCCCGCCTCGGCATAGCGGTCCGCGATCTCAAGCGTCTCCTCCCGCGTGGCATCCACACAAGTCAGGTGCGCCGCGACGTTCAGACCAGTGTGTTTGCCAATCGCTTCGACCGCTTCGTGCGTCAGTTTGCGGGTCGTCCCGCCCGCGCCATAGGT
The DNA here is from genome assembly GCA_039193985.1 of Pseudomonadota bacterium. Taxonomy (GTDB): domain Bacteria; phylum Pseudomonadota; class Alphaproteobacteria; order Rhodobacterales; family Rhodobacteraceae; genus JAJDOD01. The sequence continues at coordinate 4,851 of JBCCWG010000073.1, forward strand.
GACCGAGACGAACTCGGGCGCCGTGTGCTGCAGCGCATGCACCGTATCCCAAAGCCGGAACGACGCATCGAGCGAGCGGGGCGGGAAGAACTCATAGGAAATCGTGGCAGGCATGCGGGCGGCTCCGGTTGGGTGCAGCCTTGTCTCATAGTTGCAGTTGTGAAACAAATTCATAATGTTCAAAACCGTTATGAGGCGATCCGCATAATGCATATTGAGTTCCGCCACCTGCGCACCATTCGGGCCATCCACGATGCCGGGGGTCTGGCGCGCGCGGCCGATGTTTTGAACATTACCCAATCCGCTCTCAGCCATCAGGTCAAAGGGTTGGAGGATCAGGCGGGCGTCGAGCTTTTCGTGCGGCGCACCAAGCCTTTGAAGCTGTCGGCGGCGGGCCATCGGTTGTTGAAACTGGCCAACAAGGTGCTGCCCGAGTTGGAGGCGCTGGAGGTTGAGTTCGAGGGCCTGCGCAAGGGCAAATCCGGGCGGCTTCATATCGCGATCGAGTGCCACGCCTGTTTCGACTGGCTGTTCCCGGTGCTGGAGGAGTTTCGCAAGGCCTGGCCCGATGTCGATGTCGATATTCGCCCCGGGCTGGCCTTTGACGCGTTGCCGGCGCTGCAGCGGGAGGAGGTTGACCTGGTCATCTCGTCCGATCCCGAAGACCTCGACGGCGTCGATTTCACCGGGCTCTTTGATTACGAGCCGGTCTTCGTCGCCTCATCGCAGCACGCACTGGCCGACAAGCCGTTCGTCGAGGCCGAAGATTTCCGTTCTGAACTGCTGATCACTTATCCGGTTGAGCGCACGCGGCTCGATGTGTTCAGCCAGCTCTTGATCCCCGCCAAGGTCGAGCCGCGCGGGGTGCGGCAGGTCGAACTGACCGCCGTGATCCTGCTGTTGGTCGCGTCCAATCGCGGGGTTGCCGTGTTGCCCGATTGGGTGGTGCGCGAGGTGCGCTATCACGCCGATTACGTCACCCGGCCCCTGACGAAGGCCGGACTGACGCGGCGGCTTTATGCGGCGAGCCGGGCCGAGGATACGACGAAACCGTATCTTGCCCATGTGCTGCAACTCGCGCGTCGCATCCCGGTGCAACTGCAACGGGGCGAAACGGATTTTGCGCAAAATCCGTGACGAAAAATGTGCATTTTTCGCCGTCCCGACAGATCAGCCGCGCAATTTGTTGATCACGATCCCGGCGATGACCTGAACGATCAGACCGCCGACGCCGCCGCCGACCAGGTTGCCGGCCAGCGATGCGATGTCGAGGCCACCTGCCGCCGCCGCTGCGTCCGCCGCACCCGAGCCGAGCAACCCACCAAGAAGGCCACCGCCGCCCAGACCGCCGATGCCGCCGGCCAGAATGTTGCCGAGCGGCCCCATGTTGCTGCCCGAGACCGCCTTGCCGCCGCCCATGCTGCCCAGCGCGCCACCGATCACCTGTGCCAGCATCTGTTCCATGCGTCTCACTCCCTGTTGATAACGGGTATGGGACTGCCCGATGGCGGACGGTGCGGCTCGGGGGAAAATACGCCGCGTCGCGTCACGGTTTGCGGTTGTGACCCCCGGTCAATCCGCGTAAAGCGCCCGCCATGCAGGGCAGTGCCAATCTCAACGTCATGATCAAGGCCGCGCGTGCGGCCGGTCGCTCGCTCGCGAAGGATTTTCGCGAGGTCGAAAATTTGCAGGTCTCGTCGAAGGGCGCGGGCGATTTTGTGAGCCGGGCCGATATCGCGTCGGAACGGACCATCCGCGATACGCTGATGGAAGCCCGTCCGAACTATGGCTGGGTGGGCGAGGAAAGTGGCGCGGTCGAGGGCAAGGACCCGACGCGGCGCTGGATCGTCGATCCGCTGGACGGCACCACCAATTTTCTGCACGGGCAGCCGCATTGGGCAGTGTCGATCGCGCTGGAACACAAGGGCGAGGTGGTCTCGGCGGTGGTCTTCGACCCGGCCAAGGACGAGATGTTCGTGGCCGAAAAGGGGCAGGGCGCGTGGTTCAACGGCACGCGGCTGCGGGTAAGCGACCGAAACAAGCTGATCGAATCTGTTTTTGCGACCGGGCTGCCGTTCGGCGGCCGCGATGGTCTGCCAGAGGTGTTACAGGATCTGGCGCGTGTCTTGCCGACCTGCGCCGGGGTGCGCCGGTATGGAGCGGCGGCGCTGGACCTGACCTATGTCGCAGCGGGCCGGTACGAAGGCTATTGGGAGCGCGGGGTCAACGAGTGGGATATCGCGGCAGGGATGCTTATCGTGCGAGAAGCCGGGGGGCTCGTCGAAGGTGTCGAGAAGGGGGCCGACCCGTTGGCCAGCAGAACCGTGCTGGCGGCCAATGGGGCGATATTCGAAACATTCTCTAGACTGATCCGGGGCTAATCCGCCATGTCTTTGCCGCAATTGGCTGTTGAACCGGACCCTATGTCATTTCGTGGTATGATCTTTTGGGTCGCGTTCGGGGCGCTTTGCGTTGCAGTTCTGCTTTCGGTGACGGAACGGGACGCCCCCGCGATCACCTTGGAATACAGCTTGGGGAGCGTGGTTGAAACCTCGCGCCTTTAGGCGAGGCCTAACCTGCCCGGTGAACACGAGGTGTGACCGCAGAGATCGTTCGCTCTCGGCCGATGCCCTGACTGCTTCGGGAAAGCCGATGTGAGCAGGCCGCGAAAATGAGGGTCGTTCCACCCCCAGATTTTTTGCGCCGTCAGTTTTTGGTACGCCTCAAACCGGCAAGGCTGTCAGTGCTTTTCCTGCCGGACTTCCGCCTTGGTTTGCGTCCGCAGCCGCGTGACGCGCTCGCCCTCGATCGCGGTGGCGGTCTGTTCGCCGAATTTGGGTAATGCGTCCCATAACCGGTCGATGCTTTCTTCGAGATCGCCAAGCTGCGCGGCATACTCGGAAGACTTTGAAACCGACCGCAGCTTTCGCACACGCCGCAGCGTTGCAGCAAGGATGCTGCGCATCTCGACCGAGCAGGCGTTGGCATAACGGCGCACGGCCAGTTCAAGCTTTTGGCGTTTGTCGCGTTCTTCCGTCAGCGCAAAGCCCATCATCCGCCGTTCCAGTGCCGTCGCGACCGACTTTTGCAGTGCCTCCGGCGAAAGCTCGGATTTGATCAGGTAATCCGAACAGCCACGGCGCATCGCCTCGACCGCGACATCGATTCGCGCCGCACCCGCAACCATGATCGACACCGCGCTCTGATCGGGATCGGAAGCGAGGATATCAATCGCTTCAATCCCGTCTTCCCCTGCCAGCAGGTAGTCGATGAGGACCAGGTCAAAGTGCTCCGAAGCCAGGGCCAACCTCAATTCCGCGATGGTGCCAACCTCGGTGGGGACAAAGGTCAGGCCCGCTTCGCTACACAGCCGCAGCAGGCGTTTGCGGTCAACCTCGCTGTCGTCAAGGACGAGGATGTTCATATGGCGCGAGGGGGTAAGGGCGATCTTCGGTTCGATTGTGTGTGCTTGGTTGAGCATCAACGGGCTCCGCAGAATAGGAAACGATGGGTGCGCCGTTGGTAGGAGCCGAAGTTTGCGCAATGATTAACAACAGAAGGCGTGCGACGGTGGTTTTTGTTCACGTATCGTAAACCGCCGGGCACTAGTCAAAGCGCATCCTTGACGAACGAATGTGCGCCCTTCCCATGAATGCCAACCTTAGTTTCGACCCTACCATTCCCGTGGTCGAGGTGACCTCGGAAACCGACGACCTGATCTATCGAATCTCACACGACCTGCGCGCCAGCGTCAGGGCATTGCAGGACCTGCCGACCTGGGTGGTCGAGGATCTGGACAAGTCCGCCGTGAAGCTGCCCCCGCCAACGGCGCGCCATCTTGACATGATCTCAAGCCATGCCTGTCGGTTGGATCTGATGCTGACGGGGCTGCTGGAGTATTCGCGGATTGGCCGGATGCAGCCGATTGTGCCGCTCAAACCCGCCGTGGTGCTGGAGAGTGTGCTTGAGGATCTGGGCCTGCCCGATGAGGTGACACTGTCGGTCGATATGGACCGCGGCAGCGTGCAAATGGGCGATGCCGATCTGGCGCGCGTGTTCTCGACCCTGCTGACCAATGCGGTGCGGTTCCATCCTGAGAACGCCCCGCGTATCGACATCGTGGGCGGGCCGGTCGGCGATCGGACCTGGCAGATCGACGTGACGGATAATGGCCCGGGCATTCCGGCGGACAAACGCTATTTCATCCTGCGGCCGATGACCAAACTGGTGTCGCGCGATGTCGATCCCGGCGCGGGCATGGGGCTGGCCATCCTGGGCAAGATCGCGGCCACCTATGGCGGTGATGTCACGGTGAGCGAAGGCAAAGGCGGCAAGGGCACCCGTGTGCGTGTCACGCTGGTTGTGAACTGACCGGTCAAGCGATCCACTCGCTGACCGGGGCTGTCGCTTCCTGCAACGGTTGGCTGATGATGTCGACCAGTGTGGGGCCGGCGTGGGCGACTGCCTCTCTCAGGACGCGTTCCAGCGTGTTCGGATCTTCGACCCGCCAGGATTTGACGCCAAATGCGCTGGCGACTGCCGCATGATCGGTGCGGTCGAAATCGACCGAGTAGTAACGTGTTTCGAACTTGGTTTTCTGCCCGGCCTTGATCCAGCCAAAGACGGCGTTCGAGAAGACGATGAAGGTGATCGGCAGATTTTTCCGCACGGCAGTTTCCAACTCGCCGCAGGTAAAGCCGAAACTGCCATCGCCCATCAGCGCCACCACCTTGTGCCCCGGCCGACCGATCGCCGCGCCCATCGCGGCCGACATGGCATAGCCCAGTGCCCCATGCGCGCGGTTCGAAAAGAGCCAGCGGCCGGGGCGATTGAGCTCGTAGTAAGCGCTGATATAGGGACAAGGCGTGCCCGGATCGCCGACAATGATCGCGTCGTCGTCCAGCACTGCGCGCAGCGCCTGAATGGCGCGTTCGGGGCGAACGGGTTGGTCGGTGCTGGCCGCGCGTTCCGCGAAGATGCGCCACTTCGCAGCTTTGGCGGGAGCGATCCACGCGGCACCGCCAAAACCGGTCGTGTCCCGTTTCAGAAGCGCGGCGCTTAGGGCCTGCAGCGCCAGACGCGCGTCGGCGACAACGCCAACCTCGGTCGGGTAGGAGGCGCCGATCACCTCCGGGTCGCTGTCGATATGCAGAATGCGCGTGCCCTTGGTGGGCGCGCGCCACAACTCGGTCGTGACCGACCCGGCGCGGCAGCCGATAAAGAGTACGAGATCGGCGGCGTCGACCACTGCGCGCGTCTCGGGCACGCCGCCGTTCGAGCCGACCACTCCCAGGCAGTTTGGATGCGTCTCGGGCAGGGACCCTTGGCCTGAGATTGTGGTGGCGACGGCGATATCGAGCGTCTCGACAAAATCTTGGAACGCCGCCTCGCCGCCTGCCAGAACAATGCCGCCGCCGCAGATCACCAGCGGGTTTTTTGCGGTGAGGAGCGCGTCGAGAAGCGCGTCCAGTGCGACCGGGTCCGGACCAGCGGGATAGGCCGGGAACCGCGTATGCGTAGGGTCGTGCCAGAGCGCGTCGGCGTCCGCTTCGCCCCGCTGCACATCGATGGGAAAGCCGAGATGTGCGGCCCCGGGACGCCCGGTTGTCATGGTGCGAAAGGCGGCGCGCACGGCATCGGGCACCTGATCTGCGTGCTGGATGACCTCTGCCGACTTTGTCAGCGGACGCATCAACCCGGCCTGATCCAGTTCGGTCAGCGGATAGTGCCCGCGCGACCGCGTGCCGACATCCGAAGTAATGGCAAGGATCGGAACCGAGCTTTCGGTCGCCTCGACCAGACCGGGCAGGATATAAGTGGCACCGCCGCCCGAGGGGCCTTCGCAGACGCCCGGTTTGCCGGTCACGCGCGCATAGCCATCGGCCATGTAGGCGGCCGAGCGTTCGTCGCGGGTCAGGATATGCTCGATCCCGTGATCCAGCCGGTAGAGCGCGTCATAGAACGGCAGGGTTGTGTCGCCGCAAAGGCCAAAGACATGCCGCACCTCGTAGGCGTCGAGCATCCGCACCATCGCTTCGGCACCTGTCAGGCTGTTCTGGGTCATCGCGCGCTCCTTTTCCTGCAGCATGAGCCGGGTTCTGCGGTCAGAGCAAGGAGGGGGCTCTGCCCCCGTCCTTCGGACTCCCCCGGGATATTTTTGGGCCAGTAATGCATGCGGCGGTCAGGCAAGACCGGGTTCGTCGAGGAGGTGGCGACCGGCCTTGTCTTCGACTTCGATCACCCAGAGGTCGGGGTCGAACGACTTTTGCGTGGCGATGGAGGCGTCGACCTGTGCTTCATCGCCTTCGGAGAGCGTGACCCATTGGCGTTCGCCGCTCATCAGGTCGAAGCTGCGCTGATAGCAGCAGGCGTTGCCATCGAGCGTGTTGAGTTTGACCAGAACAGCGCCCGCCGTGTGATCGCCCCGTTGCACGATGAAGGCTGGAATGGTGGCCAGCCGCAGGCGGGTCAGATAGGCAGCGACCCAGATTTCGGTGGTCAGCCGGGTCATGTGCCGTCCCGGAAGTCCAACCCCATTTCCGAATAGCGCTCGGCGTCTTCGAGCCAGCCTGTGCGGACCTTGACCTGCAGGAAGAGGTGGACTTTGCGGTCGAGGAATTCGGCGATCTCCTCACGTGCCAGCTGCCCGACCGCCTTGATCGTCTCGCCCTTCTTGCCGAGCAGGATGCCCTTGTGACCGTCGCGGGCGACGTAGACGATCTGGTCGATCTTGACCGAACCGTCGGGTCGGTCTTCCCACCCCTCGGTCTCGACGGTCAGTTGATAGGGCAGTTCCTGGTGCAGCCGCAGCGTGAGTTTCTCGCGCGTCATCTCGGCGGCGATCATGCGCAGCGGCATATCGGCGATCTGGTCTTCGGGGTAGAGCCAGGGGCCTTTGGGGAGTTCGCTGGCCAGCCACGCGCGCAAGCGGTCGACGCCATGGCCCTTTTCGGCAGAGATCATAAAGGTTTCGACGAAGGGGAAACGCCTGTTCAGCTCTTCGGTCAGGCCGAGGAGTACGGGCGCTTCGACCCGGTCGATCTTGTTGATGGCGAGTGCGACGGGGGCGTTGCCGCCCCGGTCGGCGAGCGAGGCGAGGATCGCCTCGACCCCTTCGGTGATCCCGCGCTGTGCCTCGACCATCAGGACGACGATATCGGCATCGGCCGCACCCCCCCAGGCGGCGGCGACCATCGCGCGGTCGAGCCGCCGGCGCGGTTTGAAAAGGCCCGGCGTGTCGACGAAGACGATCTGTGCGGTGCCCTCCAGCGCCACGCCCCGGATGCGGGCGCGCGTGGTTTGCACCTTGTGGGTCACGATCGAGACTTTCGCGCCGACCATGCGGTTCAAAAGCGTGGATTTTCCGGCATTGGGCTCGCCGATCAGGGCGACGAACCCGGCACGGGTGGGGGATGCGTCAGTCATGCCCCGGGCTTTAGGGGAAAACCGGGCGCACCGCCAGTGCCGGCTGTTTGACAGGCCCCGGGGCTTGCGGTAATCCACGGTTAACCGTTGGGGTGCCGTCACCGGCTGAGATGCGCAAAACGCGCGAACCCATCGAACCTGATCCGGACAATTCCGGCGGAGGGAACGGTGTCACGACAGAACCTGTCACGCCCGCCCCCTGTCCGTTGGAAAGGGAGTGTGCGACGTGACGACACCGATTGCCTTGACCATCGCCGGCTCCGACAGCGGGGGCGGGGCGGGCATTCAGGCCGACCTCAAGGCGATGTCGGCACTGGGGGTTTATGGTGCCAGCGTGATCACGGCGGTGACGGCGCAGAACACGCGCGCGGTGACGGCGGTCGAGGGCATATCTCTGCCGGTGATCACGGCGCAGATCGCGGCGGTTCTGTCTGACCTTGATGTGGCCGCGATCAAGATCGGCATGCTGGCCACGCCGGAGATCATTGAAACCGTTGCCGAGGCGTTGGCGGGATATGCAGGGCCGATTGTGCTCGACCCGGTGATGGTCGCCAAGTCGGGCGATGCGTTGTTGCAGGATGACGCGGTTCAGACCTTGCGAACGGTGCTTTTGCCGCGCGCGACGATCCTGACGCCGAACCTGCCCGAGGCCGCGCGCCTGCTGGGCAGGGAGCCTGCCGAGAGCCGCGACGCGATGGTGGCGCAGGGGCAGGCGCTGGCGGCGATGGGACCCGATGCCGTTCTGATGAAGGGCGGGCACGGGGCTGGCGACATTTGTACCGATCTGCTGGTCAAGGCCGACTCGGTGTTGGCGGAACTGACCGCGCCGCGTTTGGAGACCCGCAACACCCATGGCACGGGCTGCACCCTCTCGTCGTCGATTGCGGCCGGGTTGGCCAAGGGGATGCGGCCTGTCGATGCGGTCACGGCAGCGCATGGCTATTTGCAGGGTGCCATCCGCGCGGCCGATACGCTGACCATCGGCAGCGGGCACGGGCCGGTGCATCACTTTTACGAGCTTTGGGCATGAGGGTGCGTGTGCTTGGCGCTGGCGTCGCCGGGCTTGCGGTCACGACCGAACTGGTGGCGCGTGGCGTGGCGGTGGAACTGGTCGACCCCGCGGGCGGGCCGGGCGAGGCATCGTGCAGCTGGTGGGCCGGCGGCATGCTGGCGCCGTTCTGCGAGTTCGAGAATGCCGAGGAACAGGTTTTGCGGCTGGGAAGCCAAGCGAAACCGTGGTGGCAGCAGCATACGGCGGTGACGGAGGCGGGCACTCTGGTCGTGGCGCATCGGCGGGATGCGGCGGATCTGAGGCGGTTCGCGCGGCGGACCGAGGGGTTCCAGCCTGTGGATGCAGCGCAAACTCGCGAACTGGAGCCGGATCTGCCGGGGTTTGACCAGGGGTTGTTCTTTGCGAGCGAGGCGCATCTATCGCCGCGTCAGGCCTTGCTTGACCTCGCAGCGGCTTTGGAAGCGCAAAACGTCACTATTCAACGCGAATCGAGTGATAATCCGGTTGCCACAACCGTGGATTGCCGGGGTTTTGCGGCACGCGATGCCTTGGTCGATCTGCGGGGTGTGAAAGGCGAGATGCTGGTGATCCGCGCGCCCGACGTGGCGCTGACGCGGCCGGTGCGTCTGCTGCACCCGCGCATTCCCGTCTACATCGTGCCGCGGGGCGACGGCATCTACATGCTGGGCGCCACGATGATCGAAACCGCCGACCGGGGGCGGATCACGGCGCGGTCGATGCTGGAGCTTTTAAGCGCGGCCTATGCCCTCAACCCGGCCTTTGGTGAGGCCGAGGTGCTGGAGATTGGCGTCGATGTTCGCCCGGCCTTCCCCGACAACTTACCAAGGGTAAGGCGTATTGGGTCAACTGTGTATGCCAATGGCCTCTACCGCCACGGTTTTTTGCTGGCTCCGGCGATTGCAAAGGCGGTTGCGGAACTCGTGGTGGATAATCGGATTACGGAGCTTGTCGATGCGCATTACGCTTAACGGGGAGCCGCGCGACGTGCAGGCAGAGACGCTGGCCGAGGCGCTGTCCGAATGCGGGTTCACAGGCCGTGTGGCCACGGCGGTCAACGAGGTTTTCGTGCCGGTTTCCCAGCGTCAGAGCCACAAATTGTCCGATGGCGACCGGGTCGAAGTCCTCGGCGCGATGCAGGGGGGGTAGGGTGATGCGGGCGTTTTACGGCACCGAACTGGCCAACCCGCTGATGCTGGGCACGGCGCAATATCCCAGCCCCGCGATTCTTGAGGCGGCATTTCGGGAAAGCGGCGCGGCAGTTGCCACCGTCTCATTGCGCCGCGAGGGGGCCGATGGGGCCGGTCAGGCGTTCTGGGCCATGATCCGCGATCTGGGCGTGCATGTCCTGCCTAACACGGCCGGGTGCCATACGGTGAAGGAGGCGGTGACAACGGCCCACATGGCGCGCGAGGTGTTTGATACGCCCTGGATCAAGCTGGAACTGATCGGTCACAGCGACAGCCTGCAACCGGATGTCTTTCAGTTGGTCGAAGCGGCAAAAATCCTGTCGGATGAGGGGTTTCAGGTCTTTCCTTACACCACCGAGGATCTGGTTGTGGGAGAGCGTCTTCTGGCCGCAGGCTGCGAGGTGCTGATGCCGTGGGGCGCGCCCATCGGCTCGGGTCGTGGTCTGGCGAACCCCTATGCGCTGCGGGCCATGCGGGCCGAGTTTCCCGATACGCCGCTGGTCGTCGATGCAGGCATTGGCCTTCCGAGTCATGCGGCGGAGGCGATGGAACTGGGTTACGACGCCGTTCTGCTGAACACAGCCGTGGCCAAGGCGGGCGACCCGGTGGCAATGGCGCGGGCAATGATGCGCGCGGTCGAGGCGGGGGCGCTGTCGTATCAGGCCGACCCGATCGAGGCGCGCGATATGGCCGAGCCTTCGACACCGGTGATCGGAAAGGCGTTCCTGTCATGACGCTGGACCGGTTCTATCCGATCTTCGACAGTGCAGACTGGCTTGCCCGGATGCTGCCGCTTGGTGTGAAGCTGGTGCAGATGAGGATCAAGGACAAACCTCAGGGCGTTGTTTTCGCAGAGGTGAAGGACGCTGTGGCACAATGCGCAGAGGTGGGTGCAACACTGGTGGTGAACGACCACTTTCAGGCGGCTATAGACGCGGGGGCGCCGTGGGTGCATCTCGGGCAGGAGGACCTTGATACCGCCGACGTGAGTGCGATCCGCAAGGCGGGGCTGAAGCTGGGTATCTCGACCCATGATGACGACGAGTTAGAGCGCGCGCTAACGCTCGATCCTGACTACATCGCCCTCGGCCCGGTCTATCCGACGATCCTGAAAAAGATGAAATGGCACCAGCAGGGCCTGCCGAAACTGACCGAGTGGAAGGCGCGGATCGGGGATACGCCCCTTGTCGCTATCGGTGGTATGTCTGTCGAACGGGCAGCGGGGGCGTTTGAGGCTGGCGCCGACATCGTCTCGGCTGTGACCGACATCACCCTGAACGCCGACCCGGAGGCGCGGGTGCGCGACTGGCTGGAGGCGACGCGATGAGCCGCTACGGTCGCCAGCAGATGCTGCCCGAAATTGGCACCGTGGGACAGGCGCGACTTGGCGCGGCGTGTGTGCTGGTTGTGGGCGCTGGCGGTCTGGCCGCAAGTGCTCTGCCGTTGCTCGCGGGGGCGGGCGTCGGGCGCATCACGGTGGTCGATGGCGACCGGGTGGAACAGTCGAACCTGCACCGGCAGACGCTGTTCACGGAAGCCGATCTTGGCCGCCCCAAAGCCGATGTGGCGGCAGAACGCTGCCGTGCCCTCAACCACGAGGTGACAGTCGAACCAGTGCGGCAGGTGCTGACGCCTGCGAATGCCGGGGACTGGGTCGTGCAAGCCGACCTCGTCCTCGATTGCGCCGACAGCTATGCAGTGAGTTACACGCTGAGCGATGTCTGTAGCGCGGCGCGTGTGCCGTTGATCTCAGCCTCGGTCCTCGGGGTCGCGGGATATGTCGGCGGGTTTTGCGGCGCGGCCCCCAGTCTGCGGGCCGTGTTCCCGGATGCGCCCGACAACGCCGCCAGTTGCGCGACCGCCGGTGTCATGGGGCCTGTGGTCGCCATGCTGGGCGC
>JBCCWG010000074.1:0-16380 GCA_039193985.1 Pseudomonadota bacterium
ATTGGCCCAAAAATACCTTGAGGGGGTCTGGGGGAGCAAAGCTCCCCCAGCGGATCGACGCGCCGCAGGTGCGGCGAAACCAGTAGACTAGTGTCAACGATCCTGATCCTCGAACAGGTCCTGAACGGCCTGCAATTCGGCGTGATGCTGTTCCTGATGGCCGCAGGTCTGACGCTGATCTTCGGCGTGATGGGCCTGATCAACCTCGCGCATGGCTCGCTTTACATGGTGGGGGCGTTTGCCGCCGCCTGGGTCGCCGGGGCGACGGGGTCGTTCCTGCTGGCCCTCGCTGCGGCCCTCGCTGCTGCCGCTGTGGCGGGCGCGCTGGTCGAAATGCTGGTGATCCGGCGGCTTTACCGGGCGGCGCATCTCGATCAGGTGCTGGCGACCTTTGCGCTGATCCTGATCTTTTCGGAAGGCACGCGCTGGGTCTTCGGCTCGTTCCCGCTGTTTCTCGATGTGCCGGATTACCTCTCCGGTCCGGTGACGCTGCCTGGCGGCATCCAGTACCCGCTCTACCGGCTGGCGCTGATCGGCATCGGCCTCGCCGTGGCGCTCGGGCTCTGGTGGCTGACGGCGCGCACGCGGATCGGCGTTCAGATCCGGGCGGGAGAGAACGACCGCGAGATGATCGCAGCGCTGGGTGTCGATATCTCAAAGCTTTACACGCTCGTCTTCGCGCTCGGTGCCGCATTGGCCGGGCTGGCGGGTGCGCTGGTTGGCGCGATCCAGTCGGTGCAGGTGGGCATGGGCGAGCCGGTGCTTATCCTGGCCTTCGTCGTCATCGTGATCGGCGGGATCGGCTCGATCCGGGGGGCGTTTGTCGGCGCGCTGCTGGTCGGGCTGACTGACACGCTGGGCGGCATCTTTCTGCCTGAGCTCTTCAAACTCTTCATGGAGCCCGGCGCGGCGACACAGACCGGGTCGGCACTGGCCTCGATGGCGGTCTATATCCTGATGAGCGCGGTTCTCGTCTGGCGGCCCACCGGGCTTTTCGGGGCGCGCGTATGATCGCCGAGCGCTATGTCAATCTGGCGGTGCTGATCGGGTTCATCGCCCTGCCGCTCTGGGCGCTGAGCGCCGATGAGCCGTTTACGATCACGCTGGCCACCCGGGCGGCCATTCTGGCGCTGGCGGCGGTCGGCTTGAACATCGCGCTGGGGATCGGTGGACTGGTGAGCCTTGGCCATGCGGTGTTCTTCGGCCTCGGCGGCTATGCGATGGGCATCCTCGCGTTCCATGCGCAGACGTTCTCGCCGCTGGAGCTTGGGCCGCTGAGCACCGCCGGGACCAAGTCGATGCCAGTCATTTGGGTGGTGGCGGTGGTGATCTCGGCGCTGGCGGCCTGGGTGATCGGGCTTCTCAGCCTGCGCACCAGCGGGGTTTACTTCATCATGATCACGCTCGCCTTCGGGCAGATGTTCTTCTATTTCGCGATTTCCTGGGGTGCGTACGGGGGCGAAGACGGGCTGTCGATCTATCTGCGCAACGCGTTCCCCGGACTGAACACACTGGTGCCGATCCAGTTCTTTGCCATCACCTTTGTCTCGCTCTGTCTCGCCTTGCTCGTGCAGTGGCGGCTGCGTGCTTCGCCCTTCGGTTTGGCTCTTAACGCGGCACGGCAAGTGCCTCAGCGGGTCGAGGCTGTGGGCCTGAACCCGATGCGCCTCAAGCTGGTGGCCTTCGTGATTTCGGGCGCGATCACCGGGTTGGCGGGCGCGCTGTTTGCGGATCTCAACCGGTTCGTCAGCCCGACGATGTTCAGCTGGCAACTGTCGGGCGAGCTGATCATTCTGATCATCATCGGCGGGGTCGGGAGGCTTTTCGGGCCGGTGATCGGTGCGGCGCTTTTCGTGGCGCTGGAGCACTGGCTGGGCGGGCTGACCGAGTTCTGGCTGGTCTGGTTGGGGGCGATCCTGTTGCTGATTGTCCTCTTCGCGCGCGGCGGTGTGATCGGCCTGCTGACGGGGAAGGCGGGGCCGCATGTCTGACGTCGTGCTCGCAACGCAGGGGCTGAAGAAATCCTTCGGCGCATTGACGGCGACGGACGACGTGTCGACCGATCTGCGCGCGGGTGAAATCCATGCTGTTATCGGCCCCAATGGCGCGGGCAAGTCGACGCTGATCGGCCAGATCTGCGGGGGCATCGTGCCGGATGCGGGGCGTGTGGAGTTGCTGGGCCGTGATGTGACCGCTCTCAGCACGGCCGAGCGGGCGCGGGCCGGGCTGGGCCGGACGTTTCAAATCTCGGCGCTGGCGATGGAGGACAGCGTTTTGGAGAACGTCCTGTTGGGCGCGATCGGCGCGATGTCTCGGGCCGGGCGATTGTTCGGCGGGTTTGACGGTGACCTGCAAAGCCGGGCGGAACGCGCGCTGGAGCGTGTCGGTCTGGTCGATGTCAGCGCGACCCGCTGCGCCGATCTCTCCCACGGGCAACGGCGGCAGCTCGAAGTCGCGGTGGCGCTGACGCTCGCGCCCAAGGCGTTCGTGATGGACGAGCCGATGGCGGGGCTGGGCGCGGATGGGTCAAAGACCATGACCGGGTTTCTCGACGGGTTGCGCTCTGAGGCTCCGATCCTGCTGGTCGAGCATGACATGGACGCGGTCTTTGCGCTGGCTGACCGGATCAGCGTGCTGGTCTATGGCCGTATCGTCGCGACGGGAACGGTGGACGAGATACGCCGCTCGCCAGAAGTACGCGACGCCTATCTGGGGGACACCGCGTGAGCCTGTTGGAGATCAGCAATCTCACCGCAACCTATGGCAGTGCGCAGGCGCTTTTCGATGTGAACTTGACGGTTGGCGCGGGCGAGGTGGTTGCGCTGATGGGCCGGAACGGCATGGGCAAGACGACGACGATCAAGGCGATCTGCCGGATGATCCCGTCTGAGGGGACGTTGCAATTCGCGGGCCAGTCGCTCCACGCGCTGCCCAGCCACAAGGTGGGTCAGTTGGGCGTCGGGCTGGTGCCCGAGGGGCGGCGGTGCTTTCGCGATCTGACGGTGCGGGAAAACCTGATTGCTGCGGCGCGCACTGGCGACTGGACATTGGAGACCGTCGGCGCGCTTTTCCCACGTTTGGCGGAACGGGCAGGGCAGCGCGCCGCCTCGCTTTCGGGCGGAGAACAACAGATGCTGGCCATCGGGCGCGCCCTGATGACCAATCCGACGCTTCTGGTGCTGGACGAAGCGACCGAGGGGTTGGCCCCCGTCATCCGGCAGGAGATCTGGGCGGCGATCCGAAAGCTGCGTTCGGAGACGGGGGTGGCCATCCTGTTGGTCGACAAGTCGGTCGCCGAGTTGTCAAAGGTCGCCGACCGCGCGGTCATTCTGGAACGCGGTACGACTGTCTGGCAGGGCGAGATGGGCGATCTGACACCGGAGATCTCCGGGCGGTTTATCGGGATCTAAAACGCGATCTGCACCTTGATGGCGCGGGTGCGATCCGCTGCACGTTCGAAGGCGTCGATCGCGTCGCTCAGCGGGTGCGTTTCGGTGATAAGCGGTTTCACGTCGATCCGGCCCTTTTGCATCATCTCGACCGCCAGCGGGAACTCGTGGTGGAACCGGAACGAACCTTTCAGCACCAATTCGCGCGCTGTCATGGCCTGCATCGGCAGGGTCATGTCGCCGCCCAGCCCAAGCTGCATCACGGTCGCGCCGGGGCGCATGGCCGGGACGGCGCTGGCCAGCGCCGAGGCGGCACCGCTGCATTCGAAGAGCAGGTCGAAATGACCCTTGTCGTTTGTGTATGGTGTCAGTCCGTCGGGCGTGTCGGCAACATTGACGGTGCTGTCAGCCCCGACAGTCTGCGCCATGTCGAGGGTGAAGGCGGTGATGTCGGTCGCCGCGACCTCAACCGCGCCATAGGCGCGCGCGACCAGCACGGCCAGCAATCCGATGGGGCCGCATCCGGTGACCAGAACGCGCTTGCCCGCGAGGCTGCCCGCGAGCCGGGCGGCGTGCAGGACGACGGAGAGCGGTTCGGCCATCGCCGCTTCCTCGGATGTCAGGCCATCCGCTGGTACGCATTGGCTGGCATCGGCGACGAGGCGCTCCGAGAATGCGCCCTGAATATGCGGGAACGGCATGGCTGAGCCATAGAACCGCATGTTGAGGCAATGGTTCTGCTGGCCTGCCACGCAGTACTGGCATGTGCCGCAGGGTCGCGAGGGCGAGACAGCGACCAGTTGACCCACCTCCAGACCGTTCACATCCGCGCCGAGAGCCGCGACATGACCCGCCACTTCGTGGCCGAGGATCATCGGTTCGCGCAGGCGCACTGTGCCAAAGCCGCCATGTTGGTAGTAATGCAGGTCCGAGCCGCAAATACCGCCCCGGGCCATGTCGATCAGAACTTCGCCCTTACCCGGTGACGGCTCGGGGCGATCCTCGATCCGGAGGTCTTTCGCGGCGTGCGCAATGATGGCTTTCATGGCCGCATCAGGGGCGCAAACGCCGTCTCGTGTCAAGGAACGGGCGGTCGGAGCGGTGCGGTCGCTTGACAATTCCACCGTTCCTCAACTTGGTGTGCAGGTGCCCCGCGACTCGGGGGTTTCGATAGAAGGGCCTCGCATGTCGCAACTTTTTTCACTGACCGGACGGCGTGCGCTGGTGACCGGATCGTCACAGGGGATCGGCCATGCGCTGGCCCGCGGGATGGCCGAGGCCGGGGCCAGCATCGTGTTAAACGGGCGCGATGCGGCCAAGCTCAAGGCGGCTGCCACGCGTCTGCGGGAAGCGGGCGCAACGGTGGATATCCTCGCCTTCGATGTGACAGACCACAACGCGGCGCGCGATGCAGTCGACCGGTTCGAGGCCGAGGTGGGCGCCATCGATATTCTGGTGAACAACGCAGGCATGCAGCACCGGACACCGCTGGAGGATTTTCCGGCCGACGCATTCGAAAAGCTTCTGCAGACCAATATCGCCAGTGTCTTTCACGTCGGCCAGGCGGTCGCCCGCCACATGATCGGGCGGGGGGCTGGCAAGATCATCAACATCGCCAGCGTGCAGACCGCGCTCGCCCGGCCCGGGATTGCGCCGTACACCGCGACTAAAGGGGCCGTTGGCAACCTGACCAAGGGCATGGCGACCGATTGGGCCAAGCATGGGCTGCAGTGTAATGCGATCGCGCCGGGGTATTTCGATACGCCGCTGAATGCCGCCCTTGTCGCTGATGCGGAGTTCTCGGCATGGCTTGAAAAGCGCACGCCGGCCGGGCGCTGGGGCAATGTCGAGGAACTGGTGGGCGGCTGTGTGTTCCTTGCCTCCGACGCCGCGAGCTTTGTCAACGGGCACACGCTTTACATCGACGGCGGTATCACCGCGTCGCTTTGAACGCCGTCGCCCCGGCATACGGGGTCAAACTAAAGGCGCTCCGGGGTTTGGGGTGCCGCACATGCAGATGGGAAGCCGAACGATGACCTTGCCTGAAACGATGCGTGCCATGGTGACAATGGGCCATGGGGGTCTGGACCAGATGGTCTGGCACGAAGACTGGCCGCGCCCTGAGCCTGGACCGGGCGAGGTGTTGGTCGAGGTGAAAGCCTGTGGGCTGAACAATACCGACGTCAACACGCGGGTCGGTTGGTACTCCAAGGCCGTCAGCGAACCGACCAGCGGCGATGGCTATGCGGTGGTGCATGACGAAGACCCGACATGGGGTGCGGCCCCCATTTCGTTTCCCCGCATTCAGGGGGCCGATGTCTGCGGTGTGATCGTGGCAGTCGGCTCCGGTGTCGATGCCGCGCGCGTGGGCGAGCGCATCATCACGGACAACTGGCTGCGCGACCCGGATGCGCCAGAGGACTTGACCAAGGCGGGGTACTTCGGCTCGGAGCGCAATGGCGGGTTCGCCGAGTACACCACGCTGCCTGCGCAGAACGCCGTGGCCATCGACAGCCCGTTGTCGGATGCGGAACTGGCGACGTTTTCCTGTTCCTATTCGACGGCCGAGGGCATGCTGACCCGGGCCAATGTCACCGCGGCAGACACCGTGCTGGTGCCGGGCGCTTCGGGTGGCGTCGGATCGGGGTTGATCCAGCTTTGCAAGCGCCGGGGCGCGCGGGTTGTCGCGCTGGCGTCAGAGGCCAAGCATGACGCTGTTCGCGCGCTTGGGGCCGATCTCGTGTTGCCGCGCGCGCCGGAGAACCTGCGCGCGGCTCTGGGGGATGAGAAGATCACGGTTCTGGCCGATGTGGTCGGGGGGCCGTACTGGGCCACGTGCCTCGACGTGATCGAACGGGGCGGTCGGCTGACCTGTTCCGGTGCCATCGCGGGCCCCATGGTCGCGTTCGATCTGCGCACCTTCTACCTGCGCGACCTGACCTTTACCGGCTCGACCGTGATCGATCCGCAAGTGACCCGCAATCTGGTCGGCTACATCGAACGGGGGGAGGTGCAAGCCGCACTGGCAGCAACCTATCCGCTGGCCGAGTTGCATGCGGCGCAGAGTGCCTTCATCGAGAAAAAGCATACCGGCAATATCGTGGTTGTGCCCTGACCGCATCGCGGTTGAGGGTTGCGGGCGGTGGCCTATCCTCTGGCCCATGCAACGCGGTTCAAATCATGAGTGCTGTGTGGCGGGCCCGACGGTATGAAGCTGATCCTGGCTTTCATCGCGGTCGTCGCTTCGCTTTTCGTGCTGGAAAGCGCGCGGAGCGGCGTTTCGGTCAGCGGTTTCGCGGTGGGGGACACGCCGGTCACCCGTTTTGAGGCGCCGGGGGCGGACGGACCGGTCGTCGTCATCGCGCATGGGTTCGCGGGCTCATCCGAGATGATGCAGGGCTATGCGTTGCCCTTGGCGCGTGCGGGCTACCGGGTGTTCGTCTTCGACTTCCTCGGTCACGGACGGCACAGCGTGCCCATGTCGGGCGACGTGACTTCGCCGGATGGAACCACGCGGCTGTTGGTCGAACAGACCGAGGCTGTGATCGAAGCTGTAGGGGCGGGTGACCCGGTCAGTCTGATCGGGCATTCCATGGCGACCGATGTGCTGGTGCGCGTGGCTGCCGGGCGAAGCGATGTGGCGACGGTCGCGCTCCTCTCGGCGTTCTCGCGGGTGATCGACGACACGACACCGCAGTCGCTGTTGTTGCTGGTCGGCGCAGGCGAGCCGGGGTTGCGCGCCTTCGCGTTGGAAGCGGCGCGGATGGTGGACCCGAGCGCCGTGGACGGGGTCACGGTGACGGCGGGGGGCGTGACGCGGCGCGCGGCTGTCATTCCGTGGAGCGAGCATGTCTCGATCCTGCAGGCGCGTGCGGCCCGGGCCGAGGTGCTGGACTGGATGAATGCGTTGCACGGCCGGTCCGTACCGGTTCCGGTCCTGCCAACCGGTCCTGCGATCATCGGGCTTTTGGCCGGTCTGGTTGTGTTGGTCAGCGCCTTTGCCGGGCGATTGCCGGCACGTGAGGTTCCCGCGGCAGAGCTGTCGGCAATGCAGACCGCGTTGGTTTTGGGGGTGCCGGTTCTGGTGGCCCCGGTGCTTGCCGTCACGCTCGACCCGGGCGTGATGCCGGTTCTGGTGGCGGACTACCTGGCGCTGCACCTTGCCATCTATGGCGCGCTCCAACTGTTGTTCCTGCGCTTTTGGCGTGTGCCGCTCGGCCCCTTCTCTGGGGCGGCGTTCCTCTATCTGCTGATCGGCGCGGGCGTGTTCGCCGTGGCACTTGACCGGTATGCCGCAAATTTCACACCGACCTCGGGGCGGCTCTGGATCATCGCCGTGCTGGCCGTCGGTGCGATCCTGTACTTTGTGGCCGACGCCCGCCTCGCGCATCGCGCTTCGCTGGGGCGGCGGCTGTTGTATCACGCCGCGTTCCTGGTGTCGCTGGTGGGCGCGGTTGCTCTGGATTTCGAAGGCTTGTTTTTCTTGCTGATGATCGCGCCGGTGATCGTCGTGTTTTATCTGGTCTTTGGAACCATGGGGCATGCAGTCAGCACGCGCGCCGGGCCACTTGCGCCGGGTCTGGCGCTGGGGCTGTTGCTGGCCTGGTCGCTGGGCGTGTCGTTCCCGCTTTTTCAGGGGTGACAGACGAGGGCGGCGCTTGGTCGCAGGGGGTGATCTGACCGCCTGTTTTCGGCGGCCTAACTGACTGTTTTGTATTACACATTATGCGTCAAGAGGTGTTGACACCGGTTCGGTGCCTTGGATTTGGAAGACTGGAAAACAAGTGTGAAAACGATAGGTTGGAGAGGTATGAGACCGATCCGGAGTTGCCAAGATGCGCGCACTGTTTCGGACGGCCAGTGCTTCCCCGCAGCGCGCGTGATCCAAAATGCGGCAGCGGGACGAGGCCCATCGGCCGCGTGTGTACGCCTACGCTGAGCTTCGTGTGCCACCGTTTTGAACCTAACCGAAAGGACTGTTTCGATGACGACGATGAAGGCCGCTGTTGTGAAAGACTTCACCAAACCCCTGGAGATCTGCGATGTTGAGAAACCTACCGTTTCGGATGGGAAAGTTCTGGTCAAGATCGAAGCATCCGGGGTGTGTCACACCGACTTGCATGCCGCGCGCGGCGACTGGCCGGTCAAGCCCGAGCCGCCGTTCATTCCAGGCCACGAAGGCGTGGGTTTCGTGGCTGAGGTCGGGCGTGGTGTAACATCGGTCAAAGAAGGCGACCGCGTCGGCGTGCCGTGGCTGCACCACGCCTGTGGTCACTGCAACGCGTGTGTCACGGGTTGGGAAACGTTGTGCCGGACCGATCCGCAATACACCGGCTACACCGTAAATGGCGGGTTCGCCGAATATGTCGAGGCCGATCCGGTCTATGTCGGTCACCTTCCTGACGGTTTGGGCTTTGCGCCCGCGGCCCCTGTGCTTTGCGCCGGTGTGACCGTCTACAAAGGGCTGAAGGAATGCGATCTGCGCCCCGGTCAGAGCGTTGTGATCTCGGGTATTGGCGGGTTGGGGCACATGGCGGTGCAATACGCCCGCGCCATGGGGCTGCATGTGATCGCTGTCGATGTGGCCGAAGACAAACTGGCACTGGCCCGCGAGCTTGGCGCCGGGGTTGCGATCAATGCCGCCACTGAAGACCCTGTGGCAGAGGTTGAAAAGCTCGGCGGCGCAGATGGTGTGCTGGTCACCGCGGTCTCGAACACCGCGTTTTCGCAGGGCGTGGGCATGCTGGCACCGGGCGGAACGATGAGCCTTGTTGGTCTGCCGCCCGGTGACTTTCCGTTGAATATTTTCGACGTGGTGCTGAACCGCAAGACCATTCGCGGCTCAATCGTGGGCACGCGGGCCGATCTTGCCGAGAGCCTGTCTTTTGCCGCCGAGGGCAAGGTCGCCTCGCATTACGCAACCGATAGTCTCGACAACATCAACGGTATCTTCGACCGGATGGAAAAAGGGCAGATCGACGGGCGCATCGTCATGGAACTTTAGGACCGCGCATGCAGACAGTGCACCCATGACCGCCGCCATAGAAGGCTATATCTTCTACGAAATCGCAGCACTTCTGGTGCTGGCGGCGGGTGTGGGTTTTCTGGGTTTGCTGCTGCGACAACCGTTGATCGTCAGCTTCATTGCGGTCGGCATCCTTGCTGGCCCCTCGGTATTGGATATCGCGCAGTCCGATGAGCAGATCGATCTGCTGGCCGAGTTGGGGATTGCGGTGTTGCTGTTCCTCGTGGGCCTCAAGCTGGACTTCAACCTGGTCCGCACGCTGGGGCCAGTGGCCTTGGTCACCGGTCTGGGTCAGGTGATTTTCACGACGGTCTTTGGTTTTCTGATCGCCATGGCTTTGGGTCTGGATGCGCGCACGGCGATCTATGTGGCGATCGCGTTGACCTTTTCATCGACGATCATCATCGTCAAACTGCTGTCGGACAAGCGTGAGATCGACGCGCTGCATGGCCGGATCGCGTTGGGTTTTCTGATCGTTCAGGACGTGGTCGTCGTATTTGCGATGATCGTGCTGTCGGCCATCGGCGTAGGTGGCGCGGCGGGGGGGAACGGTGCCGCTGGCGATGTACTGCGTGTCCTGGCCTATGGGTTGGCCATGCTGGCCTGTGTCGTGCTGTTCATCCGGTATGTCGCCAATCCGCTGGTCGAGCGCCTGTCGCGCGCGCCTGAGCTGCTGGTCTCGTTCGCAATTGGGTGGGCCGCGCTCCTGGCCGCGGTTGGGCACTACCTCGGGTTCGGCAAGGAACTTGGCGGGTTGCTGGCGGGCGTGTCGCTGGCCTCGACTCCGTTTCGCGAGGCGATTTCAGCCCGACTTGCCAGTTTGCGGGATTTCCTTCTTCTTTTCTTCTTCATCGCGCTTGGTGCATCGCTGGACCTGTCGGTTCTGGGGGCAAGCGTTTGGCCGGCCCTGGTGCTGTCGCTGTTCGTGCTGATCGGCAACCCACTCATCGTGCTCGCGATCATGGGGGCCATGGGGTACCGGAAGCGCACCGGGTTTCTGGCCGGGCTGACGGTGGCGCAGATCAGCGAGTTTTCGTTGATCTTCATGGCCATGGGGGTCTCGATCGGTCATGTGGCTGAGGGTGCGCTGGGGCTGGTGACCCTGGTCGGTCTCGTCACAATAGCGGCGTCGACATACATGATCACGTTCTCGCACCAGCTTTACCGTGTTTTCGAACCGGTCCTGGGTGTCTTCGAGCGGCGCAATGCCAATGCAGAAGCGGAGGGCGAAGATGGCGCGGCGCGACCCCACGATGTCATCCTCTTCGGGCTTGGTCGCTATGGGTTGGGCATTGCCGCGGCCCTGGAGGAGAACGGCAAGCGCATCCTTGGGGTCGATTTCAGCCCGCAATCGGTGCGGCATGCGCGTGCAATGGGCTATGACGTGGTCTTCGGCGATGCGACGGACCCGGAGTTTCTGGCGCATCTGCCGCTCTCCAAGGCCGAGTGGCTGGTGATGGCGGTGCCCGAGCACGATACCGGCCTGACCCATGACGACCCGCGACATGCGTTGCTGAAGGCGGTGCGCGATCTTGGATTTACCGGGAAGGTCGCGGTTGCTGCGCACCGCGAAACGACCGCTAACGCGCTTGGGGCGCAGCAGGCAGACCTTGTTTTGATGCCCTATCGTGATGCGGCCTATGCGGCGGCGCGGATGATCGCGGACGACGCATCGGCACCGGAACAGGTGATCGATGATCCGGAAGGCCAAAAGGAGTTGCTTGCATGACCGCCGGGCTGGCCCCGCCAAAGCGCGTTCTCGCCGTTGTCGATGCGGATGCCGCGTCGGTCGTTCTGAAAAGTGCGATGGCCCTGAGCGACAAGCATGGTGCCGCGATGGACGTGATCGCCTGCATCGAGCCACCGCATGACCTTGCGGTGATGGCCCGCCTGTCGGGCGAGGAGGCGGAGACCTTGCTGGCCGACGCAGCCCGGCGGTTGAGCGGTGAGTTGCGCGAAAAGCTTGCGGCACTGGTGCCCGCACGCCAGATCGAACCTACGGTCGTTGTCGGCAAGGCCTATTACGAAATCATCCGATATGTCGCCGAAACGGGCTGCGACTTTGTCGTGAAGATGGCGGAACCCTTGAGCGGTGTGCGCCAGTTTCTGTTTTCAAGCACCGACCAGCATCTTTTGCGCAAATGTCCCTGCCCGGTTTGGTTGCAAACGCCGGATGCGGCGGACCTGCCGCGCCGCGTGCTGGCGGCCATCGACCTCGAAACCTGGGATGCGGCCGAGCCTGGCACGCTCACCGCGCTGAACCGACGGGTGATCGACGCTGCGCGCAGCCTTGCTTCGGGGCCCGATGCCGAGGTCGTGGTTCTGCATGCCTGGGAGGCGATTGGCGAAGGGATGGTCTGGGCTTTCTCCGGCAAGGGCGATGCCCGTTTCACAGCAGAGCGATACGTCAACGAAGTGCTCGCGATGCGCCAGTCGGCGATGACTGCGTTTCTTGCGGATGTTCAGGCCGAAGGGCCGCGCCTTGTCCCCTTGCTCAGCGAAGGGGTGCCAGCCGCGGTCATCGAGGAACAGGGGCGCAAGCTGGGTGCAGACGTGGTTGTGATGGGCACAATTGCGCGTACCGGTTTGAGCGGTGTGTTGATCGGCAATACGGCTGAGAACATCATCAACAGCCTCGAGTGCCCGGTTTTGGCGGTCAAGCCTGAAGGTTTCGTGAGCCCTCTGCTTTAAAGGAAATCGTCGCGACGCGGCGTGAAGCAATCGACCAATGTGCCGGGTTCGAGGCACACGCAGCCATGGGTCTGGCCCGAAGGGACGACGAAACTGTCGCCCGGCCCGACCTCGCGTTCTTCGTCGCCCAGCGTGAAACGAAAACGGCCGCTTTCGACATAGGTCGATTGTATATGCGGGTGGTTGTGCGGATCTCCGGTGGCCCCCTTCGCGCCAAAGCGGAAGGCGACCACCATCATTTCGGGATGGTCTGACAGGACTTGCCTTGTGACGTTTTCGCCAGTGGTTACAACAGGATAGCTGGACACGGGATTTCCTTTGGTTTGGGTCAGGAGAACAGCATCCCGCCGTTGATGTCGATATTGGCGCCGGTGATGAAAGCGCTGTCGTTGCAGGCGAGGAACAGCACCAGATTGGCGGTGTCGTCCGTGTTGCCCTGGCGTTTGAGGGGGGCTGCGGCTTCGAATCCACGCCGCCCGGCATCAGGCGTGTGGACGTTGTGGAAATCGGTGTCGATCATCCCGGGGCAGAGCGCGTTGACGCGGATGTCGGGACCCAGTTCCTTGGCCAGCCCACGCGTCATCGTGACGATGGCGCCCTTGGAGGTCGCGTAAGCAACAGCACCCGGCCCGCCGCCGTCGCGCGCGGCCTGACTGGCGAGGTTGACGATGGCACCGGTTTTCATGTGGGCGAGGCAGGCGCGGGTCATGCGGAAGGTGCTGGTCAGGTTCAGGTCCATGACGGTGTGCCAGAGGTCGTCCGACATCTCGGCGATTGCCTTGCGCTCAACCAGCCCGCCCGCATTGTTGACCAGCACGTCGATGCCGCCGTGATCGGCAACGGTTCTGGCGATCAGCGCGTCGACATCTGCCTGTTTCGTCAGGTCGCCTTGCAGGGCAAAGGCCTTGCCGCCCTGTGCGGTGATTTTGGCGACTGCTTCATCCGCGCCGGCGCTGCTGGAGAAATAGTTGATGGCGACGCTGGCACCTTCCGAGGCCAGTTTCAGGGCGGCGGCCAGGCCGATATCGCGTCCGCCGCCAGTGATGATGGCGCTTTGACCTTGCAGTTTCATTGGGCTTCCTTGTGAGAGAGACGTGTGTATCGGGGCAGGCGCGGGATCACTCGAAGTAATCCGCATGGTGTTCGTGGATTTCGTGGATCGTCCGGTCCAACCGGCTGAGGTGACGGGTCAGCGCGGCGCGCGCCTCATCAACCGACCCGGCGGCCAGCGCGTCGGCGATGGCCTGATGGTCTTCGACAATCGCCGTTGCCTCGTGCTTTTCCTTGAGGCTGAGGACACAGAGCCGATCGACCGAGTGTTTGCATTGCTGGATCGTCTCGAAAGCGAGGGGGTAGCCGCTGACGTCGCAAATGTGTTTGTGGAAATCGTAGTCCAGCGCGTGAATGTCTTCGATTCGACCGGCGCGGACGGCCTTCGTCTGTTCCGAGATATTGGCCGCCAGCACGTCGTTGTGACCCTTGCTCCAGTTGGCGCAGGCCCGCGTGATGACTTCGAGTTCGACGGCCAGACGGACAAAGCGGACGGTTTCGATCCGCTCATAGGAAAAGCCGCGTACCACGGTGGCGCGCTGTGGCCGGATTAACAACAGGTCGAGGTTGGCCAGACGATTGAACGCATCGCGCACCGGCTGGCGCGAGACCCCAAGTCGGTCCGCAACTTCTGTCTCGGAAATGCGGGCCCCGGGCAGCAGGACCAGCGACGATATCTCTTCGTACAATCTGTCGAAGACAATGTCAGTGGTGGTCTTTGCCACCAGCGGTGCTGCCGCAGTTTGCATGTGACCTCCTCCCTGGTGAGGCGTTGAAAGCGCGTTCAATCCGGCGCGCCGTCCTCGATTCTCTTTGTCCTACTTCTTACGCTTGACTTAACTGGGATACTAGTCTCCATTGTAGCAATATGAAGCACAATGATTCAATACTGGGCAGAAAACAAAAGACACTTTGCCCGTGAAACCGCCGACCGCTTGCACGAAGGCGGGGCGCATCTGACTGCTGGTCAAGACATCTAGGGAGGATCTTATGTACCAGAAATTCAACAAGACACTTGCCGGGGCCGTTGCGGCGCTGGCCATGCTCGGCACAGCGGCCACTGCTGCTGACTGGCGCGGCTGGAACATCCACGTGGATGGCTATCCGAACACCGTTGCCATGGACAAGTTCGCCGAACTGGTAGCCGAGAAGACCGGCGGCGAGATCACGCTGCAGATGTTCCACGGCGGCACTTTGGGCAGCCAGCCGGACGCTATCGAGCAGGTGCGCCTGGGCGGCCTCCAGATCGGCAACTTCAACCTTGGCCCGATTGGCCCGATTGCGGCGGAAGCCAATGTCGTGTCGCTGCCCTTCATCTTCAAGGACGTGCCGCACATGTTCCGCGTGCTGAACGGCGAAGGCGGCGAAGCCATCGCGGCGGGTATGGAAGCGCAAGGTCTGGTGCCGCTGGCGTGGTACGATGCCGGGGCGCGGTCGTTCTATAACGGCGACAAGCCCATCAACACGCCCGAAGACGTGACCGGCATGAAGGTTCGCGTGATGAACAACGACCTCTATTCGGGCATGATCGCCGAGCTTGGCGGCAACCCGTCGCCGATGGCATTCGCTGAGGTTTATCAGGCGCTGAAAACCGGCGTTGTGGACGGGGCCGAGAACAACTGGCCGTCCTACGAGTCGACCGGTCACTTCGAGGTGGCGGGCTTCTATTCGCTCAGCCAGCACCTGATCATTCCGGAATGCGTCTGCATCAATGCCGACACCTATAACGCGCTGTCCGACGACATGAAGGCGGCCGTGCGCGAGGCGGCACAGGAATCTGCCGAACTGCAGTTGGAGCTGTGGGCCGCACGCGAAAACTCCAGCCGTGAGATGGTTGAAAAGGCCGGTGTGGTCGTCAACGAGATCGAGAACAAGCTGCCATTCCAGGAAGCCATGGCCCCGGTCTATGAGGCGTATCTGTCGGCCAACCCCGACTTGCGCCCGCTGGTCGAGTTGATCCAGGCGACAGACTGAACCTAAGCTGACTCAAGCGCCCTTGCGGGAGTTCTCGCAAGGGCGCGTTTCGCCGAGGGGGGACATGTGATGGCCGAACGAGATGTTCCGAAACCCTCGGACTTCATGACACCCATCGACAAGCTGCTCGACTGGATCGCAGCCCTCTGCCGCCTGATCACTGGCGTCTCGCTGGTTGTGCTGACTGTGATCTTCGGTTGGCTGGTGTTCGGTCGCTATGTCTTGAACGCGACCCCGACATGGGTGGAACAAGCCGCGCTTTTGCTGGTCATGGTGATCGCCTTTCTGGGCGCGGCTGTCGGCGTGCATGAAAACGCGCACCTTGCGGTCACCGCGTTCCGCACAGCCGTGCCGAACTGGGTGCGCACGGTTTTCGTTTTCATCACCGACGCGGCCATGGCGGGGTTCGGGGGCTTGATGCTGATTTACGGCTGGCAACTGACGGCGTTCAAATGGGGCTCTATGATCCCGCTGATCCAACTGCCCGAGGGCCTGAGATCGTTGCCGCTGACGATAGGCGGGGGGCTGATCATGGTGTTCTCACTCGCGCATCTGGTGCGGCTGGCTCTGGGCCGCGACGAGCGAACAGACACCATACAATAGGGACGGGTGATGGGGCTTTTCGTACTTCTCGGGCTCTTTGCCCTCTGCGTCGTCCTTGGCGTGCCGGTTGCTTTCGCGCTGGGCATCTCGGCGTTGGCGGCCTTTGCCTTCGAAGGGCTGCCTCTGATGATCGGGTTTCAGCGGATCATCAGCGGAATCAATGTCTTTTCGCTGATGGCGATCCCGTTTTTCATCTTTGCGGGCGAGTTGATGTTTCGGGGCGGCATCGCGATGCGCCTCGTCAAATTCGCCTCGGCCGCCGTGGGCGCTGTGCGGGGCGGGCTCGGCATCGTAAACGTGTTCTCGTCGATGCTGTTCGGCGGCATCTCGGGCTCGGCCGTCGCCGATATCTCGGCGCTCGGGTCGATCCTGGTGCCGGTGATGAAGGAAAAGGGGTATGACGCGGATTACGCGGTCAACGTGACGGTCACGTCCTCGATCGCGGGGATCATCATCCCGCCGAGCCACAACATGATCATCTATGCGATTGCGGCGGGCGGCGGCATCTCGATCTCACAACTGTTCCTTGCCGGTGTCGTGCCGGGTTTGCTGATGTGCGTCTGTCTCGCCGCAGCGGCGTATCTGGTGGCCGTCAAGCGCGGCTATCAGGCCGAGGTCTTTCCGGGCGTCAGTGTGCTGGCCCTCAGC
>JBCCWG010000075.1:0-15913 GCA_039193985.1 Pseudomonadota bacterium
AAGACGGCGATAGGTGTCGAGGATGCGTGGAATGGCGACAGTGGGGCCATAGCGGCCCATGCTGATCGGATAGAGCCGGTCCGTGCTGTCCTCAGGCCGCGCGATGTGGATCAGGCTGTCGGCATCCATGTCAAAGGTGATGGCACAGGCACAGCGCGCTCCGTTCGGCCAGGGGATGGGGTTCTGGATCATGTGTCCTCCAGCAACAGGTGACCGTCTTCGGTGGCCCAGTGGAGCGTGACCTTGGTGCCTGCCGATAAGTCGAGATTTGCGAGGGCGCGTTCCTGCACCTGCACTTTCAACTCGGTGCCATCCGCAGCCTCAAGAAACGCGGTGACGATGGAGCCCACGAACTCCTCGGATATCACGGTGGCCTCAACGCTGTTCTCGCCCGGCCCGACCTGCATCATGTCGCCCGCGATCACGATGGAGGCCGGTGCGCCCACGGGCGCTTCGCCGGGGGTGGCGAAGGTGCCGAGGGCCGTCTCGACGGTGACCTGCCCGGCGTCGGAGGCCTTCACTGTGCCGGGCAAGATATTGTTCCGCCCCACAAATTCGGCCACGAACCGGGTGCGCGGCGCACGATAGACTTCACGCGGCGTGCCCACCTGCGCAATCTCTCCCCGGGACATGATCACCACGCGGTCGGCCATGGCAAACGCCTCGGATTGCGAGTGCGTGACGTAGACAAAGGTGATGCCAAGCTCCTTTTGCAGCTTGGTCAGCACCCCCTGCATCCGGATCACCAGATGCGCGTCGAGCGCCGAGAGCGGCTCATCCAGCAAGAGCAGTTGCGGCTCGGTCACCAGCGCGCGGGCCAGCGCCACGCGCTGACGTTGGCCACCCGAAAGCGTCTCGACATTGCGCTCGGCAAATTCGGCAATCTCCATCCGCTCAAGCCAGTTCATCGCGCGTGTCTTCCGCTCCGCCGGTTCAACACCGCGCATTTTCAATCCGAACTCGACATTTTCGCGCGCATTCAGAAACGGGAACAACGCAAGGCTCTGCCAGACCATCGGCGTGTCGCGCTCATGCGCCGCGACATCGTTCATGACCTTGCCTGCAATGCGAACTTCACCGGAAGTCGGCGCATCCAGCCCCGCCAGCATGCGCAACGTCGTCGTCTTGCCACAGCCCGACGGCCCCATGATGGCCACGAACTCCCCCGCCCCGATCTCGAGATCCGCGCCATTTACGGCCACGAAGTCGTCAAACCGCTTCTCGACCTTGTCGAGTTTCACCAGAGGTTCGGTCATGACGCCGCCTTCTGTAACCGGAAAAAGATGAGCGCCTGGCTGATCACCACCAGCGTGATCGACACGCCAAAAACCAGCGTCCCGATGGCGTTCACCTGCGGATCGATGGTGCCCTGCACAATCTCCAACACGTGGACGGGCAGTGTCTTATTCAACCCGCTGACGAACCACGACACAGTGAACTCATCGAACGACACGGCGGCGGTCAGAAACAGCGACGACAGGATCGCAGGCTTGGTGAACGGCAGGATCACCTCGCGCATCGCCCGCCACTCGCTCGCGCCCAGGTTCCACGCTGCGGCCTCAAGGCTCTCGTCAATCTGTGAGAGCCTGAGCCGGATGATCGCCATGGCAAACGGCGCGGTCAGCACGGTATGCGCCGCGATGATCGACACCACCTGCCCCGACATGCCCACCCGGCTGAACCACGCCAGCATCGCCAGCGCGATGATGATCAGCGGAATGGTCGGCGGCAGCAGAATGATCGCCAGAAACAAGCTATTGCCCCGAAAGCTATAGCGATAATCGGTATAGGCGGTGCAGAACCCGAGGAACGTCGCGATCACGGCAGTGGTGCAAGACACGATCAGGCTGTTCCGGGCCGAGCGCCAGAAATCGTCATCGGCAAAGATCGTCTCATACCAATGGGTTGTGAACCCGGTCAGCGGCAGCGTAGGAAACCGCGCCTCGTTGAACGAAAAGAGCATGCTGACGAAGATCGGCAGAAAGATGAACCCCGCCACCAAAAGCAGCCACGCCCGCAGGAAGAGGTCGAGGCGCGTCATCGGCTCGCCCGTTTCCGATAGGCGTACATGATCGCGCTGAACGCCACGACGAACAGCGTCACCATCATGATCACGGCGACCACCGCCGCGCGCGGCCATTGCTGACCCGCCTTGGTGGTGTCGATGATCAGGATCGGCATCGTCGGCGGGTTCGACCCGCCAAGGTAAAACGGCGCCACGAAATCCCCGAACGACAGAATAAACGCAAAGAGTGCCGCAATCACGAAACCCGTCTTGCCCGCCGGCAGGATCACGGTGCGGATCGTGCGCGCGGGCGAACAGCCGAGGTTGCGCGCCGCCTGGATCAGCCGCTCGTCGATATTCGCCATCGTCACAGTCTGCAGGATCAGCACCAGCGGCATCACCAGCGTCAGATACCCGATCAGCGTGCCGATGTAGGTGTTCAGCAGTGTATAGGGCCCCAGCCCCACCAGCCCCACGGCCCCATTCAGCACGCCCGCCTCGGCGAGGATCGTGTACCAGCTGAACGTCCGCACCAAATAGCTGGTGAAGAATGGAATGATCAGCAACAGGACCGCCACCTGCCGCGTCGTCGCACTGCAACGGAACGCCAGACAATAGGCCGCCGGAAACGCGATCAGCGAGGCGAGCACCGCCGCACTCCCCGCCATGATCAGCGTGTAAACATAAGCGTCCCAAACGAAATCGCGCGAGATCATGCGCGCCCAGCTGTCGAACTCGAACGTCTCGACCATCTGGAAGTTGCGCACGACGAAGAACGACATCGCGACCACGAAGATCAGCGGTCCGACAAAGAAAAGCGCCTGCCAGAGGATGATCGGCAAGCGAAAGAACAAGGCGTATCCGTTGGGCCAGCGCATCAGTCAGGTCTGCGCGGGCATAAAAGACCATATGCGCCATGGCTCGCGGCCATGGCGCATTCCTTTTCGTAAGCGAGCATCAGGCGTTCTTGTATTCCGACCAGAAGTCGTTCCAGTCCTCAAGCGTCTGCTGCACCGGGATGTCGCGATAGCTGATGCGGCCTTCGTCGATCATCGTGATCGGGTCGCGCGGATCGCCGTCAACCTGGCCCGAACGCTGCGCCTCGGCGGCGTCGACCTCGTTCAGCAGCGCACGGCCGCCCTTGGTGACCGCGTGCCCCGGATAGGCCAGCATTTGCGCGGTCTTCACCTGACCCGCCGGCGACATGGTGTACTCAAGATACTTGAGCGCCAGATCGGCTTTCTCCGACGTGGCCGCAATCGAGTAGCTCTCGGTCCACTGGATACCGCCTTCTTTCGGCACGACGGATGAGACCGGGGCGCCGTCACGCTCCAGAATGCCCGTCACCCAATCGCCGATGCCGACCATGGCCAGCATCTCGCCGTTCTTCAGGCCCGAGAAGGTGCCTCCGAAGTCGAAATACCCGCCAACCTGCGGCTTGAGGGACAGGGTCTTCTCCTGCACCGCCGCCCACGCCGCTTCGTCGATGTCGAAAGGCGAGGCGTTGCCCATCAAGAGGCTCATCTGACCGAGCGACGGCAGGTGCCAGTCGAAATGGCCCACTTTGCCGGTCAGGCGCTCGTCCCAGAAAATGTCATAGCTGGCAGCTTCTTCGGCCGTCAGCACGTCCTTGTTATAGGACACGCCCAGATGCCCGAACCGCGTGATCAGCGAGTACAGTTTGCCGCTGTCATCCCAATGTCCGGCGAACGACTTGAAGTCGTCATGCAACAGATCGTCCATCGGGTAGTTGTTTGGATCAAGCTCCATCACCAAGCCATTGGCGACCAAGAGTTTGGCGTATTCCGCATCCGTGTGGATGATGTCGAACGTGCCCGGCGGGTTCTGCGCCAGGGCGGCCAGCATGTTGTCGCCACCGGCGTAGTACTTCGGCACGAACTTGACGTTGTTGGCCTCCTCGAACTCGCCCACCATGTCGGGCTCGGCGGTGCCGAACCAGCCCAGCATCGTCAGTTCCGTCGTCTGCGCCCAGGCGCGGTTCACGAACGGTGTGGTCAGCGCGACCGAGGCCAGGCCCGTCTTCAGAAAGCCCCGCTTTGTCTGCATGAATTTGATGTCTGACATCCCCACTCTCCCAGTCTGTTTCCAGTTTTTTGACAGCCCGTTTATGTGTTGAGTGCGCGCCGCCTGCATCCGATTCCCGGACGTTGCGGCAAGCCTGCGCCAAAAATGCGGGCATTGCACAAAAAATATACGTTGAGGGCAGGAAATGGACAGGTATGAGTTTCGAAGACACTTCGGCACGCACGGTCCGGTCGTTCTGCCAGTGATCCACGTGCTTGAGACTGAACGCACACTCGCGAATATTGACATTCTGGCTGACCTCGGCGCGAACGGCTGCTTCCTGATAAACCACGACTTTGACGTTGAGACCTTCCTGCCCATCCTGCGCAAGGTCCGAAGCCAACGCCCCAACATCTGGATGGGGGTGAATTTTCTGGCAGTCACCGGGTTGCACGCCATTCCAAAGCTTGCCGAGTTGGAAAGGCGAGGCTTCCCGTTCGAAGCTTATTGGGCCGACGACGCCCGGGTCGACGAACGGGCCGAGACACAATCCGAAGCACAGGCCATACTCGACGCCCACAGTGGCTGGCACGGGCTTTATTTCGGTGGCGTTGCCTTCAAGAAGCAACGCCTCGTGGCCGAGACCGACTATGCCAAGGCCGCCGAAATCGCGACCCATTGGATGGACGTTGTCTGCACTTCGGGCCAAGCCACTGGCGTCGAAGCCGAAGACACCAAGATCGCCACCTTCCGCGCCGCCATCGGCGATGCGCCCCTCGCCCTTGCCTCAGGCATTACGCCCGAAAATGCTCACCGTTACGCGCAAGTCGATTGCTTTATGGTGGCGACCGGCATCAACTATAAGAACAACTTCTATGATATTGACCCGAGGCGGCTGAACGACCTGTTGGACGTCGCTAAAAGCCTCGGCAAAGGACCGTGATGCAAGACAAAGGCCCACGCGACGACCGCCGGTATTTCCGGTTGATGGCCCCCAACACCAAGGGCGATCAGTTCGCCTGGCTCGACCCCACCTCGATCTACATCAACCAGACGGCGTTTCAGGACCTGCTCGCCGATCTATTGGCCGACCTTGAGGACATCGAGTTCGACGTGGTCGGCGGCCTCGATGCGATGGGCTTTGTCCTCGGCGCCGCCCTCGCCGCGCGCCGCGACGTGGGCTTTCTGCCGATCCGCAAGGCGGGCAAGCTCTGCGTCGAGACCGACCGCGTCAGCTTCACCAACTACTCGGGCCGGACACAGGACATGGAGATGCGCCTGCCCGCCTTTGCCCCTGGCACCCGCGTGCTGCTGGTCGATCAGTGGATCGAGACCGGGGGCACGATGGAAGGCGCAATCGAACTGGTCGGGCGCCAGAAGGGCACCGTCAGCGCGCTGGTCGCCATCGCAATGGAAGATACGCCGCGCGCCAAGCTGCTCCGCAAGCGCTTCCCTGTGGTGACCGCGATCCAGCCCGGCACGCCATGGCAGGACGAGGTCAACGCGCAGACCCTGTCGAGTTTTGAGACCTACGAGCCCAGCCGCGCGTTTCCGACAGCCTAACGTAGACCCCGGCGCGCAATGTCCTCAGCCAACACGCCGATAACCTGCGCCCGCGCCGCGGCGATTGCGGAAAATCCACGCTCGGGATCAAAGGGTTGCACCACCCGGAACGACAGCGCACGGTCGCGCCGCCCCTCTTCCTCATGCGCCACATAGTACCGCCCCTGCGCCACAAAGCGCCCGCCCGCTTCGGCCACGAACGCCTCCAGTCGCACCTCGACCACGGCCTCCGGCGCCTCGCGGAACGGCCAGGGGTCCGACGCCACCACGCGCCCCGTCATGTCGGCCAGCGCATTGGTCAGGCGTAGGGTCACGGCGCGGGTCGGCTCATCCGCCCAGATGCTTTCCGGCGCGGCGGTGATCACGCCCGACGCGTCGGCAAGCGCGATCCCCTCCTCGGTCGCATAGGCCGGCAATGACACTTCGCGGATCGAGACCGAGCTGAGCGGGACCGACACCCGCGTCTCGGTCGCCTGCGACGGTGTGGTGTAGCGTTGCGGTTCGGTGGCCTCGCTGCACGCCATCAAGGCGAGCAGTAAAACGGGGATGAGGGCAAGGCGCATGATGTCTACCGTCCAAGGATGATGGCGTTCGGGTTGCGTTCCAGCGTGCGGGCCAGTTGTTCGATGGCGCGCGCCGCGTCCTGTAGATCACGCAAGGCCGCGCGCGCGGTGCGGTTCAGCTCAGAGTCCTCATCAAAGCCTGCAAAGGCGTCCGAGGCGTCCGTCGTCATCTGTTCAAGCCGCGCGATCACCCCCGGCAGGTCGGCCGCCGCCGCCTCCACCGCAGCACCCGCCGAATTGGCCGAAGCCAGCGCGGCGTTGAGGTTCGTCACCGCCCCGCCTGTCCGCAGTTCGGCAAGAGCCGCCTCCAATTCCGCCAGCGCAGCGCCAAGGCGGGTTGGCAAGGTCTTCGTGCCGTCATCCTGCAACAACCCGCGCGCCGCCGTGACGGTCTCGGTCGCCTCGTCGACCAGCGTTTGCAACTCCAGCGCCTCGGCATTGGCGGCCACGGCTGAAAGCCGCTCGACCAGTGCAGGCACGCCTTCGACGCTGGCACCCACACCCGACGCCGCCTCGGTCGTCGCGTCGATGGCAGCGGTCACGCGTTCGACGGCGCGCGCGGTCTCGATGCTTTGCGCGATGCCCCGCAAATCGCCCGAGAGCGCCTGCAAATCGACAATGAGTTCCATGGCTTGACCGGGAAGCGCCTGCAACTCGGGCGCTGAGGTGACACCCCTAAGATCAGCGACCAGCCCGCGCACATCGCCTGGGATCGCCTGCAGGTCATCGCTGTCGCTCAGCCGCGTTGCCGAGGTCAGAAAGGTGGTCGCGGCTTCGAGCAGTTCTTCGATCGGCAGGTTGTTGATCCGCTCCATCACGCCCTCAGCCGTCGCGGACACGTCCGAGATCTCGGCAGGCGCGACCGGGATTACGGCAAAGGGTTCTGCGTCGCGGTCGAGCACTGCGTCCTGGGCCTCCGGCACATCGACCAGTTCAACCTTCAGCCCGCCGGTCAGCAGGCTGGCCGAGATCAGCCGCGCGCGCAAACCCGCCGTTACTCGTGCGTCGAGAAAGTCCAGCGCCGCCTCGCCCGTCGCCTCGGCCAGCCCCAGCTTTGAGGTGCGCAGAACCAGCGATGTCGAGAGCCGCACATTGGTGTCACCGAACCGGTCCATGTCGACGATGCCGTTCACATTGGCCACCTCGCCCACCGTGACCCCGTCGAGCAAGACGGGCGCGCCCACGGTTAGACCGCTGAAATTGTCTTCGAACACCGCTGTCAGGTTCAGAACTGGCCCGCCATCGTCCTGGAACAGGCTCGACCGGGCCGCGCCTTCATCCACGAAAACCACGAAATCCGCTCCGTCCGAGGCCGGCGCGCCACCGGACACGACGGTGTCGAACGCCACGCCGCCCGCGATCAGCGTCGCGATTGAGGAAAAGTCGAGCTCGGCCCCGTTCGCGCCCAGCGAAAAGGTGAACCCGGAGGTGTCCCAGAACCGCGTGTTCGACGACACCAGCCGGTCATAGGGCGCGAAGATGATCGCTTCTGACCGCGCGACCGTGCCATCGACCGTCAGTTCGGGCGGGCCAATGCGGCCCACCTCGACGCCCTTGTGCAGGATCGGTGCTCCGCCCGTCAGTTGCACCCCTGGCCCCGCCGTCAGCCGTAGCGACAGCCCCGACTGGCCGCTCCGCAGCAACGGCGCGCTTTCGGTGCCACGATGGGTGGTGACCAACCCGTCCGGCGCCCGATCCCACGACGCTTCTATGAAGACCCCCGACAACACGGTGTCGAGGCCGCTGACCCCTTGCGTCGTCACTTCCGGCTGGACGATCCAGAATTCGGCATCGTCATCGACGAAATCGGCGATGTCCTTGTCGAGCCGGATACTGACCCGCACCGTCTCAAGCGCGTCAGAGAACCCCACATCCTCGACCAGGCCCACGGGCACGTCGCGAAACTTGAGCTCGGTCTCGCCCTGACGGATGCCGGTGGCCTGTTCGAACTCGACCTCGATCAGCGGGCCGCGGTCATTATAGGACTGCCACGCCACCCAGAGGCTGACGGCCAGCGCAGCGAGCGGCACCAGCCAGACAATCGACACGCGCTCAAGGATCGAACGGCGACCGTTTGAGACAGGAAGTTCGGGGATCCGGTCCGTCACCGCCCAGGCTCCGCCGGGTCGAGACCATCCCAGATCAGCCGCGAGTCAAAGCTTTGCGCCGCGAGCATGGTGAACACGACCGACAGCGCAAAGGCGAGGCTGGCAGGCCCCGGTGTCACTGTTGCGACCGCGTTGAACTGGACGAGCGAAGCAAGGATGGCGACGACGAACACATCGATCATCGACCAGCGACCGATATACTCGACCACTTCGTACAGCGCGTTGCGCGACCCGGGCGAGGCTTGCGTGCCCTTCGACACCGTCCAGGCGAGATAGGCGATGCAACCGAACTTGGCGACCGGAATGCCGACGCTGGCAATCAGGATGATCAGCGCGATGCCGGGGCTGCCATAGACGAAAAGCTCAATCGCGCCGCCGACGATGGTCGATTGCTCACTGCCCAACAGAGTGCGCGTGACCAGCATCGGTTCGGTCAGCGCTGGGATATAGGCGATGATGCCCGCCACCCACCAGGCCCAGACCCGTTGCAGGCTGGCCGGGTCGCGTGAGGCAACCCGCGCGCCGCAGCGCCCGCAGCGCGTGGTGCCCATGGGCCAGGCTTCGCCGCAATGCCCGCACCCGACCAGATTGGCCGACCGGGCCGTCAGGACCGGTGTCTTGGGGTGAGCGCGTTCCATACCGACCAACTACACAGGAATCTGTCTTGAATGACAACAAGCCCCACAAGGGCGGTGAACATCCAGAAGGCTTGCCCGAACCCGACTTGCGCCAGTTCGGTGATTTTGACGAGTGCGACGGCACAGCCCAGCGCGAACACCTCGGCCATCGCCCAGGGTTTGAGGCTTTGGGCGAACCGGAACGCAGGTGCGGCATAGGCGTTTGGCGGACGGTCGAAGACCAGCGGGGTCAGCACGTAGAGAAGCACGCTGGCGCGCACGGCAGGAATGGCCAGCACAAGCGCCAGCATCAGGAAGATCAGGGCGCGCAGCCCCGCATGCGAAAATCCGAGCGCGATATCGAGGAGCGAGGCGCTGCTGCGCAGGCCCTGCGCTTCCAGTGTCAGGAACGGGTGAAAGACGGCGGCAAAGATCAGGATAAGCGTGGCGAGTGCGAGGCAGATGATCAGCATGCCCGCCTTGCGCCGGGGGGCGGCGAGCACCGTGTGGCAGCGGGGGCAGGCAGCGGTTTCACCCTTGTCGACCGCGCCCACTTTATAGAGCGCATCGCATTGCGGGCAGACGATCAGCCGCCCCTGGCCCAGAGGAAGCCCCTCGAAATCTGAGGAGGGTGTGATGTCTGTCACGCTTCGGCCGCCGTTTCGGCGATGTCCTGCAAGTCATCCCGCCCGGTATCGCCGACAATCACGAAGTTTGCGCCGTCACCGCCCCAGGACACCATGTCGAACGCGCCGATGGTCTGGCTGGCGAACCCGTCGCGCGGGCTGTCGGTCTGGATGAGACACAGCGCGACAACACGTCTGTCGCCATCGCGATACATAAGCTGCGCGACCGGTTTGCCTGCGGCAACCAGAAGGCGGGCACCCTCGAAGGTCAGGCCATGCGCGCTGAGGTCAGGCGTCGGCACGTCGGCCCCGACCGACGCGGTCAGCCAGGTGCGGATATGGTCCGCCTCGTCCGCACCAACCTCGACCAGATGCCGTTCCTGCGCGGCATAGACACGGTGATAATCGGCGATATCCACCAGCCAACCGGGCGCAGAGGCGACCGGCGTGCCTTGCGAAAGGCCGGTCATGTACCCCCCGGCCCCGCCGATCCCAAGCGCAAGGACCACGGCGGCGGCAGCAAGCCAACTGCGGCCTGCGGGCGGGGCGGAGACATTGGCCGGCGCGGCCTCCGGTGCATCGCGGACCACGGCGGCCAGCGCGGCAGGAACCGGCTCGTCCAGCATCTCGGCGAACGCCTCCTGCGCCATGGCGTCGGCGGCCATCAGCGCCTCCAACTCGGCCTGAAGGGCCGGGTCAGCCGCCAAAGCCGCCTCGATCTCGCGCGCTTCTTCCTCCGGCAATTCGCCGTCGAGGAACGCGCTCAGTTTTTCCTCGTACTGGGTCACGTCGTTACTCCCCCGGGTTCCGCAATCCGCGCCGCGAGAGCTTTACGCGCGCGGTGAACCCGGCTCATCACGGTGCCAAGCGGCACATCGAATAGCTCGGCCGCTTCCGCATAACTATACCCTTCGACCGACACGGCCAGCAGGACCGAGGACAGATCCTCGGGCAACGCATCAATCTGGGCCTGTAACTGGCTTGCCGCGACGCTGTGCTCGCCGGTCACGGGCGTCTGCAATTCGGTCGCGTCCTCCGCAGGCACCTGGCCCTGCCCGATCCGTACCGTGCGTTTGCGGATCTCGCTGATCCAGAGGTTGCGGGTGATCCGGAACATCCAGCGATCCAAGGGCTGCGACCGATCCCACTGATCGGCGCGGGTCAGCGCACGCAAACACGCCTCCTGCACCAGATCGTCGGCTTCCGGCACCGAACGGGTCAGCGACCGCGCGAAACGGCGCAGACGCGGCAACAGCGCGGTCAG
This sequence comes from Pseudomonadota bacterium, assembly GCA_039193985.1. GTDB lineage: Bacteria > Pseudomonadota > Alphaproteobacteria > Rhodobacterales > Rhodobacteraceae > JAJDOD01. The sequence goes on from JBCCWG010000075.1 coordinate 10,772, forward strand.
CTCATGTTTCAGGTCTGTCGACACATCGCCCTCACGCGATTTGGTGGCCGGTTCAATTCCACGCGTCAGTAGTGCAACGCGGGGCAAGGCGATGCAATGCGGTTGAAAGAGCGACGGGCTTGCAGTCAGCGCCATCATGCCGAGGTCCTTTTGCTTTGTTCATAGGTGTTACGCGAGGGGCCACAAAAAAATTCCGAAAAAGTTTGCTGGGCCGGGAATAACGCCAGGGGCCGGGGCGTAAGGGAGGGCAAGGAGGACGCGAAGTTCTCCCGATCACAACCAACACAGACCAGGAGAACCACACCATGACACGCCTGACAATCGCCGCCACAATCGCTTTTGCCCTGATGGGCTCGGCTGCTGCCGCCAACACGCTTGCCACCGCCAAGACCGACATCGGCACGGTGGTCACGTCGGCCAAGAACGGCCTGACGCTTTACACTTTCCGCAACGACGTCAAAGACCAGTCGAACTGCTACGGCGACTGCGCCGCTGCGTGGCCTCCCTTCACGGCATCCGCTTCGGCCAAGGCTGACGGCGCTCTGGGTGTCATCAAGCGCAAGGACGGCACCCGTCAGTGGACGCTGAACGGCCAGCCGCTTTACTTCTGGGCCGGTGATCAGGCGCGCGGTGATGCAACCGGCGACGGCGTCGGCGGTGTCTGGGACGCCGTGCGCAACTAAGCGATCAACGAGACAAGTTTTTTACGAGGACGTTTCCATGACACGTATTTTTGCAATTCTTTTGAGCGTGCTGGCCCTTGCAGGCTGCGAAAGCGGCGGGCTTTACGCCAGCACATCCGACAGTTCCTACGGCTCAGACCGCTACTGAGTGTCCCACGTAGGGTGTGTGTATTAACGAGTATCAGGCGGCCACTATCCCCGTGGCCGTCTTTTTCGTGTTCGGGTTACGCGGGCACCATCGTCCCTTGCAGGGCGGCCACCTGTTTCTCGACCCCGTCCGCCACGGCAAACACATCTGCCTGCACCACGATCAACCGACGCCCCGGCTTGATGACACGTCCCAACGCCCTCAGTCGGTCGCCAAACGCAGGCCGCAACAGGTTGATCTTCATCTCCGCCGTCATCACATCCGCCTCGCCCTCGATCAGCGTCAGCGCGGCATAGCCCGCCGCACTGTCACCCAGCGCGAAGGTGAGTCCGGCATGACCCGCGCCGTGTTGCTGCGAGACAGCGGGCGTGAGCGGCGCGGTGACCTGCACCTTGCCTGATTTGATTGTGAGGACTTCGGCACCAAAGCTTTGCATCAACCCCTGTCGGGCGAAACTGGCACGCACTTTCGCGGCGATCTCGGGCGCCAGCGTCACGCCGCGACCGGGACGGGCACGGCCAGCACGCGGGGGCCGGTGAGATAGGCGATGGCCCTCGGCTGGAACAGGTCGCGCAAGACCGGCGTCATCCAGTCGAGACCGCCGGTGTAGCAGCCATAGGCAGGCAGGATCAGTCGCCCCGCATCGTGCATGAAGCACGGGCGCGACATGTGCCGCACCTTGGCCTTGGGGTGGTAATGGCCCGACACTTCACCCGGGTCGGCCGCGTCGTTGGCGATATGGCGAAACGTCAGCGCCCCCATCTCAAGCTGGGCCAGATGCTCGCCGCCGAAATCGACCGGGCCGGGATCATGATTGCCCTCGATCCAGATCCAGCGCCGCCCGGCCTGCAGCCGCGCGATGGTCTGATGATGGTCGTCACCGAGGCTTTCGGCCGCCGCCAGATCGTCGAAACTGTCGCCCAGGCAGATCACCGTCTTGGGGCGTGTCGCCTCGATATCCGCCGCAAGCCGCGTCAGCGTCTCGACCGTGTCATAGGGCGGCAAGAGCGCGCCGCCGCGCCGCGCGATCCGCTCGGACTTGCCGAGATGCAGGTCGGAGACGATCAGAACCCGCGTGCTGGCCCAGAAAAGCGCGCCCGAGGGTCGGGCCGTCAGCGTTTCGGTGCAGAAGGAGAAATCGACCGAGTTCATGCTTCGTTCTTACGCCGCAGATGACGCCCTTGGCAAGACTTGACCTTGCCTAGCGGGGCTGCGATTGGACGCGCCATGTCGCCCGAGATGCCCCCCGAAAAACCGCTCCGCAACTTCTATGGCCGGTTGCGTGGCAAGGCGTTGAAGCCTGTGCAGAAGCGGTATTTGGAGGATTTGCCCGCGCTTACACCCGGCCCCGTCGGGTGGGACGAAAACCCGGAACGCACGCCGCTTGATCTGGCCTCGCTCTTCGGCGGGCGTCCGGTCTGGCTGGAGGTCGGGTTCGGGTCGGGCGAACATCTGGTGCATCAGGCCGAACGGAACCCGGGCGTCGGAATCATCGGGGCCGAGCCTTATGTCAACGGTGTCGCCACGCTCCTCGGTAAGCTGCAAAAGACGCCCTTGGACAACGTGCGCGTCCATGCCGGGGACGCCCGCGACCTGATGGAGGTGCTGCCGCCAGAGAGCCTCGATAAAGCCTTTCTCCTCTATCCCGACCCCTGGCCCAAAGCGCGTCACCACCGGCGGCGCTTTGTGACGCCCGAGCATCTGGAGCCGCTGCACCGCGCGCTCAAACCCGGGGCGGAGTTTCGCGTGGCGACCGACATTCCCGACTATGTGCGTCAGGCGCTGGAGGAAGTGCCTAAGGCCGAGTTCGCTTGGCTGGCCGAACGCGCGGATGACTGGCGCACGCCATGGGACGATTGGCTGTCGACCCGCTACGAACAAAAGGCGCTCCGCGAAGGGCGCACCCCGCATTACCTGACCTTTCAGCGCCTCTGATCGGCCATGGATCCCCGCCCGACCTTCCGCTAACAGGTCTGCAAGTTTAGGAGACACAACGCATGTCAGGTCACGGACCCGCCCAACCCTTGACGGCCCGCAAGGCTGCCGCGCTGAAAGGCACCGCGCATGTGCCTGGCGACAAGTCGATCTCGCACCGCTCGCTGATCCTCGGCGCGCTGTCGGTCGGCGAGACCCGGGTGCGCGGGCTGCTCGAAGGCGATGACGTGCTGGCGACCGCGCAAGCGATGCGCGCCTTTGGCGCGGAAGTAACCCGCAACGATGACGGCGAATGGGTGATCCATGGGGTCGGCACGGGCGGCTTTGCCGAGCCCGAAGATGTGATCGACTGCGGCAACGCGGGCACCGGCGTGCGGCTGATCATGGGGGCGATGGCGACGACACCGATTGCGGCGACGTTCACCGGAGACGCCTCGCTGAGATCGCGGCCGATGGCGCGGATCACCGACCCGCTGGCGCTGTTCGGGGCCGCTTCGTATGGCCGTGCCAAAGGGCGCTTGCCACTGACCATGATCGGCGCGGCCGATCCGGTGCCGCTGCGCTATACCCTGCCCGTCCCCTCGGCGCAGGTGAAATCCGCCGTATTGCTCGCAGGCCTGAATGCGCCGGGCGAAACCGTGGTGATCGAGCCTGAGGCGACGCGCGACCACACGGAACGGATGCTGCGCGGATTTGGCGCGCAATTGACCGTCGAAGACAGCGACGCGGGCCGCGTGATCACCCTGACCGGGCAGCCCGAACTGGAGCCGCAAAGCATCGACGTGCCGCGCGACCCCTCCTCCGCCGCCTTCCCGGTCTGCGCCGCTTTGATCGTCGAAGGCTCGGACGTGCTGGTGCCGAACATTGGCCTCAACCCGACGCGCGCGGGCCTGTTCGAGACGCTGCGCGACATGGGCGCGGATCTGACCTATGAGAACGCGCGCGAAGAAAGCGGCGAGCCGGTGGCTGACCTCCGCGCCCGGTTCTCGCCTGAGATGCGCGGGATTGAGGTGCCGCCAGAGCGTGCCGCCTCGATGATCGATGAATACCCGATCCTGTCGGTGGTCGCCTCCTTCGCCGAAGGTCGGACGATGATGCGCGGTGTCAAGGAGTTGCGGGTCAAGGAAAGCGACCGCATCGATGCGATGGCCGGGGGCCTCCGCGCGAATGGCGTGACGGTCGAGGACGGCGCAGACTGGTGGGCAGTCGAGGGCCGCGGTCCCGCCGGCGTGCCGGGCGGCGCGCGGGTCGAAGCGCGGCTGGATCACAGGATCGCGATGAGCTTCCTCTGCCTCGGCATGGCGTCGGCGAGCGGCGTCACCGTCGACGATGCCGCGCCGATTGCAACGAGCTTCCCGGTGTTTCAGAGCCTGATGGAAGGGCTTGGCGCGTCATTCCGGCGGGAAAACGCTTGATGCATGTGGTGCGTGTTTCGGGGCGCTGCCCCCTTGGCCTTCGGCCAATTCCCCCGGAGTGTTTTTGCCAAGAAGAAAGCGCATGACGGCGACGGGTGGGTGCCTCTGCGGTGCAGTGACCTATCGCGTCACAGGGCCATTGCGCCCGGTGGTCGCCTGTCATTGCACGCAATGCCGCAAGACCAGCGGGCATCATGTGGCCGCCACCTCGGCTTTGCGCGAAGACGTCGAGATCAACGGCGCGCTGACGTGGTACCGATCCTCCGAGACGGCACGGCGCGGGTTCTGCCCGGTCTGCGGGTCTCAGTTGTTCTGGGATGGGCCGGGCACGCATCTTTCGATCTTTGCGGGGTCGCTGGAGGCACCGACCGGGCTGGCACTGGCGGGTCACATCTTTTGCGCAGACAAAGGTGACTATTACGAGATCGCCGAGGGCGAGAGGCAGGTTGCACAGGATGATCCCGAGTTGACCACGCAAATCGCCCCCGGTTGCAGTTAACCTGCGCCGGGTCGGGGTGTTTCCTGGCTGTCCGGAGCGCATCCTGCTCCGGTGCTTCATGAAGTATGACGGGCCCGCCACTTGGGCTCGCTCATGTCTTCCTCGCCTCGTTTTTCGAGGCGTTTTTCGCGAAACGGAGACCCCTATCGGGGAGAGCGTTTCAAAATACAAGTACCCGGGGTGATCGCCCGGACACAGGGAACGTTCGCGGGCGAGATTGACGAGGAAGGGTTGCGGATTGCTCAACTCGGCGTTCGGTCGCTTCCGGGAGCATTACGGCGGAACCGCCCGGTTTTTGCCACAATTCCGTAGATACTGTGCAGAACGTGACCTGTCCGATCCGGAGAATCGACCATGATCGAGTTCGAAAGACGTCATCGCGCCCCAAAGGCCGCACCGGTCAAGCGCCGCTGCCACCGCTGCCACGGCTCTGGCCGGTCAGCCTGCCCGTCCTGTGGTGGG
>JBCCWG010000076.1:0-15520 GCA_039193985.1 Pseudomonadota bacterium
CGAACGTGTAGGCACCGATCAATCCGTAAACGCTGGGAAACCCGCCGATCAGCGGGCGGTCATCGCCGACGAGACCCGCATAAATCAGCGCCCCGAAGATGCCGCAGGCAAAGAAAATGACCAGCACCGCGATGTTGCCGAACACCTCGCCTACCAGCTTGCCCAGCGCCAGCAGGAAGACGATTACGAACGCCGCGTGAGTAAAGCCGGTATGTATGAACGGATAGGTCACAAAGCGCTTCAGATGCTCAACTGACCAATTCCCCGTCTCGATCAGCCATGAAATCAGCGGCGCATAAAAGGAGAAATCCTGAATGGCCTGAAGCCGCCACCCGACCCCCATCTGGCCACCGATAATCCCGCGCGCGCCAAGGGTGAACAACAGCTCAACGGCAAAGATTGCCAGGGCCAGAGCCACCACCGCAGGCGGCAGCGCATTGAAAAACGGTTGGTCGTGTCTGACGTTATCCTGCATGGCACTTCCTTGACGGGCACGCCCCCTCTCGGTAAGCCGCGCGGGCGCCAAAATCCAGAGGACCCGTCATGACGGCCAGCACTTTTACCCCCCGTGTGTTTTCGGGCATTCAGCCGTCCGGTGGTCTGACCCTCGGCAACTATCTGGGCGCGCTCAAGCGTTTTGTCGACATGCAGGATGGCGAGACGCATGAATGCGTGTTCTGTGTCGTCGATCTGCACGCCATCACTACGTGGCAGTCGCCCGAGGACCTGACACGTCAGACCCGTGAGATTGCGGCGGCTTTTCTTGCTGCAGGCATCGATCCAAAGCGGTCCATTCTCTTCAATCAGAGCCAGGCGCCGGAACATGCGCAGCTTGGCTGGCTCTTCAGTTGTGTGGCACGCATGGGCTGGATGCGCCGGATGACGCAGTGGAAGGACAAGGCGGGCAAGAACTCCGAGGAAGCTTCGCTCGGACTGTTTGCTTACCCCGCGCTGATGGCGGCCGACATTCTGGTGCATCACGCAACCCACGTTCCAGTGGGCGAGGATCAGAAACAGCACCTTGAGCTGACGCGCGACATCGCGGCGAAGTTCAACCACGACTACGGCGTCGACTTCTTCCCCATCACCGAACCGGTGATCGGTGGCCCAGCCGCGCGGGTGATGAGCCTGCGGGACGGCACCAGGAAGATGTCGAAAAGCGACCCGTCCGACATGAGCAGGATCAACCTATCCGACGATGCCGACACCATCGCCCAGAAGTTCCGCAAGGCCCGCACCGACCCCGAGCCACTGCCAGAGAGCTATGACGGTCTGAAAGACAGGCCCGAAGCGCGTAACCTGATCGACATTCTGGCGGCCCTTCAGGGGCGCACGCCCTCGGATGTGATGGGCGAGGTGGCCGGTCAGGGCTGGGGCCAGTTCAAGCCGCATCTGGCCGAGGTCGCGGTCGAGACGATGGGGCCGATCACAGCCGAAATGAACCGATTGCTGGCCGACCCGGCTGAGATCGACCGCATCCTGTCTGACGGGGCCGAACGCGCCAGCGCCATCGCCGCTCCGATCTTGACCCGGACGATGGATATCATGGGGATGGTCACGCGCCGCTAAAGCGGCACCTCGGTCGACGCCTTGACCTCCTTCAGCACGAAGCTGGACTGGACCGATCGCACATAAGGGTTCCGCAGCAAAAAGCGGGTCTGAAACGTCTCATAGGCTTCCACGTCCGCCGCACGTATCTTGAGGAAATAGTCAGCTGTGCCCGACACCTTGTGGCATTCCTGTATCTCCGGATGTGTCTCGACCAGCCGGGCAAAGGCAAGGACTGCCTCCTCGGAGTGATCCTCCAGCGTCACCTGCGCCAGGATACAGAGCTTTGCGCCCACTTTGGCAGGGTCGAGTACGGCCACGCGCCGCCGGATCACGCCTGCCCCCTCCAGATCGTTGACCCGCCGCCAAACCGTCGACTGGGCCAGTCCCACGCGCTCCGACAACGCCGCGAGTGAGAGCGAGGCGTCGCGCTGCAACTCAGCGAGAAGACGTCTGTCTGAAGAAGATATCTTCAAAATTAACCCATTTTCAGAATATTCTTTTCATTTATGCCCTAAAGTCTGCAATTTTGGCAAGTAATTTCGCTGATTTCACCGTTTCTTATCAAATATTGGAGGGCCCATTGACCAATTCGCAAGCCTATGTCTCGAAAACACCTGATGCGTCAGGCCGTTTCCACTACACCGCCGAGGAAAATCAGGTTTGGCGGCTTCTCTTTGAACCTCAGATGAGGCGTTTGCAGCCGTTTGCCTGTCGCGCCTATCTGGATGGTCAGTCCAAACTGGGGTTTTCGCCCGACGAGGTGCCTCAGGTCAGCGACATTGATGCCCGGCTGGGTACACTGACAGGCGCTGGCGTGAAACCCGTCGACGCCCTGATCCCACAGAACGAGTTTTCCACCTTGCTGTCCCAACGGCGCTTTCCCGTAGCGACTTTCATCCGCCGCATGGAGCATCTCGACTACATCGAAGAACCGGACATATTTCACGAGGTGTTCGGGCATTGTCCGATGCTCTGCCACCCCGACTTTTGCATCTTCATGGAGCGTTTCGGCGCTCTGGCCCTGGCCTTGCCGCCCGGCGACGTCAAACGCCTGTTCCGGCTCTGGTGGTTTACGGTGGAGTTCGGGCTGATCCACGAAAACGGCAGGCTCAGGGCATTCGGTGCTGGTATCATGTCGTCACCCTCCGAAGCGGCTCATGCCGCAAGCGGCGAGGCCGAGGTCTTGCCCTTCGACCTGCTGACCATTTTCCGCACCGACTATCGGATCGACGTCGTGCAGCCGGTCTACTTCGCCATCGACAGTTTCGAGCAACTGGCCGCATCACTCGATCAGAACATTCCGGCACTGCTGCGCGAGGCTCGCAAACGCGGCGACCTGCCACGCCGGTTCGAGCGCGCTGCCTGATTTCCCGCTTTACCCGCACGCCACCCCTCGCTAGACCTCTCAGGTCCAAAAGGGAGCGTGACATGCCCGACGATCTGATCAATTCCTTCATGACGGGACCGGACTAAAACGGCCGGTTCGGTCGGTTTGGCGGCCGTTTCGTCAGCGAAACGCTGATGCCGCTGATCCTCGACCTCGAGGCCGAGTATGAGAACGCCAAGACCGATCAGAGCTTCTGGGATGAGATGAACCATCTCTGGACCCATTATGTCGGTCGCCCGTCCCCGCTGTACTTCGCCGAACGACTGACCGAGCGGTTGGGCGGCGCCAAGGTCTATCTCAAACGGGATGAGCTGAACCACACCGGTGCTCACAAGATCAACAACGTGCTGGGCCAGATCATTCTGGCGCGCCGGATGGGCAAGACACGGATCATCGCCGAGACCGGCGCCGGCCAGCACGGCGTGGCCACTGCGACTGTTTGCGCAAAATTCGGGCTGAAATGCATCGTCTATATGGGCGCGCATGACGTCGAGCGGCAAAAGCCCAACGTTTTCCGCATGAAGCTTTTGGGTGCCGAAGTGGTGCCGGTGACCAGCGGGCGCGGCACGCTGAAAGACGCGATGAACGATGCGCTGCGCGACTGGGTGACGAATGTGCGCGACACGTTCTATTGCATCGGCACGGTCGCCGGGCCGCACCCCTACCCCGCCATGGTCCGCGATTTCCAGGCGATCATCGGCAAGGAAGCCAAGGCACAGATGATGGACGCCGAGGGCCGATTGCCTGACACGATCATCGCGGCCATTGGCGGCGGGTCGAATGCCATGGGCCTGTTCTATCCGTTTCTCGACGACAAAGAGGTGCAGATCATCGGCGTCGAGGCCGGTGGCAAGGGCGTGAACGCAAAGATGGAACACTGTGCGTCGCTCACCGGCGGCCGACCCGGCGTTCTGCACGGCAACCGGACCTACTTGCTGCAGGACGATGACGGTCAGATCCTCGAAGGCTTCTCTATATCGGCCGGTCTCGACTATCCCGGCATAGGCCCCGAGCACTCGTGGCTGCATGATATCGGGCGCGCCGAGTATGTCTCGATCACGGATACCGAGGCCCTGGAGGCGTTCCAGCTCAGTTGCGAAACCGAAGGGATCATCCCCGCGCTCGAGCCCAGCCATGCACTTGCGCATGTGGCAAAGATCGCGCCAGAACTGCCGAAGGACCACATTATCTGCATGAACATGTGTGGTCGCGGCGACAAGGACATCTTCACGGTGGCCAAGGCGCTTGGCTGGGAGATGGCAGAGGCGGATTGAGGCGCTTTCACCTCGCACGAATTGGTGGCAGGTTACGGCAATGGCCTCCACGGACCTCAGCGAAAAATACGACCGTGCCGCCCCTGTCTGGGGCGACAAGATGCGGCTTCTTGGCTATCACGACGCCTACTTGGGCTTTGTGGCGTCCGAGGTGTCGCGTGCACCCAAGCAGTCTCGCGTTCTTGACGTCGGCTGTGGCTCAGGCGCATTTTCCGACGCCTGGGTCGCCATACATGGCCCGGATCAGGCGGTCACACTCCTTGATCCCTCGCGTGAGATGCTTGCGCGCGCGGACGCCTCGTTGCGGCGGAGGGGCGTCACACCAGACCTTCAGCAGTGTCTGCTTGAGGACTACCGCTCCGACGTCGCGCATTCCTGCCTGCTGGCCGCGCACGTCATTGAACATGTGCCGGACCCGGTTGCCACGCTTCGCGAGATGCGCAGCCATTGCACCCAGGGCGGCCAGCTTTGGCTGGTCGTCTCAAAACCCCACTGGTGCAACGCGATTGTGTGGCTGCAATGGCGCCACCGGTCTTACACCCGCGACGCAGTCAGGGGGTTTCTGCACGAGAGCGGCTGGGCCTTGCAAGCCGAGTACAGCTTTCCGTCAGGCCCCCCATCCCGCACGTCAGCAGGCTATCTGGCGAAAGCCGCATGACCCTCACGCGTTCGGCAAGTGCCCGAACACATGCTCGACCCCGTCCGATCCGCGATACCGCCAGCGGGCCGCGACAAGTTGAAACCGGCGCTGCGGTTTGGCATCCTGTTCGTTTAGCAACCGAACCCGCCGAGCACCATCGACCTTGAGCGACTGACACACTTCGCCCCGCACGGTCCGGTCCACTTGCGATTTCGGATCGAGTTGCTGAAGCTTCATTTTCGCAACCAATCGTTGCAGCAAGGGCAGCACCGCAAGCTGGCGCTGACCCGGGAAAATCACTTCAACCTCTTTCCCGCCGACAAAGCCGCGCAGCACCAGATCGCCCATCGGCGTCTTGCGGCGCTGCGGCGTCACGTCGACCGAGACCGAAACCGTTCCGTTGCGAAAGTGCAGCGCGTCTTCGCGCAGATCAGTGCGCCTTTGGTCGACTTCTTTGCGGATCGGTTGCAGCATGTTCGCGCCTTTGTTGAAACAGGGTTCTCCTGTGCGCGTTCTAGCGGCAGATTGTTCGCGAACTCTTAAAGCGGCGGATTTTCACGGCGCAGCGCGACGCTTTCACCGCCGACCTTCCCAAAGCCAGGCACCCACCGCCAGAAGCGAGGCCAGCAACAGCATCGCCCAGGCGGGCAACAGCGGCGAGACGCGAATATCGGCCGTCAGATACGCCTCCCGCGGGACAATACCCAACCAGCCCCGCCCTTCGGCCGGTCGCCCGTCGCGCACACGTCGAATGTCGGGGATGTTATCCGCGACGCGGACCACGCCACCACGCGTTCCGGCCACGTCGTCTTGCAGAACGGCCGCGCTTGAAAGCGTCTCTTCAAACTCTTTCGGGGCGGCAGGGCCAAGTGCCACAACGCTCTCTAGGTCCCCTTCCTTCAAGCGATAGAGCCCCATTTCCGGCCCTGTCCACGTGGCCGAGAAACGTCCGGGCGACACCTCTTCCAGCGGCACAAGCTGCACGGTGCCATCCGGCCCGGTGATTTCGACATCCGCAACCCCGTCGCCAAGCGTGCGCCGCGTGATCGTCATGGTCTGGCCCTCGGCCGTCGCGGTCAGCGCCTCTTCCTCAAGGTCGGGCTCCTGCATCATCCAATGCGCAAGGCGACGCAAAAGCTCAAGCTGCGGACCGCCGCCTTCGAACCCGCGCGACCAAAGCCAGGCGTGGTCCGACGCCATCAGCGCCACGCGACCCTCACCTACCCGGTCGAGCACAAGAAGCGGCGCGTTCTCAGGGCCCTGCATGATTGTGTCGCCGCGCTCGGGGGTTACATCGATGATGCGCATCCAACGCCCCCAGGGCGCCTCGACCGGTTCATCCTCAAGCGGAAGTGGCGCCAACCCTTCGGTCACCGGGTGGCGATGGCCCACATCTGTCACCTCCGGCAAAAACAGCTCCTCCCGCAACCGGCCCGTCGGGGCAGCAGGCAGGATCTCCGACAAGGGCGACCGATAGATCGACTGCGCCGTCGCAAAGTCGGGTCCGGCAGCGACCAGCAACGCGCCCCCATCTTCAACATATTGCCGGACGTTATCGAGATAGAGCGACGGCAGAATACCGCGTCGCTGGTAGCGATCGAAGATGATCAGATCAAACTCATCGATCTTGTCGAGGAACAACTCGCGGGTCGGGAAAGCGATCAGGCTCAGCTCATTGACCGGCACACCGTCCTGCTTCTCAGGCGGGCGCAAAATGGTGAAATGCACCAGATCGACCGAGGCGTCCGATTTGAGCAAATTGCGCCAGGTCCGCTCCCCCGCATGCGGTTCGCCCGACACCAGAAGCACGCGCAACCGGTCGCGCACACCGTTGATCTGAACCACCGCCGCGTTGTTTCGTGTCGTCAACTCACCCTCGGCCTCGGGCACCGTGAACTGGATGACGTTCATACCGCCGTGCTGGAGCGTGATCGGCAATTCCAGATCTTCACCGGTTGGCACACTGAACCGCTGCGGTTCGCCGCCATCGATCGCAATCTCAATTTCGGCAGTGGCGGGCAGGTCGGGCACCGCACCCTGATCCTCGATCCGCAAGGTCAGCGTGACCGGCTCGCCGATGATGGCAAAGGCCGGGGCATTCTGAACCATCAACCGACGATCCCAATCATCCTCCGTGCCCGTCATCAAAAGGTGCATGGGGCTCGGCATGTCCGGCAAACGCTCGATATCATGCACTTGTCCGTCACTCAGCAGAAACGTGCCCGCCAAACGGGCGCGCGGCTCATCCGCCATGGCCGCCGTCAATGCCTCCATCAGCAAGGTGCCGCGGTTTCCATCGGCATCGCCCATGCGGACAACCCGCAGCTCCGTATTGCCGAGACCGGCAATCTCGGCCTCAATTCCGGCCACCGCCTCAGAAACTTGCGCGGGCCTGACATCAATCCCCTGGCTGGCACTTTCATCCACCACCAGCAGAACGATATCGGTCAGCGGTTCACGATCCTCGAACTGAAGCGAAGGGTTGGCAACCGCCAGAAGCAAAACGGCCAGGGCCAGCACCCGCAACCACCAGCCTGACAAACGGCGGAAGACTGCAAGGCCAACAAAAGCAACGGCAAAGGCCACACCGACCCACAGCACTGGCCAGGGCAAAAGCGGGTCGAAAATCAGCGTTCCGGCTTCCATCATGCACGTCCCCGCTGATCATCGGCCACAAAATACCTTGGGGGGGCGAGCAACGCGAGCGGGGGCAAAGCCCCCTCACCGCGACGCCGCAGGCGGCGCAAAACCTCGTGTCGGGCGCAGCCCGTCATTGCCCCAGCCTGTCAAGCAGAGCAGGCACATGGACCTGATCGGATTTATAGTTGCCCGTCAGCACGTGCATGATCAGGTTCACGCCAAAGCGATAGGCGATCTCGCGCTGGCGCTCACCGGCGAAACCACGCCCCACCGGAAACATCGGTGCGCCACGGGTATCGACGGCCCAGGCCGCGGCCCAGTCGTTACCGCCGATTACCACCGGCGTGACATTGTCATTCAGGTTGCGAAACGGCATGCCCTCCACACGCTCGGCATCTTCCGGTGCGGCTTCAACCCAGACATCGCGGCTTACGAAGCGGCCCGGGAAATCCTGCAGCAGATAGAATGTGCGTGTCAGGACGTGATCCGACGGGATCGGCTCCAACGGCGGGATATCCAGCGGCAATGCCAGTTGTTGCAAACGCCGCCCGTTCGGGGTTGCCGTGCTGAACCCAGAGGTCGATGCATCGCGCGTATCGAACAGGATCATGCCGCCTGTGCGCAGATACCGGTTCAGTTTGGCATAGGCATCGGATGAAGGGCGGGGCTGGGTTTCGGTCACCGGCCAATAGAGGAACGGGAACACCGACAGCTCATCCTGTTCAAGATCGACCGCAACCGGCGCGTTCGGCTCGATCGAGGTGCGGCGGAAGAGCACGTCGGACAAGCCCCGCAACCCGGCCTCGGAGGTTTCATCCAAACGCGCGTCGCCAGTGATCACATAGGCCAGCCTGACCTCGGACGTTGCCGCCAGGAGTTTTTCGATATCCTGGCCTTCCTGCGCCTCGGCAGGCTGCGGTGCGGCCAGAAGAAGCGCGATAAGCGCAGCGGCCGTAGCACCGGTCAAACGGCCCGACAGGGCCAGCGCCGCAATGATATCGACCATCAGTGCGATCAGCGCGAGCGAAAGTGCGATCCCCGCCAGCGGCGTTTCCTCCTGCACCGCAAACCCCTCGACTGCGATGTCGGCGGGCCAGACGGCGGGCGTCAGGCTTGCCTCGCGATCCAGCACGTTCAGTGCAATGCGGCGGTTCTCACCCGAATAAAGGCCCGGAGGAAGGTCGGGGCCCGGCGCTTCCTCGGCCAAACGTTCACCGGGCACGCCAGGCAAAGTGCCCGCGTCGACGATTTCGCCAAAGCCCGTCAGTGTCTGATCCAAGGACCACGTGGTGCCCTCAAGGTCCTCAGCCGTCAATGCTGACGACTGGGTCGAAACGGCCAGGCGCTCAAGCATCTGCACGAAGAGGACCGACAAGGGCAGCGTCGACCAGTCGGCATTGGCCGTCACATGAAACAGCACGACCTGCCCCTGATCGATGCGCTTGCGTGTCACCAAGGGCGTGCCATCGGCCAGCGATGCGATTGTGCGCTCGGCCAGCGTCGGGTCCGGCTGTGCCATCACCTGGCTCGACACCGTGACGTCCTGCGGCACCGCCAATCCAAAGAACGGGCTCTCCGGCCCGAACTGACGCAAGGCTTTGGGTTCTCCCCAACTCATCGCGCCGCCAACGGTGCGCCCTCCGGCCCGCAATCGAACCGGCATCAGCACGTCTTCCTCGTCGCGCCCGTAATCCGACGCGGCCAGCCGCGACCCGGCAAAACGCAGCAGAAGGCCACCCTTGCTGATCCACTCTGCCAGGGCTTCGGTTTCGCCGCCGGCCAGCGTGACGATGTCAGCCAGAATGATCACATCCGGGTTGGCCAGCACGATGTCTTCGATGGCGCCGTCGATCAGATCGGCCGTGTCGACCAGCGCTTGCTCAAGGTAGTGCGTCGGCGACAACAGCTGGAGTCCTTCCCGTTCTTCGCGCGCCGAAAGAATGGCAACTTCGCGCCGCCTCAGACTGTCATCGGTGAGCGACACGGCCCCGGCTGAACGCACGCCTTCGATCTCAAACCGGGTCACACGGTTGCGCAACTCGGCTGGCAGAGCCAGCGTGCCGGACGTCGACGCTTCACCGGCTGCCATCTCGATGTCGAGGCGCGCCAACTGACGCGGCGTCCCGTTCGGGTCGAGACCATGGGCCATCACACCGATTACAGCGTCCGACGCTGTGCGCGACCGCACGGCCTCGATCTCGATATTGCCGTCAACAAAGCTTGCGGGCTTGATGCCCACGACAGGGCGCGGGCTTTCGAAGACAGTCACCGACCCCCGGTCCCGAAGGGCTGCCAGGGCGGGGTCACGCCAGTCGTGCCCCAGACCGTCTGACAGCCAGAACGTATCGAATGCCCCGTCAAGACCTTCGAGCCACGGAAGTATTTCGGCTTCATCCGCCAACCATGCCTGAGGCAAGACCCCCGGCAATTGCGAGGCAATCGCATCCGCTGTCTGAAACACCAGCGCTCCATCGGCGGGCAGATCGGTCAGCGAGACAAGTGCGGTTTCCCGACCTGCTTGACCCGCCTCGTTCAAAAGTGCCTCGACCCGGTCCATGCGCCGCGCCCAGTCCTGCGCTTCGGGCCAGCCCCCGTCGATGAGAACAAGCAAGCGGCCATCGCCCGCCGTCTCAACCTTTGGGTTCAGGACCGGGCCGGCAAACCCGATGATGGCCGCAGCAATGGCAATGGTGCGCAACAAGAGCAGCCACCATGGCGTGCGGTCGGTCTGCGTTTCGTCATCGGTCAGGCCGAGAAGAAGCGCCACGCCCGGAAACATCCGGCGGATCGGCGCCGGAGGCACCGCACGCAACAAAAGCCACAGGATCGGCAACAGGACCAGACCCAGCAGCAGCCAGGGTGCGGTAAAACCAACGGGTCCGATCGTCCACATCAATCAGATCCTCTTTGAGCGCCTGAGATCGTCAATGCCCGCGCTCCAATGCAGTATAAAGCCAAAGCAAAGCTGCTGATGCCGCTGTGCCCGTATGATGCGTGTGAAACTGCCAACCGATACTGCGCGCCAAGCCGCGCAGCGCGTCCTTCCGCTCGGAGAGCCGGTCGAGGTAACGGTCGCGCAAGTCGCCAGCCTTGAGCGTCTCATGCCGGAGAGAGCCGCCCATGGATTCGAAGATCGTGCGACCGTCGAACGGAAAGGCTTCCTCTTGAGGGTCAAGAACCTGAAGGATCGCCCCGCTGATGCCGCGGTCCGCCGCGCGCGTCACGGCCTGCTCAACCGGCTCGAACGGACCCATGAAGTCCGAGATAAAGACCGCGCGGGATCGAAGCGGTGCCGCTTTGAGGTCGGGAATGGCATAGTCCGCAGCGTCCGTCTCGGTCGCGAATGCAGTGGTCAGGCGCATCAACTGAACCTGGCCCGCGCGCGGCGGCATGCCAAGGTTGGTCAGACCGACACGCTCACCGCCCCGGATCAGCAACACGCTGAGCGCCAGCGCAAGGCGCCGTGCCTCGGCCGCCTTCGACGGGATGTCCTTGTGCGACGAAAACTGCATCGACTGGCCCATATCGAGCCAGAGCATCACCGATTGCGCCGCCTGCCACTCTTTCTCGCGCACGAACAAGGCGTCCTCGGATCGGGCCGAACGGCGCCAGTCGACCATGCGGGCTTCGTCGCCCGCGTGGCTTGGGCGATACTGCCAAAACTCGTCCCCCTGCCCGACGCGCCGTCGCCCGTGGGCACCGGTCATGACGCTGGCCGCCAAATGCTCGGCATCCGCCAGAAGCGGCGGCAATGGGGCTGCCAGCGCTTCCGCGTCGCGCCTCAGGCCAGCAAAGGCGGTCGGCTGGGTCATGCAGCCGCCACGTTGCGGGTGACGCTTTCGGTCACCTGATGGATGACGTCACCCAGTTCCAGGCCGCGGGCGCGCGCCGCAAAGGTCAGGGCCATGCGGTGCGTCAGCACTGGTACCGCCATTTCTGCGACGTCTTCGGGCGACGGCGCGAGACGTCCGGAGAGCAGCGCGCGGGCACGCACAGTCAACATCAACGCCTGTGCGGCGCGCGGGCCGGGGCCCCAGCCCACATTGTCGCGCACCACGTCCAGCGCGCCTTCCTCTTCGGGGCGGCAGGCGCGGACGAGGTCGAGGATCAGTTCGACCACCGCCTCACCCACCGGCATCTGGCGGACCAGCGTTTGCGCGGCCATCAGCTCGCCGGGTGTGAAGACGGCCGTAGCCTCGGCCTCGGCGGTGCCGGTGGTGGCGATCAGAATGTCACGTTCGGTATCCCGGTCAGGATAGGGGACGTCGATCTGAACGAGGAAGCGGTCAAGCTGCGCTTCCGGCAACGGATAGGTGCCTTCCTGCTCGATCGGGTTTTGCGTTGCAAGCACGTGAAACGGCGCGGGCAGGTCGTGCGGCACACCTGCGACGGTGACCGACTTTTCCTGCATGGCTTGCAGCAGGGCCGACTGCGTGCGCGGGCTGGCGCGGTTGATCTCATCGGCCATCAGAAGCTGACAGAAGATCGGGCCCTGAATGAACTTGAAGGCGCGGCTGCCATCCGCCCCGGTTTCAAGCACTTCCGAGCCAAGTATATCTGCTGGCATCAGATCCGGCGTGAACTGCACCCGTTTGCCATCCAGACCCAAGACCGTCGAAAGCGTATCGACCAGTCTTGTCTTACCCAGACCGGGCAGGCCCACCAGCAGTCCGTGACCGCCACAAAGGATCGAAGAAAGGACCAGATCGACCACCTGTTCCTGCCCGATAAACCGCTGCGTGATACTGGACTTGGCGTCAGACAGCTTGGAGCCCAGCGCTTCAATCTCGGCGACCAGATCGGGGGTATCGGACATGCGGCTTGGCTCCTCTCATTTCTGATTACATATAGTAGATCGAAACATCGTTGTTTCTACAAACGGCAAAACTCCGGAATGGACAAAACATCGTGAAAATCTCTGCCGAAAGCCTCGCTGACAGCGCACGCGCCGCTTCTTCACGCGGTTTACCGCCGGTCCATGACTGGAATCCGCCCGATTGTGGCGATCTCGACATTCGGATTGCCCGCGATGGCACGTGGTTCTATCTCGGCACGCCGATTGGGCGGCCCGAACTCGTGCGGCTTTTTTCAACAATCCTGCGCAAGGATGGCGACCGTTTTGTTCTTGTCACCCCGGTCGAAAAGGTGGGCATCACCGTGGATGACGCCCCGTTCGTCGCCGTTGACTTTGAGCGGGACGGCGACGCGTTGCATTTCGTGACAAACCTTGGCGATGAGGCTGTCGCGGGCCCCGACCATCCCATCCGGGTAGAACGCGACCCTGAAACCGGCGAACCCTCGCCTTACGTCCTCATCCGCGACCGGCTGGAAGCCCTGATCGACCGGAAGAGCTTCTACCGTTTGGTCGAGATCGGAGAGCATGCCGAACACAATGGCGAGAGCTGGTTCGGGCTGTCCTCGGCAGGCATGTTCTTTCCGGTTATTCCATCGGTAGACTTGCAGTAACAACCCGGAGCCCTTCCCTTGCTTGATCGCCGCAGTTTCCTGACCGCCGCAGCCGCAGCCTTGCCTGCCCACGCCTTTGCACAAGGCGTAAGCCCGTTGGCATCTGCCGTCGATCAGGCACGGGGCTTTGGGCGGATGCACGCATTGATCGTGCTGAAAGACGGCGAAACGCTGGTTGAAGAACAGTTCACTTCGGCATCACTCGACCGACCCGCCAACATCAAGTCGGTGTCGAAGACCATTGTCGCCGCCATCCTTGGGGCCGCCGTTGATCGTGGGGCCGTCCCCAGCGTCACGGCGCGCCTGGGCGACGTTGCCCCCTCGCTGATCCCACAAGGTGCCGACCCGCGTGTCGCCGATATTACGCTGGAAGACCTCGTGACGCTGCGTGCCGGTCTGGAGCGCACGTCTGGCCCGAACTACGGAACCTGGGTGTCGAGCAGCAACTGGGTGGCCAACGCTCTCTCTCGCCCACTTATCGCCGAGCCGGGTGGACGCATGCTCTATTCGACGGGATCGACCCACATCCTCGGCGCAGCGCTGGCACGCGCCACCGGGCGCAGCTTGCTTGATTTGGCGCGCGACTGGTTAGGCGCGCCGTTGGCGATCGACATCCCGGCGTGGACGCGTGATCCGCAAGGCTTCTATCTCGGCGGGAACGACATGGCGCTTTCGCCCCGTGCCCTCGTCAGCTTCGGTGAAATGATCCGCCAGAACGGGTTGGCGGGAGAGGCCCGCGTGTTGAGCGAAGACTGGTTGGCCGCGTCCTTCGTGCCCCGGACGCGATCACCTTGGTCAGGGCTCGGCTATGGCTATGGCTGGTTCCTGGGCCGGGCTGCCGGGCAGCCCTATGCCCTCGCGCGAGGCTATGGCGGGCAAGTGGTCGTGGTCGCACCCTCCCTCGGCGTAACAATGGTTAGCCTCTCGGACCCGACACGGCCCGCCCGCAGCGGTGGGTATTTCGGCGATCTGCAGCGGTTGATCGAGCGCGATATTCTCGAAACCCTCGCCTCATCCTGACATAACGGTGTCAGTAGGGGTGTGAGATGACAGGTCATTCTCTCAACAATGGATGACCAGCGATGAGCTTTACACCTGACAATGCCCTTGTTTGGGGTGAGATCCCCGTGCGCGACCTCGACCGTGGCATGGCCTTCTACTCCGCCGTATTTGGTTATGACCTGAAAAGCGAGGATGCCGGCCCCAACCCCGTGGCGTATCTGCCCACGGACCAACCCGGCATCGCGGGGCATCTCTATCCCGGCGAACCAGCCGCACCCGGCACAGGGCCGACCATGCATCTGGCGGTGCCCGACACGCTTGAAGCCGCAGCCGAACGTTGCTGGAAAGCGGGCGGCACCGTGAAATCCGAGCCGATTGCCATTCCCGTCGGGCGTTTCCAGTATGTCGAAGACCCCGACGGCAACTCCATCGGGCTGTTCGAGACGAATAAGGATTGAGATGCGTCGCGCCGACCGCTTGTTCCAGATCGTTCAATACCTGCGCGGCGGGCGGCTGACGACCGCTGCTCAACTGGCAGAACGGCTGGAAGTCAGTGAACGCACGATCTATCGCGACATCGCCGACCTGATCGGCTCGGGCGTGCCCATCGATGGCGAAGCCGGCGTCGGCTATCTGATGCGCGATGGTTATGACATGCCGCCCTTGATGTTTTCGCGCGATGAGATCGTGGCGCTGACTGTCGGCGCCCGACTTGTCCGGGCCTGGGGCGGGGTCGCTATGGCTTCCGCCGCGGAAGAGGCGCTTGTCAAGATTCGCGCCATCCTGCCAAGGGAGGCGCGCATTCGGGCCGAGGGCGTTCAGGTCCATGCCTGGCAAATGCCGGAGTTGGACCCGCTCACCCGCACAAGGCTCGACGATCTGGAGACCGCCATCGAGGCCCGCACTAGGCTGGAGATCGGATACCGGTCCGAGGATGGCACCGAAAGCGAACGCGTCATCCGCCCGCTTGGTCTCTGGTTCTGGGGCAAAGTCTGGACGCTTGTCGCATGGTGCGAGTTGCGAGAGGACTTTCGCATGTTCCGCGCGGACCGGATCGGAACAATGGCAGAGGTCGGGACCTACCAACCTGTGCCGGACCAAAGCTTGAAAGCCTTCTACGCCCAGCAAAGGCCTTGAGTCCGCTCCGCGAGCGCTCCGTTTGCTGCATTTGCGCCAATGGCCAAAACGGTCGTTCGGTCTCGGCTCGGTTACCGAACCTGGAGATACGCTCAATCGCGCGGTTTCTTTTCAAAGGTTTCTGATAATTGTCCCGACACTTTCACCAATAGAGGCAAATTGCCGTTATCGTATACAGTTTGACTGGAATTATCGAAATCCAACAGTGAACACTGGACAGTTCGGCCCCAACACCCAATAAAAGTTGTCTGGGTACCCCATGGGGATTGGGCTTGCACTCCGGCTTTGAAATTAGCCGCCAAAAGATTTCTTTTGGCATGCGCGGCTGTTTGCTTGATCCAACTTGCCTTCCGGCTTGGGCATCCCTTAGGAAACAGAAAGAAATAGGGCAATTTAAATGGTACACGAGACTATATCTTCAAA
>JBCCWG010000077.1:0-15501 GCA_039193985.1 Pseudomonadota bacterium
CCTGCCTATCTGCTCTTCGAGGCTGCAAACTCCGGCGTCGTCCGTTTCGCAGTGCAGCGGACTTTCCATAATGTTGAGTTAAGCATCCCAACAATCTACAACTTTGGGCTTTTGGCCGTTAATTTCGGCCTGCTGGCAACACTTGCTGCCAAGGCTTGGATGCGTGCTGAATCGACGAAGCTGCATTGGGCGGCCTTGGCGCTGATATTCCTTCTTATGACTTATGATGAAGCGGCCGAAGTCCATGAAGAGCTTGCCCGCATGATGCGTGCCTTTGTGCCCGAAAGTCCGTTTCTGTACTATCCCTGGACAATTGCGGGCGCAATTTTCGTCATTATTGTAGCGGTCGTTTATCTGCCGTTTGTAAGGCGGCTACCAAGTCACGTTTCCAAGTTATTCCTCCTTTCAGGCACTATTTACGTTTTGGGTGCAATTGGCGTAGAAACGATCGGAAGTTGGGCAATTGTGACGCGGGGAGAGACGCTCCTTTATTACCAGCTTTCTGTCGTTGAAGAGTCGATGGAAATGCTGGGAATGGCGATTTTTGGTTTCGCGTTATTAATTATGCTTGAGGATAGTGAAAGGTTCAAACTACGTTGAAATAGCAAGAACTGCTTTAGGCGGGCAGCATAGTACGAGCCTTGCCGGGCTTTGGACAGATTCTGTCAAATTCACAAAGGTCCGCAGGGGGGCTCCCCAGCAGCCATTTGCTGCGCATTATACAGGCGGCCGCCTCATACTAGGAGCCGCCATTCACCCGTCCACCCGCCCGCGCCGGTCCCCCCGCAGGTTTGCGTAGAGCACATGGTTCCGCCAGCGGCCGTTGATCTGCAGATAACTCTGGGCGACGCCCTCGTACTTGTAGCCGCACTTCTCCAGCAAGGCGCGTGAGGCGGTGTTCTCGGGCAGGCAGGCACTTTCGATCCGGCTGAGGTCCAGCACCTCGAAGGCGTAGTGGACCAGCGCCTTCAGCGCCTCTTGCATATAGCCGCGACGCGCGTACTCCGCGCCAATCCAGTAGCCGATGGTGCCCGCCTGGCTGGGGCCGCGGCGAATATTGTCGAGCGTGATCGCACCGATGACGCGGCTCCCCTCACGCCGGATCAGAAACAAGGGCACAGCTGTGCCTTGATTGATCGACCGGTTCGCCCAGTAAACGCGATTGAGAAAGCCTTTGCGGGTCAGGTGGTCGGCAGACCAGGACGGCTCCCAGGGTTGCAGGAACTCGGCACTTTCACGGCGGAGATCCGACCATGGTCGAAAATCCGCATGCATCGGCGGCCGCAGAACCATCCGTTCCGTATCGATCCGTATCTTGCGCTGAAAGCGCAGCATCACGCCGCCAGCCGCCCCGTCATTTCCTCGACGGAGGGCGCGCCGCTGACGGGGCCATAAAGCGCAAGTGCTGCACTGCCCGAAGCTGCAAGGCGCGCCGCAAAGTCTCGTGCCTTGTGCAATGTGACCGCGTCAATCCGCTCGACCGTTTCCTCAAGCGGCGGGATACGATCCCAGATAGCAAGCTGGCGCGCGATACGTTCGGCGCGGCTCGCCGGGCTCTCAAGCCCCATCAGCATGCCTGCCTTCATCTGCGCACGTGCCCGATCGATCTCATCCGCGCTGAGATCATCGGTGGTGCGCCTTATCTCATCCAGCGTAAGACCGAGCAGGTCCGACAAGTCCTCATCACCCGTGCCCGCATAAATCGTCAGCATACCGCTATCGGCATAGGCGCTGGCCTGCGCGAAGATCGTATAGCAAAGCCCACGCTTTTCGCGGGCTTCCTGAAACAGGCGAGATGACATGCCACCGCCCAGCGCCATGGCAAACACCTGCGCGACATAAACGTCGTCGGCGCGATAGCCCGGGGCCTCGAACGCCATGGCGACATGGGCCTGCTCAAGCCCCTTTTCAACGCGGGTTTCCCCGCCGACAAAGCGCCCCGCCTCCACCTCGCGCGGCCCTACCGGAGCCAGTGCTCCGAAACGGTCTTCGACCATCTTGAGGATCGCGTCGTGATCCACGGCGCCCGCAGCCGAAACGATCAGGTTCTCTGGCCCATAGCGTTCACCTACAAACCCGGCGAGGTCGTTGCGACCGAACTTTTCAACGCAATTGGATGGCCCAAGGATCGGGCGGCCCAGGGCTTGGCCGGGATAGGCCGTTTCCTGAAGCCAGTCGAAGATGATGTCGTCGGGGGTATCGAGGGCCTGTCCAATCTCCTGCAGAATGACGTGGCGCTCGACCTCGATCTCATGCGGGTCGAAAACCGGGTTCAACACGATGTCCGAGATCACGTCGAGGGCCAGCGGCACATCATCGCCCAGCACGCGGGCGTAAAACGCCGTCATCTCGCGGCTGGTATAGGCGTTGATATAGCCGCCCACATCCTCAATGGCTTCGGCGATCTGCAAGGCATTCCGCGTCTTGGTACCTTTGAAAGCCATATGTTCCAGGAAATGCGCGATGCCGTTCTGCTCGGCCCGTTCGTGGCGCCCGCCGGCGGTCACCCAAACCCCAAGCGAGGCGGATTGCAGGCCGGGCATGTTCTCGGTCGCGACGCGAACGCCGTTCGACAGGCGGTGCAGTTGGATCGTCACTTTGCGCGCTTCCCCCGGATCACGTCTTCGATGGCCGCAAGGTCGTTATCAACCCGCGTTATGCGTTCCGAACGGTCATAAAGGTCTGCCATGCGCTTTGGAAGGGGGGGCCTGATACCGGTCGCTGCTTCGACCGCGTCGGGGAATTTCGCGGGATGCGCCGTGGCCAGCGCGATGGTCGGCACGGCGATGTCGTGATGGTCGCGCGCGACCTCCAACCCGATGGCGGTGTGTGGACAGACGAGTTCCTGGCTTTCCGCCAGTGTCGCCTTGATCCGATCCGAGGTTTCCTCTTCACTGGCCGATCCGCTGGAGAAATGCTCGGTGATCGCCTGATGCGCGCCTTGGCTGATCGTAAATCCACCGTCGCCGCGCAACTCGGTCATCAGTTGCGCGACCGCATTGCCATCGCGCCCATAGGAATCGAACAAGAGGCGTTCGAAATTGGAGCTGACCTGAATGTCCATCGACGGGCTGATCGACGGATGCACGGTACCGGTCCGGTACTCGGCAGTACGTAGCGCGCGGTCGAGGATGTCGTTCTGGTTGGTCGCCACGATCAGCCGGTCGATGGACAGGCCCATCCGGCGCGCGATCTCGCCTGCATAGATATCACCGAAATTGCCAGTGGGGACGCAAAAGTTCATCCGTCGCTCCGGGGCGCCAAGAGCGACGGCCGAGGTGAAGTAATACACGATCTGCGCCATCACCCGCGCCCAGTTGATCGAGTTGACGGCGGCCAGCCCGACCTCATCCCGGAAGGCGTGATCGGCGAACATGTCTTTCAGATGCCGCTGACAATCGTCGAATGTGCCATCGACGGCCAACGCATGAACGTTAGCTTCGGTCGGCGTGCTCATCTGGCGGCGCTGCACCTCGCTGACCCGGCCGCGGGGATAGAGGATGCACACATCGACATTGGTCAGACCGCGAAACGCCTCAATCGCCGCGCTGCCCGTGTCACCGCTGGTGGCACCCACAATAGTGATCCGCCGCCCGTTCCGCGCCAGCACGGTCTGGAACATCTGGCCGATCAACTGCATCGCGAAGTCTTTGAAAGCGAGTGTCGGCCCATGGAACAGCTCCAGCAGCCAAAGCCCGTCATCCACCTGCTTCAGCGGCGCGCGGCAGACATGACCGAACCCCTCGTAAGCTGCGCCGATGATGTCGCGAAACTCATCCTCGCCAAACGTGTCACCGACGAATGGCGCCATGACCGTGAACGCGGCATCCTCATAGCTGCCCATATGCATCCGAGCAATATCGGCCGCGTTCAGGGTCGGCACCGCCTCGGGAACGTAAAGCCCGCCATCCGGCGCAAGGCCGGTCAGCATCGTGTCTTCAAAACTCAGCGCGGGCGATGCGCCCCGGGTCGAGATGTACTTCATGGGCCTTCCCTCAGGTCTTCCGCTTGGCTGTACGCCACAACAGGAACAGTGTCATCCCCGCCCAGACGAGCGCGAGGCCGAACCACTGCACCGCATAGCCAAGATGGTTGTTGGGGA
Organism: Pseudomonadota bacterium; assembly: GCA_039193985.1. Classification (GTDB taxonomy): domain Bacteria; phylum Pseudomonadota; class Alphaproteobacteria; order Rhodobacterales; family Rhodobacteraceae; genus JAJDOD01. The sequence goes on from JBCCWG010000077.1 coordinate 4,103, forward strand.
TACCTTCGGTCGTGACCGGAAGCGGCATCGCACGTCGCTCTACGCCCTCGACCTGACGCGCGACGATCAGAATGGGTTCAGTGCCAAGTGCGGCGGCCATCGCGGGAATGTCACGTCCGAAGAACAACCCCTGCGACAGATCAGGATCGGGCGTATAGCTGTCGACATCATCGGGCCAGTGGATATTGCCGATCACCGTAACGTCTGTCGCAGGGCCGGGCGAGCGGGTGCCATCCTCGGGAATAAACCCCTCATCCAGCAAAACCAGGCGGCCATCGCTGAGCTCGAAAGGTGAGATCAGGCGATGCCCGGGCCCCACGCGCGGGACCGAGGTCAGCACGTGCAGGTCATCGGCCCGGATGTCGCCCTCGATGCGCACCGGCAGATACTTGTCCGCCTCGGGCGTCGGCGCATCCGGCACAGGCACGGGATCAGCGGCAATGCGACTTTCGATCTCGGCCAGCACACCTTCTTTCCACGCCAGCCGCTGCACCTGCCACACGCCCAGCGATGCCAGCACAAGCGTGCCGGACAGACCGAGGATCAGGGGGCCGATGAAGCGGCGCAGACTCATGACTATTGCCCTCTTTCGATATGGCGGGTCAGGGCGTCGATGGCGCTGCGCACAGGCGGGTCATGCCGCGCGTCGTGATGCGCCACCATCCATTCTTCAGACGCCAGTTCGTCTATCGTGTCCGAGACCTGAGACAAGCCCGAAATGCCATCTGCGGCGAAAGTGGGCAGCACGACCCGGCCGACACCACTCAACGCGAGGTCCACTGCCAGGCGCATGTCACTGACCGTCGTCACAATCGCATCCGACCGGTGCTCATGAACCCACCGTGTCGAAGGTGTAAGCGCGCCTGCGACTGGAAGGGTGATGTACCCCTTGATGTGGTTCTCTAACGCATACTCTGCGAAGGCAATCCGCCGCAGCCGCCGTCCCGCCAACCACCCCTGCTCGGGTCGCCGGTTGCGAAAGCCGATATCCGCCTCGCGCCTCGACAGATCAAGGACAGCATTTGAAGAGACGAACTCAGGCACCCAGCCTGCATCGGCCGACCAGAAGAACGGCATGTTGCGCGCCAACCAAAGTGAGGTCCAGGTTCCGGCCGTGATGCGCACCCGTGCCGGCGCATCACGATCAGCCCACCGCGCAACACGACGGGCCACGTCGGACAACCCCTCGGCCTCGGCACGCAGCGCCCTGCCCTCAGCCGTCAATGCAAACCCCTGGTTGCCCCGCAGGAACAAGCGTCGCCCCGTCTGCCGCTCCAGAAGTGTCATCTTGCGGCTGAGCGTCGGCGTGCTTTGCCCGGTTTCGGCAACAGCACCCGCCAAGGTGCCCGCCTGACACACCGCGAGAAACACGCTCAGGTCGTCAAGGGAGAATGCGCCTTTCATTTTTGAAATCCGATTTGCGTATTTGTCCGTTTTTTCGAGCCAACTCTACGCTCAATCTACAGCTATCCCAACGATTTTTGAAAGGAACGGCAAATGCACGACCCCTACAAGCTTCCCGCGCCCGCGCCCCTGACCGAAGCGCAGAAGGAACGGGCCCGGTACATCGCCCTAGAGGCAGCACGGGCGCGACATGCACGTCGCGACCGTTGGCACCGACGGCTTCAGGCCATACGGCGCGGCCTCAGAATGTGAGAAGCGCGGGCCTTGTGCCCGCGCTTCGCCAATCTCTTCCAGTTTCGCGAATGCTCAGGCGCCCCAGACATAGATCGCCGCGAACAGGAACAGCCAGACCACATCGACGAAGTGCCAGTACCACGCCGCTGCCTCGAACCCGACATGCTTCTCGGCGGTAAAGTGCCCGGCGCGCACGCGCAGGTAGCAGACGAACAGGAAGATGGTCCCGATCAGCACGTGAAGCCCGTGAAAGCCCGTCGCCATAAAGAAGTTCGCGCCATAAATGTTACCGGCGAAGCCGAAGGCGGCGTGGGTGTACTCATAGATCTGAAACGCCGTGAACAGAATGCCCAGCAGAACCGCTACGATCAGCCCCGTCGCCATGTCCTTGCGGTTGTTCTCATGCGCAATCGCGTGGTGCGCCCAGGTGGCCGCCGCGCCCGAACACAGTAGGATCAGCGTGTTGATCAGCGGCAAGTGCCAGGGGTCAAACGTCTCGATCCCCACCGGGGGCCAAACACCGTCCACCGCGGGGCTTTGCGGACCCATCGGGTACAGTGCGTGCTTGAAAAAGCTCCAAAACCATGCGGCGAAGAACATAACTTCCGACATGATGAACATAATGAAGCCATAGCGCAGACCAAGGCGCACAACCGGGGTGTGGTCACCGATCAGGCTTTCCTTCACGACCTCCGCCCACCAAGCGAACATGACGTAAAGCACGCCGACAAAGCCCATCGCGAACATGATCCAGGTCATGCCCTGCATCCAGAGGACTGCACCAAAGAGCATGACAAAGCCCGCCAATGCGCCGAGGAACGGAAGGATGGAAGGCTCTAGAATGTGATAGTCGTGGTTCTTTTCATGCGCCATATCGGTGGTTTCCTTGGGCGATTAGTTTAGGTCGGTCGCGGCGTCCTGCACGTCCAGCGCCGCTTGCTCGGTGGCATATTCCTCCGGCAGGTCGGTCTCGTGGAACGTATAGGACAGTGTGATGGTCTTTACGAAGCGGGCGTCTGCGTCTTCCAGAATTTCCGGTTCAACGAAATAGCTGACCGGCATGTTCACACGCTGGCCCGGCTGCAGAACCTGAAGCTCGAAGCAGAAGCACTGGATCTTCGAGAAATACGCACCTGCCGAGAATGGCGAGACGTTGAAACTCGCGGTACCGGCAATCACTCGGTCGGTCGGGTTGTAGGCTTCATAGAAGGCTAGGCCCTCTTCGCCGATGCGAATGCGCTGCTTCAATTCAACCGGCTTCACTTCCCAGGGCATGCCGTTGGCATAGGACGAATCGAAGCGCACGGTCACTTCTTCTTCGATGGCGCCCGGCGCGGCGTCGGCCACATCGGTGGCGCCACCCCAGCCGGTCACACGGCAGAATAGGTCATAAAGCGGGACCGAGGCCCAGGCCAACGTTCCCATCGTCAGCACGACACAGCACAGCTGCAGCACGGTCTTGCGTTTCGGGTCCATCGGTGTGTCGCTCATTGAACGATCTCCATCTCGGGGCGCACCACATGGTCGAAAGCCTGCATCGGATCCCCGCGCGTCACCTTGACGACCGTCAACGCGAATACGATGGCCACAAAGCCGACCAGCGTTAGGCCGAGGCCAACATTGCGGCTCTTGCGGCGGTCGTGAAGCTCATGCGTGGCGCGTATCACAACAATCCTCCCAAAGCGGCATCCGCAAGCAATGCGGAAAAATGCAGGAAGAGATAATAGAGCGACAGCTTGAAGAACTTCTTCTCAGCCGCGTAATTGTCCGCTTCCGCCGCCAAATCATCGCGCCGCCAGATGGAAAACGCACCTTTCAGGAACAGCGCATTCAGCACAACGGCCGCCGCCAGCGTGATCGGCCCGCCGACCGAGGTCAGTGCCAGGCCAATGCCGACAGGTGCGAGTAGGACTGTATAGGCCAGAATGTGGCGGCGCGTGCTGTCGCGGCCATGGGTGACCGTCAGCATCGGCACCCCGGCATCGCCATAGTCGGACTTGGTGAACAGGGCCAACGCCCAGAAATGCGGCGGTGTCCACATAAAGATCAGGCCGAACATCAACACGCTTGCCATCGAGACGTCGCCTGTCACCGCCGCCCAGCCGATCACCGGGGGAAAAGCACCTGCAGCCCCGCCGATCACAATGTTCTGCGGCGTCGACCGCTTGAGCCACATCGAATAGACGACGGCATAGAAGAAAATGGTGAACGCAAGCAGACCTGCGGCGACAAGATTCGTCGCCAGCGCCAGCATCACCACCGAAATACCGGACAGACCAAGCCCGATCGCCAGCGCCTCACCCGGCTCAACCCGGCCCGAGGGCACGGGGCGCTTGGCGGTGCGGCGCATGACGGCGTCGATATCGGCGTCGTACCACATGTTCAAAGCGCCCGAGGCCCCTGCCCCCAACGCGATGAACAGGATCGCCGCCAGCATTTCGACCGCGTGCAGTCCGCCCGGTGCCACCAGAAGCCCGACCAAGGCCGTGAAAACCACGAGCGACATCACCCGTGGTTTCAACAACGCAACATAATCACCGAAGGTCGGCTCATACTCACGCGGTGCGCTGATCGAAGCATCGGACATATAGTTACTCGCTGGCCGCAACCTGGCGGACGCCCGGCTCGACCCATGTACCGGCGGTCTGCGTCTCGGCCACCCAGGCGTCATACACCTCCTGCGTCACGGCCTTGACGGTGATCGGCATATAAGCGTGGCTCAGTCCGCAAAGCTCGGAGCACTGACCGAAGTAGACGCCTTCCATGCCCTCATCGACTTCGAACCACAGTTCGGCCAGACGACCGGGCACCGCGTCCTGCTTCACGCCGAAGGCCGGGATGGTCCAGGAGTGGATCACATCGGCGCCCGTGACCTGCACGACCACAACCTGGCCGGTCGGCACCACGATGGCGGTGTCGGTGGCGAGCGTGAAATGCTCATCCGCATACCCAGCCGCTTCCAACTCGGCAGACACTTCGGGGGTCAGCATGTTGCCGTGATCCGACCCGATCATATAGCTGTCGAACTCAATCTCCTGGTCCGGGTACTCATAGCCCCAATACCACTGATAACCGGTGGCTTTGACGAAGACATCCGGCTCGGGAATCTCTTGCTGCTTGAACAAAACGGGCAGCGAGAACGCCCCGATGAACACCAGAATCACGATTGGTACGACGGTCCAAGCCACCTCGATTGGCGTATTGTGCGTGAACGTGGCCGGCTCAGGGTTCGAGGTCCGATTATAGCGAACGATGCAGATCAGCAGCAGCGCCACCACAAACAGCGAAATTGCCGTGATAATGATCAGCAACATACCGTCCAACCACTGCAGATCACGCGCCAGTTCGGTCGCGGCGGGTTGAAAACCAAGCTTGCCCTGAACAGGCGCGCCGATGATCTCGAGGTCCTGAGCATGCGCCGCCGCGCCGCCAAGCGTTGCGATGAAGCTTGTTACAAGAGTTTTAAGACGCATATGTCTGTCAATCCTGATTCCAGATGGCGTTCCCGGCAAGCCGCGTAACGGGCAAAGCAGCAGCCTGTTGTTCTCGGCACGGTAGAAACCATATTAGTGTCCCATGAACAAGCGCATCTCTTGCGGCATTCAGCCGCTCACCGCGCTCAGAAAAGGCGCCCGACCCATGTCTCAATCCGCCCCGTTTCGCCCCTTTGAAACCCTTATCGACCGCGACAGCGCCCTTGGTCTTCTGCGCGAAGCTGTGGCGGGCGCCGACGATGGCGAGCTCTTTCTGGAGCGGCGACATGCCGAAGTGCTGTCTTATGATGACGGACGCGTGCGGACGGCCAGTTACAACGCGTCCGAAGGCTTTGGTCTCAGGGCCGTTCGAGGCGAGACGGCCGGCTATGCCCATTCGACCGAGATCAGCGAAGCGTCGCTGCGCCGCGCTGTTGAGACAGCGCGTCTGGCCGTGGGCGATGGTGGCGGCACGCTGGCGGATGCGCCGCAAGCCACAAACCGCAAGCTCTACAGCGACGACGATCCGATTGCCGATGCGACCTTTCCTGTGAAGATCGACGTGCTGAAGGAGATCGATGCCTATGCCCGCGAAAAGGACGCGCGGGTCGTTCAGGTCTCTGCCACCTTGTCAGCCTCGCTGCAGACGGTTGAAATCCTGCGTGCCGATGGCCTCAGCGTTTCCGACACGCGACCGCTCACCCGTCTAAATGTCAGCGTGATTGTCGAGGAAAACGGTCGTCGCGAAGGCGGGGGCACAGGCGCGGGCGGGCGCTATGCGCTGGATGCGCTGATCGACCCCGACGCGTGGAAGGGCATGGTTGACGAAGCCCTGCGCATCGCGCTGGTCAACCTCGAAGCCGTGCCCGCCCCTGCAGGCGTCATGGATGTGGCCCTTGGCGCCGGCTGGCCTGGGATTCTGTTGCACGAAGCAATCGGCCACGGGCTGGAAGGAGATTTCAACCGCAAGAAATCCAGCGCCTTTGCGGGCCTCATGGGACAACGGATCGCCGCCAAGGGCGTGACCGTTCTGGATGACGGCACGATCCCGAACCGGCGCGGGTCGCTGACGGTGGATGACGAGGGGACGCCGTCGGGCAAGAACACACTGATCGAAGACGGCATCCTTGTCGGTTACATGCAGGACCGCCAGAACGCGCGCCTGATGGGTGTCGCACCCACCGGCAACGGTCGCCGCGAGAGCCATGCTCATGCGCCCATGCCTCGGATGACCAACACCTATATGCTGGGCGGCGACGCGAAACCTGGCGACATTGTCTCGGACGTGAAAGACGGCATCTATGCCGTGGGTTTCGGCGGCGGTCAGGTGGATATCACCAACGGCAAGTTCGTCTTTTCCTGCACCGAGGCTTACCGCGTTCAAAACGGCAAGGTCGGGGCACCGATCAAAGGGGCCACGCTGATCGGTGACGGCGCAACCGCGCTGAAGCAAATCCGAGCGGTTGGCAACGACATGGCCCTCGATCCGGGGATCGGCATGTGCGGCAAGGCCGGGCAATGGGTGCCGGTTGGTGTCGGTCAACCGACGCTTCTGATCGGCGGGTTGACGGTGGGCGGCGCAGCAGCGTGACGTGACAGACCTTCGCAAACTGGCCGAGGCTGATGTCAAACCGCTTGCGCAACTTTGGCATGACGGTTGGATGGAAGCACATCTGGCCCATGTCCCCGCTGAACTGACGGCCCAGCGAACACTGGACAGCTTTGCAAAGCGTTTGATCGCATACGGCGACCTGATACGCGTGGCGGGCCCGCTCGGCGACCCGCTTGGGTTCTGTGTCGTGCGCGGTGACGAACTGGATCAGCTTTTCGTGGAGCCGGTCGCGCGCGGAACCAGCGTGGCCCGGGATTTGCTGGCAGATGGCGAAGCGCGCATGCGCAGCACCGGTGTCGAACGCGCCCATCTTCTCTGTGTGATCGAGAATGTCCGCGCCGCACGCTTTTATGCGCGCCAGGGTTGGACCGACATGGGTGTCATAAACGGAACCGTCGCAGGCGCGAATGGTGGCTTTTCCTTTCCGCTCCTCAGGTTCGAAAAGACGCTTGTGTCCTAGGCTTGGTTAACAGCGCGCGCCTTCAGAGCCATGCCGGAGTAGCCTAGGTTGCAAAACACAACCTGCCCTCCCCCAAAATGGCGATGCAAAAAAGATGCGGCGTTAAGTGCGCATTAACTTCAAGTACGCATAACGAACTCAGCAAGCAGGCGGAGACAGGATGGCCAAGGATTTATTCCCTTCCACCCACCCTCTCACCCCACCCCTCACAGAGGAAGAGTGGCTTCTCTGGCTCCGCCTCTTGCGATCTCGACGCGTCGGCGTCAGCACCTTCTATCGATTGATGAACGAGTATGGCTCGGCCGCAGCGGCTCTCGAAGCACTGCCGCATGTCGCCAAGGATGCCGGGGTCAACGGGTACCGGCCCTACGCCCTCGAAGACGCCCGGGCCGAGTGGCAGCGTGCGCGCCAGTCGGGTGCCAGGGCTGTGGCGATCAACTCACCCGAGTATCCGGCAGCCCTTGCCGAGATACCGGATGCGCCGCCGTTTCTCTGGTGCATTGGCGACACGGCCCTAATGCAGCGCCCGATGATTGCATTGGTCGGCGCGCGCAACGCCTCTTCGCTCGGCACAAGGATGGCCCGAAAACTTGCGCAGGAACTTGGCGAGGCTGGTTTCGTTGTGGTCTCGGGGTTGGCACGCGGTGTCGATGCCGCCGCTCACACCGCCGCTCTCGCGAAGGGTACTATCGCGGTGATGGCAGGCGGTGTTGACGTTGTTTATCCAAGCGAGAATGCGGTTCTGGCGCAGGAGATCGAGGAAACCGGCCTGCGCATCAGCGAGATTGCCATGTCAGTGCAACCAACGGCACGCCATTTTCCGCGCCGCAACAGGCTGGTTTCAGGCCTATGCAAGGCTGTGGTCGTGATTGAGGCGGCTGCCAAGAGCGGAAGTCTGATCACAGCGCGCACGGCATTGGACCAGGGGCGTGATGTGCTGGCCGTACCGGGTCACCCGTTCGATCCACGCGGATCCGGCTGCAACATGCTGATACGCGACGGCGCAACGCTGGTGCGCGGGGCGCGCGACGTGATCGAAGCGCTGGCAAACACAGCAAGACAAACCAGCGCCGACACCAAGCCCGAACCGAAACCCGACGCGCCGCCAACCTTCTCGCAACGCACCACCGATTTGCACCGGCAGATTCTCGACCGTCTCGGCCCCAGCCCGGTGCCGGAAGATCAGCTGATCCGCGATCTGAACTGCGATGCATCGCTGGCATCGCCCGAGATCTCGACGCTTGAGATCGAGGGGAAACTGCGGCGCATCCCCGGCGGACTGCTCGCCCTCAACGACTAGGCGATTGACCGACCGAAAGGCCGCGATGGGCGCCGCTTTGCCGCCACAATCATTGCGGATCATTGACAATCCACGGCAAGGCCCCACATGTTCCGCCGCCATATGCCCCTGTTCACCCGAAAGGTTTTTCATGCCCGTAGTCGTTGTCGAGTCACCGGCCAAGGCCAAGACAATCAACAAATATCTCGGCTCCGACTACACCGTACTTGCCTCATACGGACATGTCCGCGACCTGCCGCCAAAGGACGGATCGGTCGATACCGAGAACGGGTTCGACATGAAATGGGAGGTGGCGAGCGATTCGAAAAAACACATCAAGGCCATCGCCGACGCGCTCAAGGATGACCCTGCGCTGATCCTCGCAACCGACCCCGATCGCGAGGGGGAAGCGATCAGCTGGCACCTGGAAGAGGCGCTGCGCAATCGCAAGGCCATCAAGAAGGATACGCCCGTCAGTCGCGTGGTCTTCAACGCCATCACCAAAAGCGCAGTGACCGAGGCGATGCAGAACCCGCGCGAGGTCGACCGCGATCTGGTCGAGGCTTATCTGGCGCGCCGCGCGCTTGACTATCTCGTCGGTTTCAACCTGTCACCGGTCCTCTGGCGCAAACTGCCCGGTTCTCGTTCCGCAGGGCGTGTGCAATCGGTGGCACTGCGCATCATCGTCGAACGCGAGATGGAAATCGAAGCGTTCAACGCCCGCGAGTACTGGACCGTAAAAGCGCTGCTGGCGACCCCGAGGGGGCAAAACTTCGAGGCTCGGCTCACCGTTCTGGGCGGCAAGAAGCTCGACAAGTTCGACATCGCCGACGAGACCGCCGCCGAGCTGGCCGTCAGCGCCATCGACACCCGCGATCTGACCGTGAAATCGGTCGAGGCCAAACCCGGCACGCGCAACCCGTCGCCACCCTTCATGACCTCCACCCTGCAGCAGGAAGCCAGCCGCAAGTTCGGCTTTGGCGCGCGCCAGACCATGCAGGTGGCCCAGCGCCTCTATGAAGCCGGGCACATCACCTACATGCGAACCGATGGCATCGACATGGCCCCCGAAGCGGTGGCCGCCGCGCGCGATGCGATCAGGACGCGCTATGATGCCAGCTATGTGCCGTCCAGCCCGCGTATCTATAAGAACAAGGCCAAGAACGCGCAGGAAGCCCACGAATGCGTGCGCCCCACGGATATGAACGCCGATGTTGCCAGCCTGAAGCTCAGCGATCCCGATCAGAGACGTCTGTATGACCTGATCTGGAAGCGCACGCTGGCCAGCCAGATGGAAGCCGCGCGCCTGGAACGCACCACGGTCGATATCGCCAGTGCCGACGGTCAGGTGGAACTGCGCGCAACCGGCCAGGTCATCACCTTCGATGGGTTCATGCGGGTCTATGAAGAAGGCCGGGATGACGTTGTCGACGATGATGACAAGATGCTGCCTCAGATCATGCAGGGCGAGGCGGCAAAGAAGGAAACGATCACGCCCGAGCAGCATTTCACTCAGCCGCCCCCAAGATATACCGAGGCGACGCTGGTCAAGAAGATGGAGGAGATCGGGATCGGCCGCCCTTCGACCTATGCGTCGATCGTGACGACCATTCAGGATCGCGGCTATGTCACCAAAGACAAGAACCGCCTGTTCCCCGAGGACAAGGGCCGGTTGGTCACGATATTCCTGGTCGAGTATTTCCGCCGCTATGTCGGCTATGACTTCACGGCCAAGCTGGAAAGCGAGCTGGACGACATCACCAATGGCGACCGCGATTGGCAGGATGTGCTGGCGCGCTTCTGGCGTGACTTCAAAGCCGCGGTCGAGGATACGGCCGAGTTGCGGATCACGGACGTGCTGGAAAAGATCAACGAGGTGCTCGAACCGCATCTCTTCCCGCCGACCGAAGATGGCGGCGACCCGCGCCTTTGCCCCAACTGCAATATCGGGCGGCTGTCAATGCGCACCGCCCGGTCGGGTGGCGCGTTCATCGGGTGTTCGAATTACCCCGAATGCCGCTATACCCGCGCCTTCGGCCCCCCGGGCACCGAACCCGAAAGCGGCATTCCCCCGGAAGGCAAGCTGCTGGGTGAGGATGCGGGCGATCAGATCTGGGTCCACAAGGGCCGCTTCGGGCCTTACGTTCAGCGCGGCGTCGTCTCGGACGACAACAAAAAGCCGCCCCGCCAGGGTGTGCCGGAGGGGTGGGAACCTGCGGAACTGACGCTGGCACAGGCCGTCAAGCTCCTCGAACTGCCGCGCCTGATCGGCCAGCATCCCGAAGACGGCGTAAACATCTGGGCCAATATCGGGCGCTACGGCCCGTATCTGAAACACGCCGAAAACACCTCGTTCAAAGGCGGCACCAATGCCAATCTCGAGAGCATCGAAGAGGTTTGGGAGGTTGGCATGAACCGCGCGGTACAGCTGATCGACGAGAAGAAAGCCTCCCGCGGGCGTGGTCGTCAGGCCAAGACACTCAGGGATCTCGGCGAACATCCCGACCGCGGTGGCGCGGTCGCGATCATGGACGGCAAGTACGGGCCTTACGTGAAATGGGAAAAGGTGAACGCTACCCTTCCAGATAATACCGAGCCGGATAACGTGACGATGGAACTCGCGATGCAGTTGATCGAGGAACGCGAAGCGAAGTCGGGGAAACGCAAGACAACGCGTAAGAAGAAGGCGAGTTAATTCCCGGAGGACGGCTCTGCGGACTTAGCGCACATTAGCGACGAGCCGTGCCGTCGGCGGACCGGGGGCTGGCGATCCGACCGGCCCGCTATGCGCTTAATAATGGCCAAGACACATTTTTTGTCTGAACTAAGCGCCTATGCCTGACAAATCGCCAGACCGCGGGCCGGTCCGGCGATGGCCTCTCGGCGATTGCTTGCAATCGCCTGTCGGCAGGTGGGTTTGCACGCAAACTCACCGAG